>CBFDBP010000018.1:0-23786 GCA_965603065.1 uncultured Gammaproteobacteria bacterium
CACGAGCCCGCTGCGAAAAAAGCAGCAGTTCGTCACCCAGAAGATAAGAGTGAACACCGTCAGCAATTGTAGTCGGCAGATCCAGTTGGTCCATGCGCCTAAAAGCGGCAAACAGGCTGAAATTATTAGGGGTGGTGGAGAAATGAGACCGTGACAACGGGGCAGTTTTAAGTTTTTCAATAAAAAGCGGCGGCTTAAAAGAGCCGCCGCTGTTGAGGCCATTATCGTTCCCGGCTTCCTACTGCCGATCACCCGACAACAGGATTGCGTGGTCTCGACGCGTGCCTTCTACCCTTGTGTACTCCGCGGGTGTGTCATCGGGTTTTGGATTTTACGATGGTCGGCCGTACCTGCCTTTTCCCCCGCCGTGGCGGTAGCCTCCATCGTTGTTGCCACCGTGGTGGTGGCCCTGGCCGCCTTGGCCACGGTGTGGGCGCCCTGTCATCGATTTGTTCATTCTCGCGTAACCGGGCTTCATCAGCATCATTACGGCGGGCGGTGTGTAGACTGCAAACTTGCCGGCGGTTTTCAGGAAATCCCGGCGAGACTGTCCTGCTGCATCTTCGGGATTCATCGGGGCATCTTCTGTTGTTGTCTTTTTGGATTTGTTCATGACTGCTAACCTCTTATTATAATTAATAAATATATCGGCCCAGCCCTGGACGTCGACTACAGTTTCATAGTCGCGCTCCCTGTATTTTGATCGGAATATCTCTCATGTGTTTACGCACATTTTCGCTTCCTCTTTACCAATATAGTGTTCGCTACAGGCCGAGTCAAGCTGGCCGATCGCCTGTCAATATTTAGAGAAAAATACTTTTCTCGCGGCTTTTCTACCGGGGCGGCAGGCAGAGGGGCGATAACAGGGGCAGACACAGGCTGTCAAGCGGGGCAATCACCGCACAACGCGTGCATCAACCGTTCGCCCAATACATCCGGAAACTGCAGGCCATAGCCTGCAGTGGTGGCGTGCACCACCTTAAGCAGGATGGCTGCCTCGTTGCCCGGGATATCCAGGTTGATCTGGTCACCGATCGAGAATTGCGCCTCAGTCTCGATGTGTGCCCCGGACTGACTGAGGTCGCGAAGGGTTCCGGTTGTATCGCCCGATTGGTGGGATAACTCCACTGCCACGGAAACCTCGGCACGCTGGTGAATCCGCCGTGTGGACATTGCCTCGACGGTACCGTCTTCGTTCAAACGAACCAGTTGACCCGTCTGCAGGCAACTCAACGCGCCGGTCACGCCGACGACTGCGGTCAAACCATACTCCCTGGCGACTATGGCCGAGTGGCTAAGCCAGCCCCCCACTTCGGTGACCAGGCCTCGAGCCTGACGAAACAGCGGTGTCCAGGTAGGATCAGTGAAACGTGCGACAAGGATGTTGCCGGCAGTAAAATTACCTATATCTCTTGCGTCGTCTATGATCTGTACGGGACCGATCACTTCGCCCTTGCCGGAAACCTTGATACCCCACAGGGGTTGGCCAGGTCGCATGACCGGGTCCCCGGAACCGTCGAGGTTGATTGACTCCAGGTCCTTCAGTGTCAGCACTGAGGGCAGTCTGACGCTTGCCCAGGCCGCACTTTGCTGTTGTCGCCGGGCCACGATGCTGCGCGCCTGTTTCACGAAGGCGCCTCGCTTCAACTGCAGCACTTCATCCCAGCGGAGCTGAAAAATCCCATCGTCCAGACCTGTCTGGCCACCGATTTCCAGCAGTACCCGGCGGATAACACAGAGTTGGCGCAGACACTGGTGCTTGGCTTCTTCTTTTAGGGCTTGAAAACGGCGTGCCCGCTCGACACTCAGTGCCAGAACAGGGCTGGAAGGCAACAATCTCTCCGGGGTCTCATCAGCATCTACGGATTCAGCGTATTCAGCCCGTTCGATCAATGCGTCCACCTGGGCCTCGTCTTCGGCATATCTGGGCTGAGCCAGCTCGTAGTCATTGGGCGCGCGATGGCCGAAAAGTTCGAGAAACTCCAGCCGGTCCCGTTTTCCTGCGCGAATCTCGGGTAATAATGCCATGGCGCGGCACACGATGGTCTCTCCTGTGACGCCGAGATGGAGGGCCGGGTCCTCGTCAAGTTGCTCGAGCTCCTTTTGTGCCGTTTTCCAATAAAAATCAGCGGCCACGTTGATGATCTCGGCTTGAAGGTAAGTATTGACCACGAAATCGTTCAGCCAGCGATCGAAAAGTACGATCAGCTCCTTCGTCCGCAGCTTCGTCAGGTCCATTACTTCGTGACGGCGTATCTTGCGCAGAAAACCCTTCAGAAAACGCTTCTTGAAATCCCTTTTGAGCTGTTCCGCGGACCTTGCCAGTTTGAAGGCGGCAACCGCCCCGGGGCCTTTACCAGAGCGTCTCCGTCCTTCCGGCTGGTTAACATAAAGCGCCCCGAAGGCCGAAACTACATACGGTTTGGAAAAAGCGTTGATCCGGTAAGGCACCCCGAGTTCCTGGCAGGCCAGCTCCGTGCTGCCATCGGCCTCCCAGAGCCTCTCCATGACAGACATGCTGAGTGGTGTGGGACGCGGCAGAATTTCCGCCAGCGAGTCCTGGACCAAAAGGGGTTCATCGATCTGTTCATCCTGGCCGGCGACCGAAAGCAGTCGTGCCCGTTCCTGTTCCAGCAGGCCGAGCCGGTCTTCGCGATCCCGCACCGGTGCGGTGATATTCCGCGCCTGCAGAAGATAAAACTGACCCTCGGCGTAGGCCCACTCGACGTCCTGCGGCTGCCCGAACAGTGCTTCCACCCTGCGACCCATCTCTAACAGCGGCGCCAGATCGATCGGCGGCGGCCTGTGTTCCAGGCACCGGCCGCTGACACGCCCGAAACGATAGGCTTCCGGCGTAACGCTACCGTTCACCAGCGACTCTCCGAGTCCCTGTGTCAATTCAATCAGCATACAGCCCGTCGAAACCGGGTGCTCGGAGAAAAGCACCCCGGCGTACTGTGCATCGACCATCTTCTGTACGACGATGCCGCCGGTTTCCCGGCTGTTGCCGGAGTAGGCCGCCGCCCGCCCCGAAGCCAGTGACTGTCCAACCTCAGCCAGGCTGCGCATGAAATCCTGCTGCCCGACGTTGAGACGTGACTCAAATACGCCGGCGTAACTCTGGTTTTCCCCGTCCTCGTTCAAGCCGGAACTGCGCACGGCCACTTTACTGTCTACGCCGAAACGTCTCCACATGCGCTCTATCTGTGCGGTTTCCTTTCTACCCAGGTCCAGACTCGTCCCGGTCTCTGAGCATAGGGCGCGACTCATTAGACCGGTCGTTACAGCAAAGCCTCCGGGAACCGGCAAGCCAGCCTGTAGCATTTCCCCGAGTCGAGCCGCTTTGTTACCGACACCGAAGAATCTGTGCGCCTGCGCGAGCGGGACGATCCCCGACCCGATGGTTTGCGTCGGCTGCACAGCCTCGCTGCCCATGACGGGGTAGCGTTTTTGCAACTGGCGCCATATCAGGTCGGTCTGGGCAAAGATGAAAACCAGGCTGAACAGGAGATAGAGGTTTACCCCCGTGTTTAACTCCAGCATCAGCCAGCCTATGCCGGTACCGCAGGCGACGTAGAGCCCGAGAAACCATCGCGAGCGCCGGTTGGCGATAAAAATCAGATAGGCGGTCAACAGGGCTCCGACCAGCACCGGCAGAATATGTGTTGGATCGGGTTGGCCCAATCCCGGAACCCAGAGAAAGTGTTCTTCGGAACTATCGGAAATACGCTTCACCACCCCGAAAAAGATCAGAAACAGCATAACCTGGATGGCGGTACCAAAAAGATTTCGTAGCGGTGTAACGCCGTGTCGGCGATAGAGTGCCATCACCGCCTGAGAAGCATGCAGCTTGTTGCCCCTGAAACGCTCCTTTAACGCCTGGGCCTGTGGTTCCAGACGGCGCTGAACCCACTGATCGCGTTCTGCCTTCCAGGCCACGGGCGAGAAAAACAGGCGCAAGATAACCACCAGCGTGAGGATCCCCGCCGCAAGTTGTCCGGTCCACTGGCTCAACCCTGACAGCAGCGACTCCAACGATCGTTCCAGGAAGCCGAGTGGCGTCCGGCCGGCGCGGTCTTTACGCCACTGGGTTACATGCATCTTCTCCGTCCGGGGAACGAAAAACTCCTGCGGTACAGTGTAGCGACCCCTGTAGTCGTAACCCAGCCGATGCAGCTTGAGACCCAGGATCTGGGCATAAAAGCAGCTCCGCTTGTCGTAACAAGGGGCAATGACAGGCTGGTTCGGCAATGATCTCAGTTGCTGATCCAGGGCGGCGGTCGGCAGCTTGCGCACCGGTATGTTGACGGCATCCGGCAGATGCCCCAAGGCAAAATCGTCAGGGTAGCGAACGTCGACGAAAATCGCCGCCTCCTCTTCGAGCAGGGTTGTGACCTCCGGCGTATCCAGCAGAGTTAACCGGTGCGGGAAGTCTGGAAGTTCGCGCAGCTCGTCGGCGGACCGCTTGTCCGACAACTCAAGCGGCAGATCTTCGGCGATCCACTTCTCGTAGCCTCCGATCACGAAATTGCATTGCTTGCCGTCCTCGGCAAATCCGCTGCAGAGTTCGGAGCTGCGATTGCCCGAGTAACACATTAATACCAGTTCGCCGTTTTCGCTGTATTGAGAGTACGCCTGAGCACGCAGATCCGGGTAGCGCATGTGGCGTGAGCCCGGCACACGTCCCATTTCCACCTCCTCGGTCTCGCGGACGTCGACCAGATTCATCGGCTTGTTCTGATTCAGTCGCTGGGCAAGCTCGCCGGTGGAAATTCCCAGGGGGTGCTCCATTTGTTGGCTGAACGAGAGGGTTTTCAGGGAAACGTCACCCACCGCCTGGCCGTTTTCAACGGAAGGACGAATCAGGTTCGTCTGCAGACGGTGTTGGCGTTCATCCAGTTGCGTCGTGTACTGAAATAAATTGACGGCAACTGAAACCAGAAAACTGATCACCAGTGCGTGGAATACCCAACGCCAGGCGCGTCTGCGCTCAGTGTGGCTGCGCGGTTTTTTCCTCGCCGAGTAGGCGAATCCGCCCACAACTACACTCAGCAGGCCCAGGGTTTGGGCGGCACTGGCAGTGAGATTGATCAGCAGATCAGGGGAGGGAATCGCCGCCGCCGGCGCACTGGCACATCCGAGAATCGCAGTCACTCCCAAGGTGCCTACTCGACCTCCAGGTGATGAAAATATTGTCGTCCCGACCAGAGAATTAGCCATACCTAAGCATCCCTCCAATAATTCAATAGAAGACAGAAACAGATTCCAGAAGATTCCGGCAAATATTTCAGGGATATTATTGAAAGTGTTTTTAGACCCTGGTCCATAGACATTAGTACATGTTTCGAGTATTTCAAGTGAAGTTATTCACTTAGACGTTATTCCGTGAGCTATTGAGCGACAAAGTGACCGTTCACCGCAGTGATCCTCGGCCCAAAAGCTCGGACCAACCCCTGGATCACGGCGAACCCGACTCCGCAGTTGCTTCTGCTATCCGCGCATTCATCGGTGCAACACTGCACTGCACCGTTTGCGCAGTAGGGTGGCGATTAACAACCTGTTTCGTATGTTGTTTTTATTTAAGTTCCAAGCCTGTTGCACGATAACGTTACTTAGAGGAGGAATAGATGGCTCCCCAGGTTTGTTGTAAGCGCAAAAAGGATTCGAGATATGCGGGTTATCCTTCTGTTTTTAATGGTGTATTTTAGCTCAGGCATTGCGTTGGCAGAGGTCAGTTTGAACTTCGGGGTCTACGCGTCGGATAAACCGACGACGATGGTAAAAAAATTCAAGCCGATACTGAAAGACCTGGAACGGATTGTGAGCAGGGAACTGGACGAGCCGGTATCAATCAGAATGCAGGTCTCGAGCAGCTACGAGAAGGGCACGCAAGCCATAGCCAGCGGAGAGGTCGATTTCGCCAGACTGGGCCCCGCCTCCTACGTTAGTGCCCTCAAACTGGATTCCGCTGTCAGGTTGTTGGCGATGGAGAGCAAGAAAGGCTCCAAACGCTTCAACGGTGTGATCTGTGCGTCCGGCTCGAGTCAGGTACAGTCCGTGAACGAACTCAAGGGCAAGCGATTCGCCTTCGGAGACGAAAAGTCCACCATCGGTCGATACCTGTCCCAGCAGTACCTCCTGCAGCACGGCATCACAGCCGCCGATCTCGATAGTTACGACTATCTGGGACGTCACGACCGCGTCGGTTACGCGGTAGCCGCAGGGGAATTCGACGCCGGCGCATTGAAAGAAAGTACTTACAAGAAGCTGTTGAACAAGGGCGTGGTGCTTCGTCCTATCGCCACTTTCCAGAATGTCACCAAACCCTGGGTTGCAAGATCCGGAATGAGTGAGCGTGTCTTTTCCGCGCTACGTCTTGCGCTACTCGAATACAAGAATCCAGAGGGCCTGAAGGCTTTAGGTAAGGACGGATTTGTTGTCGGCTCACATGAGGACTACCTGCCGATCGTTGCAGCGGTGCGAAACAACCCGGAATTTTTCAAATAATGTTGTCCGCGACAGGAAAATCGGTTTGTTTCTTGGTTGTCGGGTCCTAGTTCGGAAACTATCTTTATGCTGAAGAACATCGCACAGGACAGGATGCCTTTGATGGCTCAGCTTCTGCTCATCATGGCGGCAGCGGCCCTGATCGTGGCATTCCTGGCTGGTGAAATTACCCGGTATCTCGGTAAAAAAGCGTATGTTGGCGAAATGCTGGAACACAGTCAGCGGATGGTGTCACTCATTTCCGCATCGGCTCTCGAAGCCGTAATCAGTGAAGATACCCCGCTTCTATTAAGCATCGTCAAATCCACCGTCAATGAGGAGCCCGACATCCAGTCGGTGCGGTTCGAAAATGAGCGCGGTATGCTTTTGGCGTCCTGGAGCCGCAACGGAACCGGCGACGCCTCGGAAACAGTTACCTACACCGAGGACGTGCGTTTCGAAAACGACCTTTATGGAAAGATCAGCGTAGACTGGAACACCGATCGTATTCACCAGACGGTTGACGAGCACGTGCTCTGGTTGCGGGTTTGGTCGACCCTGTTACTTCTTTTGCTGACAGTAATTATTACCGTTGCTGTTCTCAAGGTTACGGTACGGCCCATGTCCAGAATCCACCGCCGCTTGCAAGCGCTGTCCGCGGGCAACCTGGAAACGGAGCTCAAGGTAAATGGGTCTCGCGAGATTTATGCCTTGTCCGAGTCGGTCAACGCGCTCTGCAGGTCTATGCTTGAGAACAAGCGCCACACTGAGGAACTGGAGTGGGCCAGACTGGCCCTGTTCGACGCCAAGGAACGTGCCGAAATCACCCTGCATTCGATCGGCGACGCAGTGATTACCACGGACGCGGAGGAAAATGTGGAATACATGAATCCCGTGGCGGAAGAGCTGACTGGCTGGTCGATGCAGGAGGCAAAGGGCCTTCCGTTCTCCAGCGTTGTCATGGTGGTTCAGGAGGGCAGTAGAAAACATGTTACCAACCTGGTCAGGACAGCACTGGAACAAGGAGAAGCAGCCAAAATGGACGGCAATATTCTCCTGGTTGCGCGCAACGGTGGGGAATATTCGATTGAAGAGTCAGGTGCCCCGATACGCGCCCACGATGGAGATATCATGGGTGCCGTGGTGGTATTCCGCAACGTTACGAGTTCCAGAAATCTGACTAAAAAGATCCAACACCAGGCCGCCCACGATGCCCTCACCGGCCTGGTCAATCGCACCGAGTTCGAACGCCTGCTTCAACACACCCTGGACCACGCGACCCAACGGAAATGCCAGTGCGCACTACTCTATTGCGACCTCGACCAGTTCAAGGTGGTAAACGACACTTGTGGGCACGCCGCGGGCGACAGCCTGTTAAAGCAACTCGCTTCCATACTGTCTGGCCAGTTACGGGAAATAGACACTTTCGGGCGACTGGGCGGCGATGAGTTCGGGGTGATTGTGCTGGATTGCGAGCCGAGTGGCGCGATCAAAGTGGCAGAGAAGCTCAGGGAAATTACCGGAGAATTCCGCTTTCTCTGGCAGCAGAAGACGTTCGCCATCGGCGTCAGTATCGGAGTTGTATTTATTTCCGATCACTTTACTACCACGGATGCACTGCTGCAGGCGGCGGACGAGGCCTGTTACGCGGCAAAAGAGGCGGGCCGCAACCGCATCCACGTCTACGAGCCGAACGACGACGCCTTGGAACGACGCCGTGGCGAAATGCGGTGGGTGGCCAGGCTGCACGCCGCGCTCGAAGAGGACCGCTTCAGGCTTTACGCCCAGACGATCCAGGGGGTGGGGTCCAATGCGGAGCCTGGTCTTCACTACGAGGTATTAATCCGGATGGTGGACGAGCAAGGTGAGCTGGTGCCGCCCGGCAATTTCGTGCCGGCCGCGGAAAGATACGGCATTATGCCGTCTATCGACCGATGGGTAGTCCGCAATGTCATCAACTGGTTGTCGACTCAACAACGTCATCTGGACCAACTTTCGTTCTGCTCTATCAATCTGTCAGCCCCGACCTTATCGGACCCGGAATTCCCGCAATTCATCAAGGATCTGATTGAAACCTCCGGCATCCCATCGGAAAAACTCTGTTTTGAGATTACCGAGACTTCCGCTATATCCAATTTCAATCAGGCTCTGAAACTCATATCGGTATTGAAAGAGAAAAACTGCTTATTCGCCCTGGATGATTTTGGCAGCGGTATGTCATCGTTCGGATACCTGAAGAACCTGCCCGTGGACTTTCTGAAGATCGAAGGCAGTTTCGTCCGTGAAATCGTCAGCGACAATACTTCTATGGCGCTGGTGCGATCGATCAACGATATCGGTCACGTGATGGGCAAGAAGACCATCGCCGAGTTCGTCGAAGACGATGCCGTGCTCGAAATGGTGACGAAACTGGGCATCGATTACGCCCAGGGCTACGGAATAAGCAAGCCAATGCCGCTCGTCGAGTTTGTCGCCGGCCAAAGCTCGGAAGAGCCTCAATCGGGCACAGGATAGCTGCAGTCTCGAAAGATAGTCCTCATGCATCAGCTAAAGCGCAAACGCGCCCATGAATTCGTCGAACTTTCCAAACCCGGTGATCGTGGCAGCAAGGTTTTCGATGTCTTCATAATAACCCTTATTGGTCTTAACGTTTTAGCAGTCGTTCTGGGATCGGTAAAGAGTATCTACATAACTTACCAGGCGTTCTTTAGTTGGTTCGAAGTGTTTTCAGTGGCGGTCTTTACCACCGAGTACCTGCTTAGACTTTGGGCCTGTGTGGAGGGTGGCGGACGATTTTCCCATCCAGTTAAAGGTCGTCTGCGCTTCGCTTTCACCCCTATGGCTTTGATTGATCTGGCCGCCATACTTCCCTTCTATTTAAGTATGTTTTTCTCGCTGGACTTGCGCTTCCTCAGGGCGCTGCGCCTGGTGCGCATACTCAAGCTAACACGTTACTCATCTGCAATAAATTTGCTTCTGAATGTGTTTAAGGATGAATCGCCTGCCTTTGGTGCGGCGTTGCTTATACTGGCGATCATTCTTGTTTTCGCGTCAACGGGGATTTTCCTGTTTGAACACAAAACGCAACCGGAGACGTTCAGCAGTATTCCCTCTGCGATCTGGTGGGCGGTCGCCACATTGACAACGGTAGGTTACGGTGACGTTATCCCGATAACTACAGGGGGCAAGATATTTGGAATTGGCGTAATGATTGTTGGTATCGGCATGGTTGCGTTACCGGCCGGTATCCTGGCCTCGGCGTTTTCCCAACGGCTTCATCAACGCCACGAAGATTACAAGGAACTGGTCGATGACGTGTTGGAAGACGGGAACGTTTCGCTGGAAGAACGTGTGGTACTCGAAAATATGCGAGTTCACCTTGGATTGAGCAAAGAAGACGCACAAAAGATTTTGTTACGTGTGGTCAGGGAAGAGTTTAAGCGAGCGGACGCCTGTCCCCATTGCGGTGAAATGCTTGACAGCGATAGTTCCCCACCTGATTCCTGGCGGGGTCAACAGCGAATTTAACACCTTCGCTGGGCGAATCAGCACTCACCCAGCGACCCTGTTAACCCGCGTGCGAACTGCGTGATTGAATGCTAGCCTTGTCATCCATGAGATCCCGGACCGGCCCAATGCCCCTCACCCTTGATCGTCATCCCCAAACCACCTCTCAGGCAGTACGTGGTATCGAAGTGGTCGTGAGTGAGGCAGCGAGGGGCAGCCTCACACTGGCCTTCGCCCTGGAGGGCGATCTCTCCGGCTTGAGCATCCCCGAACCCCGAGCGTCTCGGCGGGCGGGTGGCTTGTGGTGGCACACTTGCTTCGAAGTCTTCGTGATGGCGGGGGAGGGCCCCGGGTATCGGGAGTTCCACTTCTCACCCTCCGGGGAGTGGGCAGTCTATGCTTTTCGCGGCTACAGGGAAGGCGGGGAGCTGGAGGTTGAACTGGATCCGGGTATCGTGGTGCGCCGGATCGGGGATCGATTGGAGCTGGATGCGAAGATCAGTCCGGATTTTCTACCGCCGGGCCGTTCGTTGCGGCTGGGGCTGTCCGCGGTCTTGGAGGATGCGGACGGCGTGCTGTCTTACTGGGCGTTGCGACATCCTCCAGGCAAGCCCGACTTCCATCACACTGTCGCCTTCGCGACGCAACTGGTACTGCCCTGAATGCGTGCCTTAAACAATCTAAGCTGCGGAGTGAGACCATGAAGTTTGGTATCGATCGCCTGCTTCAACAGCCCGCGTTGAGCCAGGCCCTGAAGGGGCGTCGTGTGGCTCTGCTGGCGCATCCTGCCTCTGTGACAGACGATCTCACCCATTCCCTGGACGCTCTTGCCCGACTGCCCGATATCAGGCTCACCGCCGCCTTCGGTCCCCAGCATGGTCTGCGGGGGGACAAACAGGACAACATGATGGAGTCGCCGGATTTCAATGACCCTGAGCTGAATATCCCGGTGTTCAGTTTGTACGGCAAGGTACGTCGGCCCATACCAGCCATGATGGATAGCTTCGACGTGCTGCTGGTGGACCTGCAGGACCTGGGCTGCCGCATCTACACCTTTATTACCACCCTGCGCTATGTTCTGGAGGCGGCGGCACAGTTCAACAAGCAGGTGGTAGTGCTGGACCGCCCCAACCCGGCTGGACGTCCGGTGGAGGGCCTGATCCTGCGCCCGGGGTGGGAGAGCTTCGTGGGCGCGGGTCCTCTGCCCATGCGTCACGGTCTCACCATGGGCGAGCTGGCACTGTGGTTTGTGCGTACTCTGAATCTTGACGTGGACTGCGAGGTGTTGACCATGGAGGGCTGGGCTCCCGGAAATGGGCCGGGCTATGGCTGGCCTCTGGGCGAGCGCACCTGGGTCAACCCCAGTCCCAACGCCCCCAATCTCTGGATGGCCCGCTGCTATGCCGGCACGGTCATGCTGGAGGGCACAACCCTGTCTGAGGGACGAGGCACCACCCGGCCCCTGGAGCTGTTTGGGGCACCGGATCTGGAACCCCGAAAGCTGTTGGCGGAGATGCAGCGCCTTGCTCCCCACTGGTTGCAGGGATGTCGGCTGCGTGAGTGCTGGTTCGAGCCCACCTTCCACAAGTACGCGGGAAAGCTGTGCGCCGGGGTGCAGATCCACGTGGAGGACGGGGCCTACGATGTTGATGCATTCCATCCCTGGCGGCTGATAGCCTTGGCCTTCAAGGCCCTGCGCCGACAGCGGCCGGATTACGAGCTTTGGCGAGACTTCCCGTACGAGTACGAATACGGTCGTCTGGCCATCGACCTGATCAATGGTTGCGAGTTGTTGCGCCAGTGGGTGGACGACCCCGAGGCCATGCCGGGCGACCTGGAAGGCCTGGCCGGTACAGACGAGGCGGCATGGTCAGCGGAGCGGGAAGCGGTGATGCTGTATCGGTGAAGCTCTTGGGGTAGTTCCACGATAGTCTGGTGAGTTGGTGCCGAGGAGAGGACTTGAACCTCCACGGGGTTGCCCCCACTAGCACCTGAAGCTAGCGTGTCTACCAATTTCACCACCTCGGCATGACTCTACCGGATGTGTACCGGTACAGCGAGCCGCGCACTGTACCGGTCACTTGTGGCCTTGTCAATCCAGCCCGGTGGTTGTCGGCGTACGAATTCCGATTTTCCTTTCCGGGCCAAACTGGTTAGGATGCCTGGATGGTTAAAAAACATCGCAAAAAACAACGTTTTCCAAAAGACCCATTTGCCGAACGCGAAGCGGGTAACTACACAACGCCGATTCCCAGCCGGGAGTTCATTCTATCGGTGCTGACGGATTCCAGTCAGCTGATGAACCGGGAGGAACTGGCCCACGCCTTCGGGTTATCGCGTGAAGAGGATATAGAAGCGCTGCGACGGCGCCTGCGCGCCATGGAGCGCGACGGCCAGCTGTTGCGTAACCGCCGTGGTGGTTACGGCCTGGTTGAGCGCATGGACATGGTGCGCGGTCGCGTTATCGGGCACCCTGACGGGTTTGGATTTCTGGTGCCCGAGGAAGGCGGGGACGACCTGTTCATGTCACCGCGGCAGATGCGTGGCGTATTGCACGGTGACCGGGTGGTTGCCCATGTAGTGGGCGTTGATCGCCGCGGACGCCGGGAAGGCGCCATCGTCGAGGTACTGGAACGCAACACCCATAGTGTGGTCGGGCGTATCTATTTTGAAAGCGGCATCAGTTTTGTGGTTCCTGACCACAAACGGCTGACACAGGATATTCGCATTCCACCGGAGCACACCGGGGGAGCGCAACATGGTCAGTTTGTAACGGCGGCCATCATCGAGCAACCCAGCAAGCGTGCCGGTCCGGTTGGGAAAGTGGTCGAAGTCATCGGTGATCACATGGCGCCGGGTATGGAAATTGATGTCGCCATCCGTGCCCATGAGCTGCCGCTGGAGTGGCCGGACGCGGTCGAGGATGAAATTCAGTCGCTCGCCGGGGACGTCACAGAGACATCCAAGCGCAACCGGGCTGATCTGCGCGACTTGCCACTGGTGACTATAGACGGCGTGGATTCGCGCGATTTTGACGACGCGGTCTATTGTAAACGTACTCCCAAAGGCTGGCGCCTGATCGTGGCCATCGCAGATGTGTCTCATTACGTCAAACCGGCGACCGCCCTGGATGCCGAGGCTTATTTGCGCGGTAACTCGGTGTACTTCCCGGAGCGGGTTATTGCCATGTTGCCGGAGGTGTTGTCGAATGGCCTGTGTTCGCTGAACCCGCAGGTGGATCGTCTGTGCATGGTCTGCGAGATGTACATTGATAAGCAGGGCAAGGTGACGCGTTCGCGTTTTATGGAAGCCGTCATGTGTTCTCATGCGCGGTTGACCTACGACGAAGTGGCAGCCATGCTGGTTGATGGTGACAAAAAGCTGCGCGCCAGATATCAGGCTGTGCTGGATAATCTTGAGGAACTGTACAGCTTATACAAGGTGTTCAGAAAACTGCGTGCCAGGCGCGGTGCTATCGATTTTGAAACTACCGAGACGCGCATCGTGTTTGGTGCGGATCGAAAAATCGAGTGCATTGTGCCGGTCGAACGCAATGATGCCCACAAGATTATCGAAGAGTGCATGATTGCAGCCAATGTCTGTTCCGCACGCTTTCTGAATCGCCATAAGTTACCGACCCTGTATCGAGTTCACGAGGGGCCGCAGGCGACCAAGCTGGCGGATTTGCGCGAGTTCCTGGGGGAACTGGGTCTGTCGCTGGCGGGGGGCGAAAAACCCCAGGCATCCGATTACGCAAAGCTGCTGAACACGATTCAGAAGCGGCCGGATATGCATCTTATCCAAACGGTGATGCTGCGCTCCTTGTCTCAGGCGCGTTACAGCCCGGATAACATAGGCCACTTCGGCCTGTCGCATGCGGAGTATCTACACTTCACTTCACCGATTCGTCGCTACCCGGATTTGCTGGTGCACCGCGCGATTCGTCATCAGCTGCGGGCCAACGAACGCGACCCGAAGGGAACAAAGAAAACACGTCGTGGTGTGTCGACGCGCGGAGCGTTTCGTTATAGCGAATCCGACATGCTGTCGTTGGGTGAGCATTGCTCCATGACCGAGCGTCGCGCTGACGAAGCGACCCGCGACGCGGTTGACTGGCTCAAGTGCGAGTACATGCTGGATAAAGTCGGTGAAGATTATGATGGTATTGTCAGTAGTGTGACATCGTTCGGGATTTTCGTGGAATTGAAAGAGATCTATGTAGAAGGGCTGGTGCACATCACCGCCTTGCACAATGATTACTATCACTTCGACCCCGCCGGCCATCGTCTGCGTGGCGAACGGACCGGACGAACCTACCGCCTTGGCGATGAAGTCAGGGTGCGTGTGGTACGCGTTGATCTGGACGAGCGCAAGATGGATTTTGAACTGGCGGAAGCAGCGCCTGCCGATACAGGGAAAACCGGGCGAAAGTCCAGGAGTAAGAAGCGGGGTGGGGGCAAGACTCGCAAAAGGAAACGGGGTTAAGTTTAATCGTGTTTCCAACGTGTATGTCCAAGATTTGCCAATGAAAAGAACAGAACGCATTTTTGGCCTGCACGCCGTAGGCAGCTTGTTACAGCGTGACCCGGCGCGTGTGTCGGTATTGCTTGTGCTGGAATCGAGGTCGGACACGCGCATGGCTAAAGTGTTGCAGTTGGCTGAAAAAGCCAATGTGCCGATACGCCGTGTTTCCCGTCGTGAGCTGGACGAGCTTGTGGCTGGTGTGAGTCATCAGGGTGTGGTCGCAGAAACCGGGGCAGCACCAAACCTGGACGAAAAAGAGCTGCAGACGTTTCTCGAAGCGCTGCAAAGGCCTGCGTTTCTGCTGATTCTCGACGGCGTGCAGGATCCACACAACCTCGGTGCCTGCCTGCGCAGTGCCAATGCCGCAGGTGTCGATGCTGTCATTATGCCCAGGGATCGTTCTGCACCGCTCAATGCGACCGCACGTAAAGTGGCGTGCGGAGCGGCTGAATCTCTGCCGGTGGTCCGGGTGACAAATCTGGCGCGTACACTGCGTTCCATTCGCGAAGCGGGCGTCTGGGTTTACGGTGCCGCCGGCGAAGCCGAGTCCACGCTTTATGAAACAGATCTCTCCGGTTCGCTGGCGCTGGTGCTGGGGGGGGAGGGCAGGGGGCTGCGCCGGCTGACCCGTGAGCATTGTGATGGACTACTGTCGATTCCAATGGCAGGTTCGATAAGCAGCTTGAATGTGTCGGTCGCTGCCGGTATTTTTCTGTTCGAGGCCAGGCGCCAACGGGCAGAGAGCCGCCAAATTGAAAAATGACGGTCTTGTTTCTGTGTGTCGGGATTGCGCTTTGGTCAGTTTTAACAGGGGTGGCCACTAAAGGTACAAGTATGCCGGTCGTTAGATTTTTTCAGTCACCTATCAAGGAGAGTATGCAATGCTGATGTCCTCGCTGATGAAACGGGTTATGGCGATACTTGTGTCGCTGTCTTTTTTTGCTACTTACTCGCTGCCTGCGTACTCGGGTATCGTTACCACAGAGCAACTGATCCAGGAGCAGCTGGAGTCACTGGACAAGCGTTCGCTTGTTTCGATGCTGGACCGGGAAGAGGTGCGCCAGCAGCTGGTTGATCGTGGCGTGGATCCCGACTATGCAAAACAGCGTATTGCCGCCCTGAGTGACGAACAGATCAACGAGATCAAGTCAAATATCGATGGGCTGCCGGCGGGTTCAAGCGTTGTCGGTATTCTGATTGCAGTGCTGCTGGTACTGATTATTCTGGATATAGTCGGCGTCACCAACATCTTCTCATTCATCAACCCGGCACGTTGATGGAATGATGACAGCAGTGATGTGCAGGGTGCGCCTGGCGGCGGGCGCACTCTGCATTTCACTTGTTATCTCCGCTTGTGCACACCATCAGGATACCAAGCGGCATTACCTGGATCTTCCTGTCGAGCGCTCACAGGAGCTGCTGGAAACCCCCTTCTTTCCACAAGATGCTTATCAGTGCGGCCCCGCTTCGCTGGCGACGGTGCTGAACTTTCAGGGTGTCGCGGTATCCCCGCAGCAGCTGCAGGCACTGGTATATCTACCGGAGCGGAAAGGCAGTCTGCAGGCGGAAATGCTGGCGGCGGCGGCGCACTACGGGCGGCTGGCGGTTCGGATTCCGCCTACGATGGACAGTCTCCTGCTCGAATTGTCTTCCGGCAATCCGGTCATTGTGCTGCAGAATCTCGGCTTTGGCGCGCTACCGCTCTGGCACTATGCCGTTGTCATTGGATACGATCTGGAAAAGGATGAAATCTATCTGCGCTCCGGCAAGGACAGGCGACGGGCGGACGGATTCAGGCTTTTTCTGAAAACCTGGTCTGGTTCGAATCACTGGGCGATGGTCGTGGTATCACCTGGCACGGTACCGGCGTCGGCGACGGAAAAAGACTATCTGACAGCGGCCAGTGCATTTGAACGCCGAAAAAATCATCACGCCGCGCTGCAGGCCTTCGAGGCCGGAACCCGGCGCTGGCCGGACAGTTACCTGGCCTGGGCGGGAACCGGAAATGCCGCTTTTTCACTCTCCCGGTTCAGCGAGGCTGAACAAGCCTATCGTCAGGCGTTGCGAATCAAGCCTGATCGGGCTTCAATTATGAACAACCTGGCACTCACGCTGGCAGAGCGTGGATGTAAGCAGACTGCGCTTTCGGTCATGGACTGCGCTTTCAAGCATGCGCCGCATGATGCCAATCTGGCCACAAGCTATAATGAAATCAAGGCGTTTTCACCGGGACCGGAAGGATGTCAAGCGTTTGTCTGCAGGGCAGTCGGGACTGCTGTAAACGAATGATTGCTGTTGCAGCTTGTGCAGTTGTCGCGTAGACTCTCCACGCTTTTGCGCGCCCAGTGCGCGTAACTCCTTGCTTTTCGCATGAGCGGAAGGCTGTGAATCCAAAGGGAGCATTAAATGCGTCACTATGAAATTGTGTTCCTGGTCCATCCGGACCAGAGCGAGCAGGTGCCCGCGATGATTGAACGTTACCGTTCCACCATTGAGTCCGCGGGTGGCAAGATCCACCGCCTGGAAGACTGGGGCCGCCGTCAGCTCGCCTATCCCATCCAGAAACTGGCCAAAGCGCATTACGTGCTGATGAATATCGAGTGTGGCACCGACGAATTGAACGAGCTTGAAAGCGCTTTCCGTTTTAACGACGCTGTGTTGCGAAACATGATTATTTCGCGAAAAGACTCTGTCACCGAACCATCCCTGCTGGTGAAACGCAGCGATGATCGGGACAACCGTGTTCATAGTGAAGATCGGCGCGTGGACGAAGTTAAGAGTGAAACCCTGGAGAATGAAGAAACTCCAGCGGCCCCGGGCGAGGATCAGGATAGTGATTCAACGGAACAAGGTGCCAGCGCCGAGTAGTGGCGTTCAGTCTGTGAAGTGTGGAGCAACCGGATAACGAACTGGTATTCACCGGCCAGTTGCTGAAAACCGCGGAAGTGAGGACCACACCGGCCGGTATCCGCATTGCCCGTTTCGTATTGGCGCATCGTTCCCGGCGCAGTGAAGCTGGACAGCTGCGGGACGTCCAGTGTCGGCTGTCGGTGGTTGCCGGTGGTCAGGCTCTGACAGCTGGTATCACTGAGCATTCCCCGGGCACATGGTTGAAAGTGAAGGGCTTTTTGAGCCGGGCCGGTTACCGGGCAGCGGACGCGCGAATCGAGTTACACGCATTGGAAATACAGGCCGTCAAATTGGACGGTTGAGTCAATAGAGGAAAATATAGATGTCCCGTTTTTTTCGTCGCCGTAAATTCTGTCGTTTTACCGCAGAAGGTGTAAAAGAAATTGATTACAAGGATCTTCAGACGCTGAAGAACTATGTTTCCGAGACCGGCAAGATTGTTCCCAGCCGGATTACCGGTACCAAGGCAAAGTATCAGCGTCAGCTGGCTACTGCAATCAAGCGTGCGCGCTTCCTGGCCTTACTGCCGTACTGCGATTCGCATAAGGGCTAACTCCGCAAAGAGGCCCGCGGCGGCCACGTCGGTATGATCAAATGATGCGCGCGTTGGCTGGTTTTATTGTCGCGGGTCCGCTTCAGGCGGTACTGGTCATTGCACTGTTTACCGTGCTGAGTTTTCTGGCGCCACCGTTGACTTCGATATTGAGTTACGGGGGTGCAGCAGCACTTGCGCTGTATAGTCTGCAGGCAGGTGCCAGGTCCGGTGTGATAGTGTTGCTGGGTGCAATGCTGGTCACCGGATTGTTGATCGAGATGCTGTTGCATCAGGGCTTGACGATAGCCGTTACGTCCCTGTTGCTATGGATTCCGGTGTGGCTGGTTGCTGTGGTGCTGCGCGAAACCCGGTCACTGGCCATGGCAATGCTGGCGTTAAGCGCGTTGGCTATGGCTGGCATTTTGCTGGCATTCGTCTGGTTTGGTGATCCGAGCCAGTGGTGGTTGGAGCGCTTGCAGGGATTGATCAACAGCCTGGCGGCACAGCCGGAGTTGCAGATCGATACCGACTCCTTGATGGAGTTTGCCAAGCAGGTGGCGCCTTTCATGACCGGCTCACTGGCCGCCGGCCTGAGTTTCGCGGCGCTGACCTGCCTGATGCTGGGGCGCTGGTGGCAGTCGCTGATGCTGAAGCCGGGCGCGCTGCGCAAAGAATTTTATGCGCTGCGCCTGAACAGGATGCTGTCACTGCTGGCGGTCGCCATCTTTGCGGTCGCTGCGCTGGCGCTTGGCAGTATCAGTGCCCTGGCGTTGCAGTGGTCGCTGGTCGTTATGGTACCGTTTCTGTTTGTGGGCCTGGCGGTGGTTCACGCCACACTGGCAAACCTGAAAGCGGGGCGAATCTGGCTCATTGTTATTTATATTCTGATGAGCCTGTTGCCGCAGGTCATGATGCTGGTTGTCGTGACCGGCATGCTGGATCCCTGGCTGGATCTGCGCCGGAGAACTGAAAAATCCGAAGCCAATTGAATTGAATCGAAGCTGTGTGCATAGGGTAGGGTCGAACGATGGAAGTCATTCTGCTGGAAAAAGTTGAAAACCTGGGTAGCCTTGGTGATCGGGTGCATGTTAAACCCGGTTACGGGCGTAACTTCTTGATTCCCAGTGGCAAGGCAACGCCTGCAACCGAGGATCACGTCAAGGCGTTCGAGGCACGCCGTGCCGAGCTGGAAAAGACCGCCGCCGATGCATTGGCCGAGGCCGAGGCGCGTCGTGAAAAAATTGGCGATATGATCATCACCATCACGGCCAAGGCCGGTGATGAGGGCAAGCTGTTCGGATCCATCGGGACCGCGGATATCGCTGCGGCTATTGTTGCTGATGGTGTCGAGGTGGAGCGCAGCGAAGTGCGCCTGCCAGAGGGTGCTTTCCGCCAGCTTGGCGAGTACAGGATTCAGCTCCATCTGCACACCGACGTCAATGCCGAATTAACGCTTGTCATCGAGGAGGAGTAAGCCCTGTTTGACGCAAAGGATGGCTGAGCAGAAGTGAATTCTCTGTCTGGCATCCTTCGCTATGGATACAGGTGCTCGTCGAGAGTGCTTACCATTTTAGTGGGGAATAAGGGGTATTAGCGGCTGTAGCATTTTCAGGCCCGCAAATTGCGTGCTTGAGCAGTCAGCCCAAGCGCTTTAGTATTCTGTGCTGTCAGTTTTTCTACCCGATTATCAGTAAAGCGGAGGGCCGATGCCGGAACCGGTACCAGCGGCAAACACGGTTGAATTCAGTAGCGATCGTCAAAAAGTTCCTCCGCATTCCCTGCAGGCTGAACAATCCTTGCTGGGCGGTCTGTTGCTGGATAACCGCGCCTGGGATCAAATCGCCGATCTGGTCAGTGAAACGGACTTTTACCGGCGTGACCATCGCCTGATCTTTACCGCCACCGGCCGACTCATCGAGCACGGGGATCCGTGTGATGTCATTACGCTGTCAGAATCGCTCGATTCACAGGGGCAGCTCGACGAAGTCGGTGGGCTCGCCTACCTTGGAACACTGGCAAAGGACACGCCCAGCGCCGCTAATATTCGTGCCTACGCGAATATCGTCCGTGAAAACTCGGTGCTGCGGCAGTTGGCCGAAATCGGAACCGAGATTGCCAACAGCGCTTATTTCACCGAAGGGCGGGATACCGCGGCCCTGCTGGACCATGCCGAACAGCTGGTATTCCAGATCGCCGAACAGGGCAATTCGCGGGGCTCGGGATTTGAAAACATCAAGGATCTGTTGACCAAGGCTGTCGATCGCATCGATACCCTGTTTCACCAGGATAATCCGCTGACCGGCGTGCCTACCGGTTTTAACGATGTCGATGATATGACGGCCGGTTTGCAGGCTTCAGACCTTATCATCATTGCCGGTCGGCCCTCGATGGGTAAAACGACTTTTGCCATGAATATTGCCGAGCATGCGGCCATCAAGGATGGCAGGCCGGTAGCTGTGTTCAGTATGGAAATGCCCGGTGAGCAGCTGGCCATGCGCCTGATGTCTTCGCTGGGGCGCATTGATCAGACCAGGGTGCGCACCGGAAAGCTGGAGGACGATGACTGGCCACGCCTGACATCAGCGGTGAGTATTCTTTCCGAAGCGCCCCTGTTTATTGACGATACACCTGCGTTGAGTCCAACGGAATTACGTGCCCGCGCCCGGCGCCTGAAACGTGAACACGATTTAGGACTGATTGTAATCGACTATCTGCAGCTCATGCAGGTTCCCGGTCACAAGGAAAACCGTACCGGTGAAATCTCCGAAATTTCACGCTCGCTGAAGGCGCTGGCCAAGGAACTCAAGGTGCCGGTGGTGGCACTTTCACAGTTGAACCGAAGTCTGGAACAACGCCCCAACAAACGCCCGGTGATGTCGGACTTAAGGGAGTCGGGTGCAATCGAGCAGGATGCGGACGTCATCATGTTCATCTATCGTGATGAAGTCTATGACGAAGACAGCCCGGACAAGGGTACGGCTGAAATTATTATCGGTAAACAGCGTAACGGCCCGATCGGCATACGCCGTCTGACCTTTCTTGGTAAACATACCCGCTTCGAGAACTTCACTGCCGTTGAGTCGTATTCCAACGAGGACTATGCATGACGCGGCCCGTTCGGGCACGTATCGATCTGCAGGCTGTTACACATAATCTGTCCGTCGTACGCCAGGCCGCACCACAAAGCCGTGTCATGGCAGTGATCAAGGCCAATGCCTATGGCCATGGCGTAATCCCAGTTACACGCGCATTGATGAAGGCCGATGCCTTTGCTGTTGCAAGTCTCGAAGAAGCCATGCAATTGCGTGAAGCCGGCATCAGCCACGATATTGTCCTGTTGGAAGGCGTTTTTGATCCAGAAGAGCTCGAGCTCGCTATAACGCATCAGCTTCAGCTGGTCGTGCATTGTGAAGAGCAGGTGTCCTGGCTGGAAGGATTCAAATCCGGCGCCTCGGTGCATCTTTGGTTGAAGGTCAACACGGGTATGAACCGGCTTGGCTTTTCTCCTCAGACCGCGCTGGCCATGTGGCAGCGTTTACAGCGATTGAGCTATGTGAAAACCAACTGTTTGCGCTGGTTGTCGCATCTCGCCTGCGCCGACGAGGTTGATAATCCACTCAACAGTACGCAGTTAGTCCGCTTTACCGAGGTCACTCATTTTTCCGAGACGCTCCAAGGGACCGGTGCCGAACGCTCTCTGGCAAATTCTGCAGCGTTGCTGACGCGACCCGATATGCACTTTGAATGGGTGCGTCCGGGGATCATGCTATACGGTGCGTCCCCCATGGCGTCGAACCATGAGTTGGAGGTGGAGTTACAACCGGTGATGACATTGGAATCCCGCTTGATAGCGGTACACCAGCGGGCTAAAGGCGAGACCATTGGTTACGGGCAGGACTGGACTTGTCCGCAGGATATGCCGGTCGGGGTGGTGGCCATCGGCTATGGCGATGGCTATCCTCGCCACGCCCCGAGCGGAACACCAATGCTGGTAAATGGAAAAACCGTAGCGCTGGCGGGACGTGTTTCCATGGATCTGATCTGTGTCGATCTGCGCAATCAGGCGGATGCCAAAGCAGGCGATATCGTAACGCTGTGGGGTGTCGGCGTTCCCGTTGAGAAGGTCGCACAACACGTGGGAACGATCAGTTATGAGCTGTTGTGCGGCGTCACATCGCGTGTGCCGCGTTTCTATCAGAGCAACTGAATTCAGACACAATGTTTAGTGGGCCATGCGGAAAATACGTTCACATCGAATGAATAAAATCTGTTTCCGAATTTTCCTCACGGCTCACCAGGCGCTGCTCTGCTCATCGGTGAAGCGGGCCTGAATGGCACGGACTTCCTCGAGTTGACTGATGAATGCCTGCACACAACGCGGGTCGAAGTGTTGCCCGGACTGTTCATTCAGCATGTTCAAGACGTCATCGTGAGACCAGGCAGGTTTGTAGCAGCGCTTTGACGAAAGCGCGTCATAGACGTCGGCCACGGCCACAATACGCGCCACCAGCGGGATATCCTCTCCCCGCAATCCTTGCGGGTAACCACTGCCATTAAATTTTTCATGGTGCCCCAGCGCGATAACGGCGCCCATCTGAAGGTATCTGGACGGGCTGTTTTTGAGGATCTCGTAACCGATGCGGGTATGTTTTTTGATGATAGTGAATTCCTCTACCGATAATTTGCCTGGTTTGAGCAGTATCTGGTCCGGAATACCGATTTTACCGATATCGTGCATCGGTGCCGCCAGTTCAATCGTCTCACATTCATCTTCATCCAAGCCCAGTTTCTTGGCGATCAGGTGTGAATATTTTGCCATGCGGATTACGTGATTTCCGGTTTCCTCATCGCGGTACTCACCCGCCTTGGCCAGGCGTAACAGCGTTTCGTGTTCACGTATGAGGATAGCATGCGTTGCCTCGGCAACCTTTTCTTCCAGCCAGTTGGCCCGGTCTTCGATTATCAAACGTTGTTGCTGAAGTTGCAGCAGGTTGCGAAATCGTGCCCGGCATTCGGCGTGATCAATCGGTTTATTCAGAAAATCTGTCGCGCCCAGCTCCAGCGCCCTATGGCGGATGTCAGTCTGTTCGTGTGAAGTGATCATGACAATCGGCACATGTTTTGCCGTCGGCAGGCTGCGTGCCAGTCGAAGGAACTCGATACCATCCATGCCTGGCATTTTATAATCGGTGAGTATAAGGTCGGCCGGGGACCGCTCCAGCCAATCCAATGCACCCTGGGCTTCCTCGAAGGCTTCCACAAGCAGGCTGGAATCAATCGATTTGACGATCTGTGACAGAATTTGCCGGCTGGTCGCCTGGTCATCAATAATGAGTACTGCTGCCATGGCTATCTATGCACGCGGTCGGGTTCCCTGATTCTATATAATACATTGTAGTCAATGTCGCAACGCCCGGCTTGCCGGGTAGCGGACGTTGTATCGGTCACCAGCCTGTCTAACTGAAGTACCCAGCGAAATCGAAGTAAACTCACAGCGGTATAAGCCTGGACATCAGTTTCAGGGAGGCTGTTCTGTTCTTGAACCGAATTTGTTTTTGTGTTCTTATTTAGTCAGCTGTCTCACAGCTGTTCTGGGTCCTGAATTCGCCCGTTTCTTTTGAAGTGTGATGAGCATTGTCATACTTCGCTCGCCTCGTTTTCCATACAGTCGGCAGTTCATACGCATCCCGTCTATTTTCCCTGGACAGACAACAAAGGGATTATAACGTTGCGTCGAGCGTCAGCGGTGGCCTGGTCTCAGGCAGTGGGGCTTATTTTACCAATGGAGCAGTGCGCCATGGATTGGCCTGGATTTCACTTCATT
>CBFDBP010000019.1:0-23545 GCA_965603065.1 uncultured Gammaproteobacteria bacterium
TAAATGTCTAAGTTCAGTAATTAAAAGCTGTCGTTATCAGTGATGTTCCTGGCTCGCCATATCCAGATAGACGATGGTCAGGGTCATGAAAATGAATGCCTGCAGGGTGATAATGAGGATATGGAATATCGCCCAGCCGAGCTGCAGCAGGCCACCCAAGGCGCCCATTGCGATGCTCCCGCCGTACATCAAGGCAATCAGGATAAAGATCATTTCACCGGCATACATGTTGCCGAACAGTCGCAGTGACAGTGAAAGCGGTTTGGAAATCAGCGTAACGCCTTCCAGCAGCAGGTTGATCGGGGCCATCCATTTCGGGAAGGGCTGAAACGCCAGTTCACCTAAAAAGCCACCGAGACCTTTCATTTTAACGCTGTAGTACAACACCAGCGCGAACACCGTCAGTGACATGCCGAAGGTGATATTGGGATCGGTGGACGCGACCACTTTGAGGTGACCGACACCCATCAGAGCCGCCAGCCACGGCAGCCAGTCAACGGCTATCAGGTCCATGGCATTGATCATGAAGATCCATATGAAAATGGTCAGGGCCAGTGGCGCAACCAGGGGGTTCTTACCGCTGAAGGAACCGCGCACGCTTTCATCAATGAACTCGATCACCCACTCGACAAAGTTCTGCCAGGCACCGGGAACGTCGGTGGTCGCGGTCTTGGCGGCCTTACGGAAACCCCATAAAAACAATACGCCCAGGCCAATGGAAAACAGCATGCTGTCCACGTTGATGGCCCAGAAACCCATTTCAGCCGCTTCCCCGGCACTGTGTGCAAAACCCCAGTGACCGTCTGCGTGCTGGCCATAGGTCAGGTTGGTAAGATGGTGCTCGATATACTCGGCTGAAGTTGCTGGGGCTGCGGACATTGACCTAATTCTTTTTTAAGCGTTGAGTTTCCAAAATTACCAGTACAAGCTGGCCGGCAATAAAACCGGTCATCAGCGCCATGGGTTTCAGCTTCAGTAACCCCAGCCCTAGTGCAAACAGCGAGGCTATCACCAGGAAACGCTGCACGACACACAAGTACGCAGCGGCCAGACTCTGCTGTGGCGAGCGCTGCGGCGCTTTCACGTCCCGATGCGCACACCTGGCCAAAAGCAAGCCATTCGCGGTCGCCACACAACCACCGTAACACACTGACACGGCGGAAAAAGTCTCAAAGATGACAAGAAACACCGCTGCCGAAGCCGCAACCAGTGAAAACTGGAACAAAACCAACCTGCGGATCCCGGCATCCATGGGTGCTAAGGCTCAATCCTGCCCTTGATCTCAGGGTTCTATGTTTCAGCCACCTATTTTACGGGTGTGGGGCGGCAGCGATTATAAGGATCGTCGCTAGGTGGGGTCAACCGCTTATAATCCTTTATGGATATTCCGGCTATCCCTACGGCTATTGGATATGTGCCAGGATGCCATCGAGTTCATCCAGGCTGTTATAGCTGATTACCAGCTTGCCTTTACCTTTCGGATTGGCCTGCACCACGACCGGGGCACCAATACGATCCGACAGATCCTGCTCAAGGATGACCAGATCGGGGTCACGGCGGCGGGGTTGAACTTTGCGATCTGGATGATTGGCCTCGCTAATCAATTTCTTGACCAGATGTTCCGTGGCACGCACGGAAAGACCGTGCTTGACAACATGGTGTGCAGCATCCACCTGCCTGCTGCCATTCAATGCCAGCAGCGCCCGGGCATGCCCCATTTCCAGTTCGCCACGTTGCACCATGCCGGTTGCGACCTCGCCAAGCTCCAGCAAACGCAGCAGATTGGAAACCGCAGTGCGCGAGCGGCCAACGGCTTCGGCCGCCTGCTGGTGGGTCATTTCAAATTCATCGATCAGCCGCTGCAGAGCGTGCGCTTCTTCCAGCGGATTCAGATTTTCACGCTGGATATTTTCGATCAGGGCAACAGCAATGGTGGTTCGATCGTCCATCTCCCGTACCACCACCGGCACATCCTGGAGCTCAGCCAGTTGGGCTGCACGCCAACGCCGCTCACCGGCTATGATTTCGTAATTAGAGCCGTCGATCGGTCGCACCAGGATGGGCTGGACCACCCCCTGGACACGTATGGAATCGGCCAGATCCTCCAGGCTTTCATCATGCATGTCGATGCGTGGCTGGTATTTGCCGCGCTGGAGCTGCTCTACGCCCAGGGTGCGCAGTTCGCCCTCCACATGGCCCGCATAGCCGTCAACATCCCCGGCGGGAGACGCTGTTACCGGTTCCACCGGTTTCGCCTGCACTTTTGCCGGTCCGAGCAGAGCGTCTAGCCCGCGTCCTAATCCTCGTTTTTTGGCTGCCATAGTCAAATTATGTCTGTCACCTTAAAAAACAAAACTCGTGATTCAAGCTTCTGCCCGCAGTTCATCAGACTGCGCGGCTTCACGCTCCCGACGGACCAGCTCCGCGGCCAGCGCCAGATAAGCTATTGCGCCACGTGATGCCTTGTCGTACTTGATTATCGGCGCACCATAGCTGGGCGCCTCGGCCAGCCTGACATTACGCGGGATGATGGTGCGATACACCTTTTCACCAAAGTGTTCCAGCAGCTGCTGGGAAACCTCGTTGGCGAGATTGTTACGCGCATCGAACATGGTACGCAGCAGGCCCTCGATTTCGAGCCTCGGATTGATCACTTCGCGTATCTGCCGCACCGTTTCCATCAGGGCGCTCAAGCCTTCCAGTGCATAATATTCGCACTGAATGGGAATGAATACGGCGTCGGCCGCCGTCAGTGCATTTAGCGTCAGCATATTGAGCGACGGGGGACAGTCGATCAGAACATAGTCATACTGGCCGACAATCGGTTGCAGACGCCTGCCCAGGCGTGTTTCACGTTCGTCGAGCTGCATGAGCTGGACTTCCGCTGCGGTCAGGTCGCTGTTTCCGGGCAACAACTTATAACCCGCCTCGCCTGCATCGACAATGATATCCGCGATCGGAGTCTCTTCCAGCAACAGGTGGTAACCGCCCAGTTCCAGCTCGTGCTTGTTAACGCCGCTGCCCATGGTGGCGTTACCTTGCGGGTCCAGGTCGACCAGCAAAACCCTGCGGCGTGTTGCCGCCAGTGATGCAGCAAGATTCACGCAGGTCGTGGTTTTACCCACGCCGCCTTTCTGATTGGTAATGGCTATGATGCGACTCATGTTTCGGTGGAAGACTCCAATGTTTTTTCCATCCAGAGCAGATGACGCTCGGCCTTCAACCCGGGTATTATCAGGCGTTCAATATGCAAGGTTTCACGACCCGGTTCCAGTTCCTGTATTTCCTCTGCAGGCAGGCTGCCTTTCATAAATAAAATGCGACCGCCGGGACGGACCAGGCGGGCAGTCTGCCGGTACAGCTCGCCCAGGTTCGCTACCGCTCGGCTGATCACCATATCAAATGACCGCGCCGGCTGATACTCCTGCATGCGACTCTGTACCACTTCAACGTTGCCCAGCCCCAGCTCAGACACGGCCTGACGTACAAAACGCAACTTTTTGGCATTGGCATCGAGCAGAGTAACCGGCAACTCCGGTCTGGCAATGGCAATCGGCAGTCCCGGCAGGCCGGCCCCGGTACCCACATCCAGCAGAGTCCCCTGGCTCAGGTATGGCAGCACCACCAAGCTGTCGAGGATATGACGGTCGACCATAGCCCGCGGATCGCGTACTGCGGTGAGATTGTAAACACGAGTCCATTTTTTCAGTAAGCCGATAAATCCGGCAAGCTTTTCCGCGGCCGTATCCGTCACGTCGATTTGCAGCGCTGTACAGCCCCGCCGGATTTCCTGTTGCAGAGACGTCAAATGCATACCTTGTCCAGGAGCGAGCGCTGATCAAGCCGTCTTGCGCGACAGGCCGGCTTTCTTCAGATGAACCAACAACAGCGAAATGGCCGCCGGTGTTACCCCGGGGATTCTGGCAGCCTGTCCGATGGTCTCCGGGCACGTTGCAGTCAATTTTTCTCTGACTTCCGAGGACAACCCCTTCACCCGATGATACTCAAAATCCGCCGGCAGGACTTTGTGCTCGTTACGCCGCTGGCGTTCGATTTCTTCCTGCTGACGTTCTATATAGCCGTAATACCTGGCCTGGATCTCCACCTGTTCGGCGATTTTGACATCTTCGACACCCGGGCCGAGTCCTTCCAGCTGCATCAGGCCAGTGTAAGTCAATGCCGGTCGTCGCAACAGGTCCGCGACTCGCTGCTCGTTGTTGAGCACTTCGCCGTGACGCAACGCCAGCTGCCGCGCGGCCGACGTTTCCGGCCTGACCCAGAGCGTGTGCAGGCGTTGCTGTTCCTGTTGTATGGCTTCACGCTTTTCGGAAAAGCGTTGCCAGTACGCGTTGTCAACCAGGCCGAGGCGGTAGCCGATTTCGGTGAGCCGCAGGTCGGCATTATCTTCACGCAGCAGCAGTCGGTATTCCGCACGACTGGTAAACATACGGTAGGGTTCACTGGTGCCGCGGGTAATCAGGTCATCTATCATTACACCCATATAGGCCTGGTCACGTCGCGGACTCCAGCTGTCTTCACCTCCGGCTCTGCGTGCTGCATTAAGCCCTGCAATCAAGCCCTGTGCTGCGGCTTCCTCGTAGCCGGTGGTACCGTTGATCTGTCCGGCAAAAAACAGTCCGGCAATAAACCTGGTTTCCAGCGATGCCTTCAGGTCTCGTGGATCAAAAAAATCATACTCAATGGCATAGCCGGGTCGGGTGATATGGGCATTTTCAAAACCGGGCACGGATTGGACCAGGTCTTTCTGTACGTCAAACGGCAGGCTGGTGGAAATACCATTGGGGTAAATCTCGTGGGTACACAGTCCTTCGGGCTCAACAAAAATCTGGTGGGAGCCCTTGTCGGAAAAACGCATCACCTTGTCTTCGATGGAAGGGCAGTAGCGTGGTCCGACACCCTCTATCAGACCTGAATACATGGGTGAACGATCCAGCCCGTTACGAATGATGTCGTGGCTGTGCTCGGTGGTCGCGGTCAGGTAACAGCAAATCTGTCGCGGGTGCTCCTGGCCGGTGGCCAGAAAGGAAAAGCTGGGAACGGGGTCGTCACCCGGCTGCTCCCGCAGCTTGCTGTAATCAAGACTGCGACCATCGATACGCGGCGGAGTCCCGGTCTTCAGCCGCTCAACCCGGAAGGGCAATTCGCGCAAGCGTCGCGCCAGTGCATTAGCCGGCGGATCACCGGCCCGGCCGCCTTCATAATTCGACAGTCCGATATGAATCCGCCCACCGAGAAAGGTCCCGACTGTCAATACCACACTGTCGGCGAAAAAACGCAGCCCCATCTGGGTAACAACGCCCCTGACCTGATCGTGCTCGACTATCAGGTCATCAACGGCCTGCTGGAACAACGACAGGTGGGGCTGGTTTTCGAGTTTTGAGCGAATAGCCTGCTTGTAGAGCTGCCGGTCCGCCTGGCAGCGGGTAGCTCTTACCGCGGGACCTTTACTGGCGTTCAGGCGTCGGAACTGGATACCCGCGTGATCGGCTGCCTGGCCCATCGCACCACCCATGGCGTCGATCTCCTTGACCAGATGCCCCTTGCCGATGCCGCCGATGGCCGGGTTGCAACTCATCTGCCCGAGGGTTTCGATGTTATGGGTCAGCAGCAGCGTGTCGGCACCGGTGCGCGCAGCAGCCAGCGCGGCCTCGGTGCCTGCATGACCGCCGCCCACCACAATAACTGCGAAATTACGCTTGAAATCCACGGCCATAACCAAGTAAAACGGTGGGAAATTATACTCCGAAAGCGCGGTTTTAACCTATCCCTTTTGTGCACACTGTGTACTTCGCCGGCTTCACGGCAGAAAGAGTTCCTTCTCGACTCTTGGCACCCATAATTAAATATAACCTTAAGTATATAGCATTATATATAATTACAGTTAATTATATTTATTGTAATATTTATTTATACTTTCAATGGCATGGAATAGCTTGTCACTAACCGCTGTTTCGCTGTAATCGCTTACGGTCCGCCGAAACGCCGCCTGGCGAAGACGCTCTGCCAGCTCCGGATCTTTCATCAACCGCGTCAATTGATCCGCCGTGGACAGCGGTTCTCCGATTTCACAGAACAGCGCCTCGGCCTCACCCTCGAACATTTCACGATGGCCGGACGCCGTTGACAGCAACAGCGGGGCCCCGGCCACCGCAGCCTGCAGCGGCGTCAATCCGAACGCGTCCGAGCGCGCCGGCACCACCAGAATGTCGACGTCGGCAAGAAATCTGTCGACCTGCGCGATCCAGCCCGGCAAGCTCAGCTGGTCGGTCAGCCCCAGCAGTCGGGCCCGCTCAGTTAATCGCTGCTGCTCGATTCCGCCACCGCCGAGCACGGCCTCGAACGGCATACGGCGCGCCCGCAACAAGCCCAGAGCCTCAACGAACACGTCAAATCCTTTGACCTTATCGAAACGGCCCAGGGCACCAATTCGCAGCGGATGGTGGCGCTGTCGGACCGGCGGTAGCCGCGACGCTTCGACGGCTATCATGTTGGGCACGATGAAGCAGGGCTTGCCGGGCGACACTTTGTCTGCCCGTTTTATGGCCTGCTCAATATGGGACGTCAACGGCAGGTAAGCATCTGCCGGTAACAGGCGCTTGACCTTGTTGCTGTGAGTCACTGCCACCACCGGGGCAAGACCCCGGGTGGCACGTTTCAGCAGGGCGACCGACCGGCTGCAGTGCGCGATGGCCAGGTCCGGCGCAAAATCCCGCAATCGCCGCCCCGCTGACCAGGCCGCCAGGTAGTCGTAGTGACCACGATTGCGAATAAGTTCCACGCTTACGCCAGCGGGGATTTTGTCCAGATCCGGCAGGTGCTTTTCACTCAGCAACATCAGCACGGCGTGGCCGCGCTGGCTCATGAGGCGGCTGTAATTGCACACCACCTGCCAGCGCCCACCCGTCGCATCCCCCAGGACACTGTTAACAATTCGCATCGCGAAACCCGAACCATCCCTTTAGCAGAAGTGCCCGCGTAATTGCTCTAAGACAATGTCCGGGCAACTCGTGAGTCGTGCCCGGACTTTCGCTGTAACAGCGATTACTCGGCAGTGGCGGCGGCGGTGAAATGACTCATCGCCTTGCGCATCTTTACCACTACCGGGTCACGGTTGGTAATGACGTGCCGCTTCACCAGGTAACCAGGCTCGTTATAGGCGATCCACACCTGTCCACCTTCGTCTTCCCAGGCCAGCAGTTTCAGGGGCAGGTCTATAGCCACCGTCTGCTCGCTCTGCATCAGCAGGGTACCGATATTCGGATTTCCGAAAATCAGCACCACGGTCGGCCGCAATGCCTTGCCAAGCTTTGCCGCGCCCGCGGCGTGATCGATGCGCGTGAATATCGTCATACCCTTTTTTGTCACCGCCGCTTCGAAGCGGTCCAGCGTCTCGTCCACAGTGTAGGGACTTTTCACCGTGACCAAGCCGTTGTCTGCGTTTGCCAGCGGCAGACAGGGCAGCGTAGCTAACAATACAAACAGAACTCGATACATTTTTTGCTCCTCCCAATTTCATAGTCAGCTGCTAAAGGTAAGCACCACAGCAGGCGTCGACCACCTTGTGCTCCTCGTTTGTCCACCTTAACCTTTGACTGATGTTTGTGCGCGCCGCCAACCATATGGATGCCACAAACGGCCGCCTTATCACTCCTGGCACCGCGCTTGCGTTGCTACTCTTTACAGCTTAACCGGTCTCTGTCGTATGGACAGGGGGAAGATGTATTATCTTGAATAGATTTTCTTCAGCGCTGCTGCTAGTTGAGGGCGGCAGCACTCCGGCCAGAAGAGTGGAGAACGCCTATTTCCCGATGCAGAATCCCGAAAATATTTCTCCCAGCAAATCATCGCTGGAAAATTCGCCCGTGATCTCCGACAAATGCTGCTGGGCCAGACGCAATTCTTCGGCCAGCAATTCGCCCGCAGCACTGTCCAGGCAGCCTTGCGCATTATTCAGATTCAATTCTGCCAGCTGCAGTGCATGCATATGGCGTCGCCTGACGCTGAAACCACCGGCGGCAGATTCACTGTATCCCATGACATCTTTCAGGTGGGAACGAAGATCTTCCATGCCTTCACCCGATAACGCGCTTACAGATATTTCCGCGGCCGACCCCTGGTTACAAACGCCGGCAGGGCGGCCGCTCAGGTCAATTTTGTTGTACACCAATGTATGGGGAAGCTTGGGCGGCAGACGACCGAGAACCGTTTTGTCCTGATTGCTGAAGCCGGCCTGATCATCGATGATCAACAGAACCCGGTCGGCCTGTTCGATCTGAGTCCAGGCTCGACGCACGCCTTCCTTTTCTATCGGGTCGCTGCTGTCGCGCAGGCCCGCCGTATCGATGATATGCAAGGGCATGCCGTCGATCTGGATATGTTCCCTCAGTACATCACGGGTGGTACCGGCTATGGCGGTTACGATGGCGGTTTCCCTGCCGGCCAATGCATTGAGCAAGCTGGACTTGCCGGCATTCGGCTGTCCGGCCAACACCAGGGTCATACCTTCCGTCAACAAACACCCCTGCCGGGCTTGCGCCTGTACGGCGTGAAGATCATCGCTCACAACGGTCAATCGTTGCTGCACTTCCCCGTCACTGAGGAAATCTATTTCCTCTTCCGGAAAATCTATGGCGGCTTCTACATACAGTCGCAATTGAATCAGCGACTCAAGCAGCGCCTGTACCAGTCTGGAAAATTCACCCTGCAGGGAACGGCTTGCTGCGCGGGCCGCCTGTTCGCTACTGCTGTCGATAAGGTCGGCGATAGCTTCGGCCTGGGCCAGGTCCAGTTTGTCATTCAGAAAGGCGCGCTCTGAAAATTCGCCTGGCCACGCCTGGCGTGCACCCAGTTGCAATAGCCGCGCCAGCAGTAAATCCATAACCACCGGCCCACCGTGTCCATGCAGCTCGAAAACGTGTTCTCCCGTGAAGGAGTGGGGCTCGGGAAAATAGAGGACTAAACCCTGGTCGATTAGCCGGCCTTGCCCATCGTTGAAGGTATGCAGTTCCGCAATACGCGGCTGTGGGAGTCTGCCCAGCAGCCGCTCGGCTATTGCAGGCACCTGCGGGCCCGAAACACGAATCATGCCGACACCGGCGCGGCCCGGCGCTGTTGCCACAGCTGCAATCGTGTCTGTGTTCGAAGTCATAGCAGCGCATACCCCGGGGCAGGGCTTGCCGCGCTGGAATCAGGATGCCGCTTCCACACGTTTGGTGATAACGTATTGCTGCGCAATCGAGAGCGTGTTATTGACCACCCAGTACAACACCAGACCGGAGGGAAAGAAGGCAAAGAATACCGTAAACACCACCGGCAGAACCATCATGACCTTGGCCTGCATAGGATCCATGGGCGCAGGGTTCAGTCTCTGTTGGATCAGCATGGTGGCGCCCATAATGAGGGGTAGGATGAAATAGGGGTCCGGCGCTGACAGATTCTGTATCCACAGCATGAACGGTGCCTGGCGCATTTCAACACTCTCCAGCAGCACCCAGTACAGCGCGATAAAGACCGGGATCTGGACCAGCACCGGCAGACAGCCACCCAGCGGGTTTATCTTCTCCTTTTTATACATGTCCATCATGGCCTGGTTGAGCTTCTGCTTGTCATCGCCATAACGTTCTTTAAGGGTCTTCAGGCGAGGCGCCAGCTTGCGCATATTGGCCATGGATTTGTAGCTGGTTTCGGAGAGTTTAAAGAAAGCCAGTTTGATCAGCATGGTAAGGAAGATGATTGACCAGCCCCAGTTACCCACCAGGGCGTGAATTTTCTCCAGCAACCAGAAAATAGGTTGCGCCAGTATAGTGAGCACACCGTAGTCGACGGTCAGCTCCAGACCCGGGGCAACATCTTCCATGACGTGCTGCAATTTGGGGCCTACGTAAAGCCGTGCCTGGGTACTTTGATCGCCGCCTGCGGCCACCTTGACGGAAGGCCCGATCATCCCGATCACATAACGCTCGCCTTGCAGGGCCCTTGAATAATAACGTGCCGTCTGTTCAAGCGGCGGTATCCAGGCGCCGAGGAAGTAATGCTGGATCATTGCAGCCCAGCCGTTTTTCACGTCACGGCTGAGGTCTTCATCCTGCATATCGTCGAACTTGATTTTTTGGTATTTTTCCTCGGGGCTGTACAGCACGCCACCGGTATAGGTATAGAGAAAACGGCTCTGCTGCTGCAATGGTGTACGCTGCAACTGATGGTAAGGGCGCGCCGACCAGTCTTTGTCACCCAGATTACGAATCTGGTGTTCCACCTCAACGACATAGCTGCCACGTCGGAAACGGTATAGTTTGGTGACTTCGACGCCGGCGTCATTGCTCCAGCGCAGCGGTACTTCCAGTACATCTGCATCGTCAGCGAGTTCAAAGCGGTTCTGATCCACCTGAAAATCTGCGTGGTGGGTGGGTTCCGGCCCCTTGGTTGCGCGTAAGCCGCTTTGTGCGATGAAAAGCTGATTGGCACTTTCCTCCAGCAAGCGAAAAGCTTCACTGCCTTCCTCGGGACTCTGCATATAGTGCAGCAAGTCCACTTCGCGAAGGTCTCCACCGCGCGTATCAATGACCGCCCTGAACATATCGGTAACAACTTCAACACGCTGACCGGCCGGTAGCTGCACCGGGACGTCTTCCTCACCGACCGTCGGAGGCCGATCATCCGGCGCAACAGGCAGATCTTCACCGCTTTCGCTGACCGCCGGAGTTTCAGTAACCGCTATCTGTTCACCCGGTTTCGGCTGGGGACCGTAGTCCTCCATCCAGGCCTGCCAGATGAGCATCACCAGAAAGGAAAGGGCAATTGCCAGTAAAACGCGTGGATTATCCATGAGTGTGATTCGGTGAATGCTCTCGTGATGATGAATGGGTGCAAGGTTTCTCGGGCACCGGGTCGACTCCGCCTTCATGCCAGGGGTGGCAGGATCCAATACGGCGCAGGGCAAGCCATCCACCGCGCATCATCCCAAAACGTTCGATGGCCGTGATCGCGTACTGTGAACAGCTGGGCGTAAAACGGCAATGGTTACCCAGCCAGGGGCTGATGACCATGCGGTAGCCTTTAATGAGTATCAGAACCAGTGTGCGCATGCGCTGCAATTGTACGCCAGTGAGTATCCAGTGCGTTGAGTAACTGCTGATTGCTCAACGAGCTTATACCCGGCCGTACCAGAACAACCAGATCGAAGCTGCCAAACATATCCCGGTGCAGACGAAAGCTCTCTCGTAACAGCCGCTTGATACGGTTCCGTTTCACCGCGTTGCCGGCCGCCTTTATGGAAACAGCTGTGCCAAGACGCGGGTGCAGCAAATCATTTGAAACCGCCAGCACCGTTATCAATCGGTCGTTGGCTTTGACTTCGCAATGCCGAAATACCCGCCGGTATTGTGCTGCCCCCAGCAGACGATAGTCGCGAGGATAAGCAGCTGCCGCTCCGGCCAAGAAAGCGTTGTCAGACAGACAAACGCGCGCGCCCTTTGGCCCGGCGGGCCTTGATAACAAGGCGGCCGTTCTTGGTACGCATCCGGGCACGGAAACCGTGGCTGCGCTTGCGCTTTAAATTGCTTGGTTGAAAAGTTCTCTTCATGGCGCAATCCGTTCCCAAATAGTTGAAGGCCCGAGCTATGTACGGGCCAAAACAGGGCGCGCAGGTTACTGTTTTTATGCCCCGCCTGTCAACTGCTTTAGTCAGGCGAACAGGGCCGGTTAAAACGCTAATTTCCCGGTATTTGCTTTGCCTTTTCAGACTTGTGTCTTCGCCGGCGGGAAACGCGGGGTGGTTGTGGATAACTTCCAGTCGGCACGTTAGACTTGTCAGCCCGGTGCTTTGTAAAGCACCGCAAACCGAACGGGGACTACCTTTGCAAGGCTCACTCTGGCAACAGTGTCTGGCGCGGCTCGAGAGCGAGCTGCCTGAACAACAGTTCAATACCTGGATCAGACCGCTGCATGCGATCGAAAAAGGCCAGGATCTCAAATTGCTGGCACCTAATCGCTTCGTGCTGGATTGGGTGAAAGAACACTACATAAACAGTATCCAGGATACGGTCGACACCCTCAGCAAGGATGTGCCGCAACGTGTGAAGCTCGAAATAGGGTCGCAGACAACCGTTGCCGAAGTCGCTGCGGAACGCAGGAGCGAAGAATCGGCGCCAAGAGTAGACCGGCGCCGTGAAAAAAGGGAATTGCCGCGTGGTAACTTGAACCCCGGTTTCACCTTCGACAGTTTTGTGGAAGGAAAATCCAACCAGCTCGCCCGCGCTGCATCCATTCAGATCGGAGAAAACCCCGGCAGTGCCTATAACCCGTTGTTTATCTACGGAGGTGTCGGTCTGGGCAAAACCCACCTGATGCACGCGGTAGGGCACATGATCGTATCCAATCGGCCCGATGCCCATGTCGTGTATCTTCACTCAGAGCGTTTTGTAGCTGATATGGTCAAAGCGCTACAGCACAACGCCATGAACGAATTCAAGCGCTATTACCGTTCCGTTGATGCACTTTTAATCGACGATATTCAGTTCTTCGCCGGTAAAGAACGCTCCCAGGAAGAATTCTTTCACACCTTCAACGCACTTCTGGACAGTCACAGCCAGATCATCCTGACCTGCGACCGCTATCCAAAAGAGGTCAAAGGTCTTGAAGAAAGACTCAAATCCCGCTTTGGCTGGGGACTTACCGTGGCTATTGAGCCACCGGAACTCGAAACACGGGTTGCCATTCTGGTCAATAAGGCGACTCAGACCAACGTCGACATACCCAACGATGTAGCCTTTTTTATTGCCAAACGCATTAACTCCAATGTCCGCGAACTGGAGGGTGCATTGAAACGTGTCATTGCCAGCGCCCGATTCACCGGACGCAACATCGACATCAAGTTCACCAAGGAGGCATTGCGCGACCTGTTGGCGCTGCAGGACAAACTGGTTTCAATTGATAACATCCAGAAAACTGTCGCTGAGTACTACAAGATACGAGTCTCTGACCTGCACTCGGCGCGACGCACGCGTTCCATTACCCGGCCGCGGCAGGTTGCCATGGCCCTGGCCAAGGAGCTGACCGGTCACAGCTTACCGGAGATCGGATCATCTTTTGGCGGGCGGGACCACACTACGGTGATGCATGCCTGCCGCAAGGTGAATGAATTGAAAGAGTCAGACCTCAGAATCGCCGAGGACTATAGCAACCTGTGGAGAATTCTAACCACATGATGTGGATAAACGGTGAATAAAGTTGCCGCGAAAAAGTTTTCCGATATTATCCACAGCTGATCCACAGTTTCCCGGTGTATTGTCAGAACCTAAAAAACCTTGTAACATGTTGAAATACAAATAAATAAGTAGAGATATCAACAGCATGTCGGGTTACTAATAACAGTAACTAGAGATATATAAAGGATATATATTTAATGAAATTCACTATTGACCGGGAGTCCATACTTAAACCTCTCCAGCAAGTCATTGGTGTAGTAGAACGTCGTCAGACACTGCCGGTGTTAGGAAACTTACTGGTTGTTGCCAATGAGGAAGGCTTACAGGTAACAGCGACAGATCTTGAAGTCGAGATCCAGGCAAAGGCAACTGTTGATATCGCTGAAGGAGGAGAAATAACACTGCCAGCACGCAAGCTGATCGATATCTGCAAAGCGCTGCCTGAAAATGCGCAAATCGAGTTTTCCTTTCGAGACCAGAAAGCACAGATCCGCTCCGGTAAAAGTCGCTTCAGTTTATCGACATTGCCCGCTGCTGATTTTCCGGTGGTGGAAAAAGTGCACAGCGACTATCAGTTTGCAATCTCACAAAGCAAATTTAAGGAGCTTATCGATCGTACTCAATTTTCCATGGCGCAGCAGGATGTGCGCTATTACCTGAATGGCTTGATGCTGGAGATCGGTAACGGTTTATTACGCGCTGTGGCAACCGATGGGCATCGGCTGGCGCTCTGTGATATGGAGGTCGATCTCAAACTCAATGATTCCCGCCAGGTGATAGTTCCGCGCAAGGGTATTCAGGAGTTGCAGCGCTTGCTTGAAGGCAGCGATGATCCTGTCCAGGTGGAAGTGGGCAGCAACCATATTCGTATTCGTACCGATGATGTTTGTTTTACATCCAAACTGGTGGACGGGCGCTTCCCGGATTATGACCGTGTTGTCCCCAAGGGTGGAGACAAGCTGGTTGTTGCTGACCGTGAATTGTTCCGCCGTGCTTTGTCCAGGACATCGATACTGTCAAACGAGAAATATCGTGGTATTCGCCTTAATCTTGAAAAAAATAACGTTAAAATACAAGCGCATAATCCAGAACAGGAAGAGGCCGACGAAGAATTTGAAGTTGACTATCAGGGTGGTGGCCTGGAAATCGGTTTCAATGTGACCTACTTGCTGGATGTATTGTCGACGGTGCGTAGCGATAAAGTGGAGATTACCCTCAGCGATTCCAATAGCAGCTGCCTGATTCGCCAGCCGGGAACCGAACAGTATCGCTATGTGGTCATGCCGATGCGCTTGTAAACGGACTGAGAACCGGAAAAATTAAAGCCGATTTATCATATTGTTCCTTTAAGCTCTTTGAGTAACTGTGACCTTCGTAGCCTTTGCCGTTGTTGCGTTCCGACCCTTGCGCTGACCTCGTGGGGTCGCTCTGAATGGGGCAGTATGAGTGGTGAGATGCCCTAATCACATGCTGGCAGCTCAGCAAATGTTCATCGTCAGGTTAAATTTCAAGTTTTTGCGCAAAGGGTACAAAATTACTAATACAGCTACAGACAGGATGATTCCTGGTTTAGGTAACTGGGTTCGGGGGCATGAGCCATCCTCGGTGGTCTTCTGCCCGTATCGTCTATTCTGTTATTCCATAACGACCTCCCCAGTATATGTGGTAAACGTGTTGATAAATCCAGGATAAGGGGACTACTGCTCTCAATGCCTCTTATTTCGCTTTCAATCGATCAGTTTCGAAATCTGGCACCGGTTACCCTGCAGTTTTCTCCTCAACTAAATATTTTCATCGGTGCGAATGCAGCAGGCAAAACGAGTTTGCTTGAATCCCTGTATGCCTTGGCCAGAGCACGTTCATTTCGAAGCAGAAGCCTGGAAAAGGCTATAAAAACCGGTGCTACGGGTTTCCAGTTGGTCGCTACGCTTAGAACAGCGCAGAATCGGGACATACCGGTGGGATTGAAGTGCAGTGAAAAAAAGCTGATTGCGCGCATCGACGGCCGGCCGGTTAAGCGACTGTCAGACCTGGCGGCACTATTCCCTGTCCAGTGGCTTGGCGGTAATCTTCATCGGTTAATCGAAGAAGGACCGGGATATAGGCGCCAGTATATCGACTGGGGTTTGTTTCACGTGAAACCTGCCTATGTGGCGGTATGGAAACGGTTCCAGAAGTTGTTGAAACAGCGAAATGCCGCGCTGCGATCGGGCGTTACCACAAAGGAAGTTCACGCATGGGATTATGAACTGGCGAACAGTGGCGAAGAGCTACACCAGTTCAGGGAAAAATATATCTTGAGCCTTGCTGACGTGATTAAGAGTGTAAGCGGGCAGCTGCTGGAATTACCGGAAGATATACAGATTTCATACCGAAAGGGTTGGGCATCCGAAATGCCTTACCTCAAGGCGCTGGAAGTGGGATTAGCAAAGGATAGGGAGCAGAGATACACGAGATCAGGTCCACAAAGAGCCGAACTGCTTTTTCTCTATCAGGACAGACCGGCTAACGAACGCCTTTCTCGGGGGCAGCAGAAACTTTTTGTTCTGGCGTTGAAAGTCGCTCAGGCAAGCCTGCTACGGCAGTTAACCCTGCAAACGAGTCTTTTCCTGATGGATGACCTCGGGGCAGAACTGGATACTGAGAATCAGCAGCGCGTTATGCATTTACTCCAGTCAATCGAAGCTCAGGCATTTGTAACCGCCATCGATGATCCGCGGGAATCGGGATGGAACGTGGAAGCGGTTAATCGGTTTCACGTGAAACACGGTTTTGTCTCTGAGGTGCTATAATCCCCCAGTTCACTCCGGATAAGTACTTATGAGTAAAGATTCCAGTTACGATTCCTCTAATATCAAGGTCCTGAAGGGGCTCGACGCCGTTCGAAAAAGACCGGGCATGTACATCGGTGATACCGATGATGGTACAGGCTTACACCATATGGTGTTTGAGGTCGTTGATAATTCGATCGATGAGGCGCTGGCTCATTATTGTTCCGGGATATCTGTGAAGCTGCATAGCGATAACTCGGTGACCATTACCGATGATGGCCGAGGGGTACCAGTTGATATTCATCCGGAGGAAGGGCGTTCAGCCGCAGAAGTTATTATGACGGTGCTGCACGCTGGCGGGAAATTTGACGATAACTCCTACAAGGTTTCAGGTGGTTTGCACGGTGTTGGCATATCGGTTGTCAATGCGTTATCGGAGTACCTGAAGTTAACGATTCGGCGTGATGGCAAGATTCATTACCAGGAATATATTTATGGTGAGCCAAAGGAGCCCTTGAAGGCGATTGGCGATTCAGATCAGACCGGTACAGAGGTGAGATTCAAGCCAAGCGCCAGGATTTTCAGTGATACAGAGTTTCACTACGATATTCTGGCCAAGAGATTGAGAGAATTATCGTTCCTCAACTCTGGCGTACGCATAAAACTGAGCGATGAGCGCAGCGACAAGCAGGATATTTTTGAGTATCAGGGCGGTATCCGGGCCTTTGTCGAACATCTGAATAAAAACAAAACACCACTGCATCCGAATGTTTTCTACCTTACCGGCCAAAAGGATGGTGTGGGTGTAGAAGTCGCCATGCAATGGAATGATTCCTATCAGGAGAATATTTTCTGCTTTACCAATAATATTCCCCAGCTGGACGGTGGCAGCCACCTGGCGGGCTTCCGCGCTGCGCTGACACGTACCCTGAATCAGTACATGGAAACGCGGGTCAGTAAGAAGAACAAGGTGAATACCACCGGTGACGATGCCCGGGAAGGCTTGACCGCGGTGCTTTCGGTTAAAGTGCCTGATCCCAAGTTCTCATCCCAGACCAAAGACAAGCTGGTATCGTCTGAAGTAAAGGGCGTTGTTGAATCCACGATTTCTGAGAAACTGGAAAGCTATCTGCTTGAAAATCCGGTAGATTCCAAGTCTATCACAGCAAAAATCGTGGAGGCGGCGATGGCTCGCGAAGCGGCCCGAAAAGCGCGCGAGATGACGCGGCGTAAGGGTGCACTGGATATCGCGGGCCTGCCCGGCAAGCTGGCTGACTGCCAGGAACGTGATCCGGCGCAAAGTGAACTGTACCTGGTCGAGGGTGATTCAGCCGGTGGATCGGCTAAACAGGGCAGGGATCGAAAAACCCAGGCGATTCTTCCGCTCAAGGGCAAAATCCTCAACGTAGAAAAAGCCCGGTTTGACAAAATGCTTTCATCCGTTGAGGTCGGCACGTTGATTACGGCCCTGGGCTGCGGAATCGGCAGGGATGAATTCAATATCGAAAAATTGCGTTATCATCGAATCATTATCATGACCGATGCGGATGTCGACGGATCGCATATTCGTACCCTGCTGCTGACCTTCTTCTACCGACAGATGCGGGAGCTGATTGAGAATGGCTATATCTATATCGCTCAGCCGCCGCTGTATAAGGCTAAGAAAGGAAAGCAGGAACAATATGTAAAAGATGATCTGGCATTACAGGAGTATCTTTTGCAGGCGGCCCTCGATAAAGCCAGTTTATACGTGAGTGCAGATGCACCCGCCTTAAAAGGACCGGGCCTGGAAAGTCTCGCCAAACAATACATCGCTGTGATGGCGTCGATTCACCGTCTCGCACGTCGTTACAACCTCATGGTGCTGGAAAAGATGCTGTATCTGCCGGCTCTGGAAGAGGTTGATCTGCACAACATGGAGAAGGTGCAGGGTTGGTGCAAAGAACTCATGGAACGCATCAACAGCCATCAGAAAGGGGGTGAACGTTACGAAATCAAAGTCGTGCGGGATGTCGACCACGAAGCCTTCGCCATTCACATCCGTAAATTGACACACGGTATCGTTTCCAGTGATCAACAGATCCCGAGTGAGTTTTTTTCCACGGCAGAGTACGGGCGCATAGTCACGCTGGGCAAACAGCTGGATGGCCTGTTAGGCAGTGATGCCTATGTTCAACGCGGTGACAAACAGAAACAGGTCTCAAGCTTTAAACAGGTCATGGACTGGCTTATGGAGGAAGCCAAACGTGGGCGTCAAATACAGCGTTACAAGGGACTCGGTGAAATGAATCCTGATCAATTATGGGACACCACCATGAACCCGGATACCCGTCGCATGTTGCAGGTGCAGATCGAGGACGCGGTTGCTGCTGACGAGATTTTCACGACTTTAATGGGGGACCAGGTTGAACCGCGTCGTGATTTTATTGAAACAAACGCGTTGTCCGTTTCCAACCTGGATATCTAAGGTTGAGAGAAATGCGTGCATGGCGCCTCTGCTTATGAGGGGTGGTCAGAATCTTTCAAACCATATTGATGGTGTTTTAGTGTTGTAATCGCGGCCATCTCGGTTTCTATCCACTGTTTAGCTTCGGCAAGAATCACTGGCGCCGATTTGTTCTTTGTCTCAATAGAGGGCCCGATACGAACCTGTATCACGCCAGGCCGTTTTATGAATTTTCTTCTTGGCCAGTATTCACCGGCATTATGGGCGATCGGTGTCACGGGATAACCGGTACGTTCTGCCAGTATCGCTCCACCGATCCGATAGCGACCCGTCTTGCCAGGTGCAATACGGGTACCCTCTGGAAATATAATGATCCAGCGGCCCTTTTCCAGACGTTCGCGACCCTGTCGAACCAACTGATCAACAGCCTTTTTGCCGGCGCCGCGGTTCAAAGCGATCGGATCCATCATGAAGACAGCCCAGCCAAACACAGGTACCCAGAGCAGTTCACGTTTTACGACCCATGACTGGGCTGCAAACCAGAGGTTAAGCGACGTAGTTTCCCAGGTAGACTGGTGTTTGGAAAAAATAATGCCCGGCGTGTCCGGAATGTTTTCAGTCCCCGTGATTTCATAACGGAGGTTACAGGTGATCTGCAGCCACCAGAGCACCGACCTTGACCATGCGCGTGTGAGCACAAAACGTTTTTCCAAGGGGAAAGGGAAACTCAACACCAGCAGTGTCGTAAATATCAGGATGATAAATGCGAAAACAATCCAGAAAACAAGGGAGCGAAGGTACAAGGAAACCGTCTCTGCTTGCAGCTTATCTTCATTCAAAGTCAGAAAACCTCCCCATCAGCTCCGCTTCAGCGTTATCAGCAACTGCTACCCTGTAATATGAAAATGTATTAGTAAACAATACTTAACGAGTATTATATAGCAATCAGTATAATTACTCATGATATGATGATTAGGGTAATACTTAATATTAGCTAAAACTATATTAATAGTGATAACCCTGTTATTTATTTCATATCCCTGAATTCAGACACTCGAATGCGGCCATTCACCATGCGCGAATCACGTTGCATTAACGTGTCCATTTTTTTCCAGAATGCTTCGCGCAAATCAAAATCTGCGGCTATCGCGGTACCGACCAGCAGAATGAACAGGTCAGCAACTTCCTCTGCGAGGTTTTCCTGGCTTTTCCCTTTGGTGATACAGGAGGAAATTTCGCCGAGCTCCTCGGCCATCAGTGCCAGCCGGTAGGTCATCTCTTCGCCACCGGTATTCTTGAAGTCGTGTTTTTCATGGAAGGCCTGTACGGCATCCAGCATAGCCTGATAGGAGTCCCGGTCAGACATAAAAACCTCAGTTCTGCAAACGTGAAAGATCAGCAACCCGGAGAAACAGCTTGCTAAGGTTCTGTAACAGCGCGAGCCTGTTGGCGCGTAATGTATCGTCATCGACCATTACCATAACCTGGTCGAAGAAGGCATCAACGTTTTCGCGCAGATCAGCCAGCTGCCTGAGCGCCGGTGTGTAATCACCTGCTTCCATTAAAGGGAGCACGGCGGTACTCATGTTGCTGAGTTGTTCGGCCAGCTGTTTTTCAGCATCGTCAACAAGACAGGCAACATCGACTTCCCCCGGTATATTTTGATCGGTCTTCTTAAGGATGTTACCGATACGTTTGTTGGCAGTCGTCAGACTTTCCGCTTCCGGCAACTGGCGGAAAACCCGGCAGGCTTGAATTCGCCGGTCAAAATCCAGCAAGCGGGTCGGTCGTGTTGCCAGCACGGCATCGATCAGGTCGAATTCGACACCGGACTCCTGGTAGTAAGCACGCAGCCGATCCATCACGTAGTTAAACACATCACCGGTTGCTGATGCGGCATTAACGGAGGCATCGAACGTCTCTGCAGCGGTGTTTAACAGTGCTTCGAGATCAATATCCAGTTGATTTTCGATACAGATACGTACCACACCCAGCGCGGCGCGGCGTAGCGCAAAGGGGTCCTTATCGCCGCTGGGTTGTTGCCCGATCGCAAAGATACCGACCAGACTGTCGAGCCTGTCGGCGAGTGCCAGTGTTTGCCCGGTGACACTGTCCGGCAGCTCATCTCCGGCAAAGCGCGGACGATAGTGTTCCTCGATGGCAGTGGCCACAGCCTCTGCTTCGCCATCGTGACTGGCGTAGTAGCGCCCCATGATGCCTTGCAGGTCAGGAAACTCGTACACCATGCTGGTGAGAAGATCACACTTGCATAAACGGGCGGCTCTCTCGGCGTCAGCGCTGTTGCCGCCGACTTGCTTGGCAATTTCAGCGGCCAGTTTTGCGACTCGTTCCTGTTTGTCAAACAGGCTACCGAGTTTTTTCTGATAAACCATGCTGCGTAACCCGTCAATGTGGTTTCCCAGTGGCTGTTTACAATCCTGATTCCAGAAAAAAGCGGCGTCAGCCAGACGTGGACGTATGACACGTTCATTCCCGGCCAGAATCTGTTGGGGATCTTTACTGTCCAGGTTGGCGATGGCTATGAAATTCGCCAGCAGGTTTCCGTTTTCATCCATGACCGGAAAGTATTTCTGATGATCCTGCATACTGGAAACCAGTGCTTCCGGTGGCACTTGCAGAAATTGCTTATCGAATCGTCCCGATAGTGCTACCGGCCATTCAACCAGAGCGGTGACTTCATCCAGCAGTTCATCATCGATGACGGCCCGACCATTCAGCTGATTTGCCTGCTCCAGAACTTGCGCACGAATCGCCTCCCGGCGCGTTGCGAAATCAGCCAGTACGCGGCCTTCGGTTTCCAGTAACGGCAGATAGGCCTCGGGTTCGCCGATATAAATCGGCTCTGGATGATGAAAGCGGTGACCCTGCGTATAACGGTCAGCCTTTATGCCGAGTATGTCGGCATCTATGATTTCGTCACCAAACAGAAGTACGACCCAGTGTACCGGACGCACAAACTCATGGTCACGATCACCCCAACGCATACGTTTGGGAATGGGTAAGCCGGCCAGCGACTTTCGTACCATATCCGGAACCAGTTCGGAAACCGGTTTGCCTTTCTCTACAGCCCGGAATGAAAGCCAGCTGCCTTTCCTGGTCTCCAACTGGTCAAGCTGTTCGACATCGACAGCGCAGGATCTGGCGAAACCCATAGCCGCCTGTGTGGGGCAACCGTCGTCATCGAATGCGGCTGCCAGTGCCGGACCACGCCGGACCGTTTCGCGGTCCTGCTGAGTGACCGGCAGCTGCTTGATTAACAGGGCCAGGCGGCGTGGACTCGCATAGGCGTAGACCTTCGATGGTGTCAGCGCTGCGGCATCGAGACCCTTACGCATACCGTCGGCAAAGGCATTGGACAATCGACGCAAGGCTTTTGGCGGTAACTCTTCGGTGCCGATTTCAACCAGCAGATCGCGCTTCTCGGTCATGAGCGGACTTCCTGCGGCAGCATCGGGAAGCCCAGTGATTCGCGGCGCTGGTAATAGGCTTTAGCCACAGCTCTGGCCAGTGTACGCACCCGCAGGATGAAGCGCTGACGTTCTGTGACAGAAATGGCGCTGCGTGCATCCAGCAGGTTAAAGGTGTGCGATGCTTTCAACATTAAGTCATACGCGGGTAACGGCAAGCCGGCTTCGATCAGCGATTGACTGTCATTTTCGCAAACATCAAACCAGTGGAACAATTCCCCGGTGTTTGCGTGTTCAAAATTAAACGCGGACATCTCCACTTCGTTCTGGTGAAACACATCACCGTACAGGACCTTACCCTGGGGGCCATCCGCCCACAGCAGATCAAACACGCTTTCCACACCTTGAAGATACATGGCGATACGTTCAAGGCCATAGGTGATTTCGCCACTGACAGGTTTGCAATCCAGGCCGCCCACCTGCTGGAAATAGGTGAACTGGGTGACTTCCATGCCGTTCAGCCAGACTTCCCAACCCAGTCCCCAGGCACCCAGGGTTGGCGATTCCCAGTTGTCTTCGACAAAGCGGATGTCGTGCACGAGCGGATCGAGTCCCAGTTCCTTCAGGGAATCGAGGTACAGTTCCTGAATATTGTCAGGGCTGGGTTTCAGCAGAACCTGGAACTGGTAGTAGTGTTGAAGGCGGTTCGGGTTTTCGCCGTAACGCCCGTCAGTGGGCCGTCTCGATGGCTGAACATAGGCTGTTCGCCAGGGTTCCGGGCCAATGGCGCGCAGGAAAGTAGCGGGGTGAAAGGTCCCTGCACCGACTTCCATATCGTAGGGTTGCAGAAGGACACAGCCCTGCCGTGACCAATAATCCTGCAGCGCCAGAATCAGTCCCTGAAAAGTTGAAGTTTGATATGTGGTAGCGGCAGTCAAAATAAATAATCAGAAAATTATCAAAGGCGCGCAGTATAGCTTGAGCAGCCTGAAGGATGTAGGCTAAAGCCATTAAGAAGTATAATTTATTGGCCGATAAGCAGAATGAAGGGATGGATACCGAGGTATTGAAATGAAACCACTGGTGCTACAACCGACCGATGTCGCCCAATGGCACGCGCTGGTCAACGAGGCGCAGGCTGCCTGTCAGTGTAACCTTGATGAATCACTTGAATCTTATCTGGTTTTCCTTTTGATGCGGTTTGCCGAACGGCCTGATCTGGCGGGCAGGGTGATGGCACTGGAATTCTTGCAGGCACAGCAGGAAACAGGACGCATAAACATGCAATTACGCGATGTTGGCGACCAATGCCTGCTTTTTTCCGGACTTTTCCCGCAATTGGCCGAACGCCGCCTGGTCAAGGTGAGTTATTTCGTGGGCATTGGCCGGGCCGCCTACGATCAGCTGGCATCCCTGGTTGATGGGCATAGCGACCGCCTTTATGGCCGTCTGGCCGAAGCCTTCGTCGCCATCATGGACGTGTTACAGGCGATGCGGGGCCTGTCGGGTGAAACAGTGCTCCAACCGCTGGCTGCCGCGGAGTTGTGGGCCGATACCGGCAGTCAGTCGGCACTACGCACTCTCAGCGAAACCACCGATTCGCTCCCGGTCAGTCACCCTTTGCACCGTAAGCACCGCCACTAACCAGGAAATTCCCTGCCAATCGCCTAGGAG
>CBFDBP010000020.1:0-23348 GCA_965603065.1 uncultured Gammaproteobacteria bacterium
CCGGTTGACGGGTGCTGTAACCAAGAGGCCGCGGAAGTCGGTCGGTTATCCCGTGCCGTGTTCCGGCAGCGGAAACACCTTCCGGTACAGGCCAAAGCTGGCGTAGGCGAGCACCGGCAGCACCACCGTCAGCAGGGGCAGCAGCAGGATGGAGACAAGAGTCGCGCTGGTGAGCACCAGGCCCCAGGCGATACAGGTCAGAAAGTTACCTAACACAGCGTGGACACTGGCGTTTATCGCCTGGACCAGATTGGCTCGGCGCTCATGCAACAACGGAACCGAAAAGGCCGAGATGGCCAGGATGATGAATGCCAGCACCGAACCCATCAGCATGCCCCAAAGCTCGAAAGCGACCATCTGACGTTGCAGACTGATCAACCAGGCCATGTCATGGCGCTCATCGCCGATCATTACTGTGTAGAGTATAGCCGCATCGGTGATCCAGATCAGGAACAGGAAAGCGCAGAGCAAAGCCACCAGCCACAGGCCGGCCGGCGCATGGGTGAAGGCGGTAAAGGCATCAAAAAGGCGCGGCTTGCGGCCTTCGGCAAGAATGACCGCGAGCCGGAAGAAACCGGTCAGCAGCGCCGGGCCCACCAGCATGAAACCTCCGGCGAATGGCAACGCCATCGGGGAGATGCCGAATCCGCCCACCGCGGCGAGCAGCGCCAATCCGATCAGGGCGAACAGGACGGCGAAGGCCATGCTGGCAGCAGGCATGGCGCGGAAGGTGCGCCAGCCGGTCGCCAGCGCATCGGCGATGTCCGCGGTCGAGAATTTTCGTGGCGTGAGCGCGGCGCCGTTTGTGCCGGCTTTGTCTGTCCATGCGGTATTCATCGTCGGGAATCGTAACCAAATCAACTGTGCAATCGATTTGCTGGACTTCACCGAAGCCGGTGATGCGGCTATCGTGTCGCCAGTATTCAGACCGTCTGCACAAGCACAACAATGATGCCCGCCAGTATCAACACTTTCACCACGATAATCAGGGCGATGTTCCGAGCCGCGCTGTTGGATAAATTAGCCATGTTCCGAAAATCCCTTATCGCAAAGGGATGTCCATGGGTTGCTTAATGCTCACGGCACCACGTAGCTCACCCTGCTGGTACCCGGTTGCCTGATCCATCGGATACTCGGTGGCCAGCCTGGCCTTCACGCCTGCCGGGATGCCGTCCTTGTCACCGTGGCAGACCAGACAAACCGGCTTGACATCAATCGCTTTCATGAACCGGTAATACTGCGCACCACCTTCTTCGACAACTTCGCCGGCCACCATATCCTGATACGTCTCGCCCTGGCCGGCGCGCTTTTCAAATTCGGACAGGGCACTCAGCTCCCAGGCATCCGGCATACCCAGCAAGGGATTGCGTACCTTGTTGCTTACCCGTGTCATACGCCAGCCATTGGCCCGGGAAATCGCGCCTGAAATCTGCGGAGCCAGATCACGACACACGCTGATTGCGGCCTCCGGTCCGCCACTGCCCATTTCTTTTTTAAGCGCTCCACCGAGCTGCTTTAGCAACTGGGCGGCGGCCTGGCGCGAGGCCTGTTCGCGCTCGGCCAGTTCATCGGCGGCAGACACGCCGCAGACAGATGCCAGTACCACCATCATCATAATATTAAATAACTTTTTACCAGCTGGTTTCATTACAACTCCTGTCATTGCCCGAGACTTTGCGTATGGGCGCTATCATACCTGAATTTGCGCCAGCCGTAGCTTGGTTATCTGAATGATAGCCAATCCTATTTACGCCAAGCTACTCATTTTTGTGAGGTAATTGCTATACTATCGAACTCGGGGCCTGAGAACAGGCCATGGGACACCTTACAGCGACAAGAGATGGGCCAGGCCCTGCATACTTCAATCGATAACGCCGAAATACTGTCACACATTCAGCAGTGCCTGCTGTTTGCCGATTTGAATGCCGATCAGATCGATACTGTGCTTAAACATACCCGCATCATAGACCTGATCGTGGGTGAAACCCTGTTCGAGTTTCGCCAACCGGCCCGTGATTTTTTCATGCTAACAACCGGCCAGATCAAACTGGCGCGCATTTCGGCCAGCGGTCACGAAAAGATCATCGACCTGATATCGCCGGGGCATACCTTTGCCGAAGCCATCCTGTTTTCCGGACAGAAACTCTACCCGGTCACTGCCACTGCTATTATGGATAGCCAGGTATTGAGCTTTGATATCGCGAGCTACGCCGAGATCCTGCACGAATCAACGGAAGCCTGTTTCGCCATCATGGCACAGATGAGCCGGCGACTGCACTGGTACATCGGTGAAATCGATCGGTTGACCTTGCACGGCGCCACCTTCCGGGTGGTCTGCTATTTGCTCGACCAGGTTCCCAGTACCCACCTGGGTTCATCCGAGGTGCGCCTGGAAACACCCAAGCACGCCATTGCCTCACGGCTTTCCATCACACCGGAGACGCTGTCGAGGAGTTTTTCCAAGTTGAGCCGGGATGGCCTGATTGATATCCACGATAATGCGGTGACACTGAACGACATCGGCAAGTTGCACCAGTTTGCGCAGGGTGAATCCTTCAAACTAGGCAGTTAGCCGGGCATACAGCAATGGCAGTTTGGCGGGCAATTCGCCGGCATCTCTCACCAGCATATAGGATCTGCTGCCGAACAGGTAAGGAAGATAGTCCCTGGCCTTTTCATCGATGGTAACGCAGAAAGGCCTGACCCCCTGCCTTGCGGCTTCGCGCACCGCCATGCGGGTATCTTCGATGCCGTAACGTCCTTCATACTTGTCGAGGTCGTTGGGTTTACCATCGGTAAGAATCAGTAACAGTTTCTGGCTGGAGGATTCAGTGCCGAGCAGCTCCGTGGCATAGCGTATGGCCGCGCCCATACGCGTGTAATAACCGGGCTTTATGGCCTGAATCCTGCCCTTCACCATAGCCGAGTAGCTCTCATCAAATAGCTTGAGGATATGGAAACGCACATAATTACGGCGTCGGGAGGAAAATCCGTACATAGCAAAGCGGTCACCGGTGCCCGACAGTGCTTCGGAAAACAGCAACAGGCTGTCACGGATAACGTCGATAACACGTTGCTCATTATTGATATGAGCATCTGTTGATAGGGACAGATCGGCCAGCAACAGGCAGGACAGATCACGTTCCGCATTACGGAAACTGCGGAACATATCGGCTTCTGCCGGTTGTACGCCTCGCAGGCGATCCGTTGTATGATCGATAACAGCATTGATATCCAGCTCGCTGCCATCCGGTTGCGCATTCAGCCAGATGCGACGTGGTTTGAGCATTTCAAACAGGCTGCGCAAACGGCGTGCCTTGACACGCAGGTGATCGGGTAGGGATGCAGGATCAGCGTCACGCGCCAGCATGGGCTGCAAACGGCAATGATCGGGTAACAGTGTCTGCCGCCTGAAATCCCATTCAGGCAAGGGAATACCGGCACCCAATTGAATATCGTCATTGTCCTCGGGTGGCAGATCAAGATCAAAACGCAGACGCGAGGCGGTTCGCTTGCGGTCGCGCGCCATGCTGAGAACATCGATATCCTCTATTGCTGACCTGGCGTCTTCATCTTCATTCTCTTCCGTGGTTCTATCGACGGAAACATACTCTGTCCGGGTAAACAGGCTTTCCAGACGAAATGCCAGTAAACCGTCCCGGCCATCCGGCATATCCACGCGCTCACCACGGCGGCGTTTATCGGTTTCAAGCTGTTCACTGTGTGAGTCGTCGGGGTCGTCTTCGTCATCATCACCGGCAGGAAGCATTTCCACCGCCAGGTGCGGCGGTGACGGATGCAACCACAGCGGTACTGGTTGGGGTGCCTTGCCGGCTGGCGGCAAGGCTGACACATTTATTCCCGGTTCAAGCAGATACCGGCGAATGAGCGTTTCCTGTGCAGCTTCATCCGCTTTCAGTGTATCCGCTTGCGGGCGCTGTTTCAGATGGGCTGCAGCCAGCGTCCGGTAGCGCCCGGCCAGCCCGGGATAGCGTTGCAGAATGTCCGCCGTTGCAGCGACATTCTGCTGCAGCCAGTCACCCCGGTATCGCCCGCTGTTTGCCGCCAGCGCCGCCAGCCACAGGTACAGCTGACGATTCAGCTCGCGTCTCTCGAAGCAGGCAATTTGCACCGGCAGACGCAGGGTTTCTTCATCGCGCCACGCCAGCTCGATCTGTTTTCCACTGCCGGCAATACGACTCATGAAACTTCTGCGCGCACCGTGTTCCGTTTCGGTCGCCGCTTCTACCCGTAACCCGCCCTCACCACCCAGGGCACGGAACATCACAGCGGCCGGCTGGCGGACTTCTTCCAGGCTGATCGCGGCTTCGGGGTAGTCGTACCGGGCTGCGCGAGTCACCATTTTATGCCACAGCTGTCCGACCCACTCTTCCATGCCGATTAGTCCCCTTTTCCAGCTTGCCGATGGAAACAATCAGCGGGCACCAGCGGCCTGCGCCCGAAATCACGTTCGGACACGTCCAGCGCACATTGATCCGAGACCATCTGCAGCAGACCCTCCGCACCTCGTAGCCTGTTGACATCTTCACAGGCCTGCACGCATTGCTGACACTGGGTGCAGGTAAACATCTTGCGTTTGATCTGGCGCGGTTGCAGGCGCATGGGACAGGCGTGTTCACATGACTTGTCACAACCTGCACAGACAGCGGCACACTCTCGATCAAAACCCACCACCAGGGCCCTGCGGTTGCCCATCCAGATCAGACTCTGGAACAAGCCAACGGCACAACCGAAACGGCAGAACAGATGTCGCGCCAGGGTAAACTCTATGCTCAGCAACACAGTGACTGCGCCTATAAAGATAAACTGGTTACGGCTCAGTTCACCCCGTAACAGATTACTCCAGACCTCCAAAGGTGGTAGCAGGTAGGTTAAAAAACTCACCGCCCACAGCAGCGAAAAAAACAGTACGCCAAGCGCGACCAGCAACCAGACCCACTTGTGCGGATAGATCTCCACACCGTCCGACTGCACTTCCGGTAAGGTTTCTTTCTGCCATAGCGTCGGCTTTCCCGAGGCGCGGCGCATCAGGCTGTTGATGATCTCGACCACGGAAAAATGTGGGCACAACCAGCCGCAATACAAGCGTCCGTAACGCCAGGACACCCAGAAACCGACGCCGACAATCAGCGCGACAGGCACGAACGCCCGGACAATCACATTCAAGCTGGATTGCAACGCATCCGCCGCATCTATACCCAGCGTCCAGGGGTAACCGAACAGGATGAAGTGGCCCTGGGTAAGATCGAAACGAAACAGATCCAGAACCGGTGCGAGAACGAACAGGGCGAAGAATGCCGTGCGCCAGCACAGGCGCTGCCACTGCACCCGGTTCATGGCTTGAATGGCTTACCGATCCATGGATAGACAAAATGTTGGCCATTCAAAGCTTTTACCAGGCCGAAGACACCCATGAAGATCAGGCTGCTGTGAATGAACGTAAAATAAAACACCACCACCATCCAGGTATAACCGGAATCAAAACCGCCCAGCAGGAGAATCAGTGCGATGATAACAACGAGCAAACCGCCACCGACCACACTGACGCCGAGCGTCTGTGAAAGGTGATTGGCTGCCAGTGGTTCTGCGCCCTTTCCCTTTAACAGATACAGCAACACCAGAGCCGCGAAGGCCAGGCCGGGGGCCAGCATCAAATTTACCAGAAACAGGCTTTCCGCTGTAATGGCCAGTGTTTTTCCCTGCTCGTCCAATTCATGCTCCGAAACTTGCGTGAACCACTTCCATCAAGGCATCGATGGTCGGTTCATCATCGCTTAAGGGCTCGATCAAGGCGGCGCGGCAGGCTTCAACGCTATCGAAGCCGTCTCGTATCAGCCGTGCTGTATAGATCAGCAGACGCGTGGAGGCAGATTCTTCCAGATCGTGGTCCTTGAGCGCTCGCAGACTGTGGGCCAGCTTGACCAGCCGCTGCGCGGTTGCCGCATCAACTCCGGTTTCCGTGACGACAATGTCGCGCTCCTGCTCCTCAGCAGGAAAATCAAAGCGCATGGAAACAAAACGCTGCCGTGTCGAGGGTTTCATGCCCTTGAGCAGATTCTGGTAACCCGGATTGTAGGACACCACCAACATGAACTCCGGCGGCGCGTGCAGGATTTCGCCGGTGCGGTCGATCGGCAGAATACGCCGATCATCCGACAGGGGGTGCAACACAACCGTGGTGTCCTTACGTGCCTCCACCACTTCATCGAGATAACAGATGGCGCCCTCTCGTACAGCCCGCGTTAACGGGCCATCGTTCCAGTAGGTTGCGCCGTCGCCGATCAGATGCCTGCCCACCAGATCGGCTGCAGTGAGGTCATCATGGCAGGCCACCGTGTACAGCGGCCGACCCAGACGAGCTGCCATGTGTTCGATAAAGCGGGTCTTGCCACAGCCGGTCGGTCCCTTGAGCAACATCGGCAACTGGTTGCGGTAGGCGTAGTCGAACAGCTCCACCTCCCCGTGCTGAGGCTGGTAGAAGGGAATCTCCGCTTCAGAGTTGTGAATACCAGCCACTTCGCCTGTCATCTCTGTATTCTCCCGGCAGCTGCTGACTTACATCGAAGTCCAGTACGCCAGACCGATCAACAACACGACACTCACCAGCCAGACGGTTACCACCCATTTCCAGCGTGACTGCACATGTGCCAGCCCCATGAAATAATCTATGACCAGCTGACCCTTGATGCTTACCGACAAGAGCAGCAGTGCCACGACGCTAATGCCACCGTACCCCAACTTACCTACAGCATAGGTCACCAGGCTCAGCAACACCAGTACCAGCCAGACGTAAAGCGCGTTTCTGTTCGCGGCAACCATGACTAGTGCATCACATAAACCAGCGGAAACAGAACAATCCACACCAGATCCACCATATGCCAGTAGGAAGCACCGGTTTCCACGCCGGCGTGATTTTCTGCGCTGTAAGCACCCTGCCGGGCCTTCACAGCCACCACCGCCAGAATCACCATACCCATCAGCACATGCATGAAGTGGAAGAAGGTCAATGACAGATAAAACATGTAAAAGGTGTTGGTACTGAGGGTAATGCCGTCAGCGTACTTGGCGCCGAACTCAAGCAACTTGAGATAAACAAACACACCACCCAACAGCACGGCCAGCCCGATCCATGTAGCGCAAAGCCTCGCCGCATTGTGCCTGATGGCGTTTACCGCACGCACCACGAACAAACTGGATGTAATCAGGATGATGGTATTGATCGCGCCGCTTTCACGATCCAGGGTCTGCTGATACTCGTCGAACAGTTCGACATTGTTGGCCCTGGCGAAGGCGTAGGACAGAAAGAAAACGCCGAACACCAGCAGTTCTGCGAATATAAAGATCCAGATAGCAAAATCCCCCGGCAGATCATGCTTTTTCATGTCTGCCGGGGGATTTGCAGCTTCTTCCATATCAGGCCGTATCTGAGCTGGCGACTATCACGCGATCACCGCCCTTGACGAAGAACGAGATCACGTAAACGATCAGGCCGATCAGGAATACCGCACCGGCCAGTTCACGCATCCAGTAGAACATCGCGATCTTTTCCTGAACGACCATGAACGGCATGGGATCCTCGCTATAACGCTGCAGCCAGACCTGCAACACGCCGGCACCGGTCAGGAACAGGGTAATGAACACCATGGACACGGTCATCAGCCAGAACGACCACATCTCCACCACCTGCGAGCGCGGATCGCCGGCCTCCTGTCCGCGCAGGATCGGCATGGCATAGGAGATGATGGTCAGCACGATCATCACATAGGCGCCGTAGAATGCCATATGACCATGGGCTGACGTAATCTGAGTGCCGTGTGTATAGAAGTTCACCGGTGCCAGGGTATGCAGGAATCCCCACACGCCTGCGCCGAGGAAGGCCATTACCGCCGTACCCAGCGCCCACAGTACCGCTGCCTTGTTGGGATGCTCGCGACGCCGCCTGTTCACCATGTTGAAGGCAAACACGGTCATCATGAAGAACGGAATCGGTTCCATGGCGGAGAAAATCGACCCCCACCACTGCCAGTAGTCCGGTGTGCCGATCCAGTAGTAGTGGTGGCCGGTGCCGATGATACCGGTTATAAGGACCATGGCGATAATGACGTAGAGCCATTTCTCAATGACCTCGCGGTCCACACCGGTAACCCTGATCAGTACAAAGGCCAGGATTGATCCCAGGATCAGCTCCCAGACACCTTCCACCCACAGGTGCACGACCCACCACCAGTAGTACTTGTCGTCGACAACATTGGTCGGGTTATAGAAGGCAAACAGGAAGAACACCGCCAGGCCCAGCAGACCTGTCAGCAACACCAGATTGACCACCGTCTTGCGGCCGGCAAGAATGGTCATGCCGATGTTATACAGAAAGCCCAGCGCGACAACCACTATACCCACTTTCGTGATAGTGGGCTGCTCGAGAAACTCCCGGCCCATGGTGGGCAACAGATCATTCATGGTGAGATCGGCCAGCTGGGCATAGGGAACCAGCAGGTAACCCAGCACGGTCAAAGCACCTGCGACCAGGAAGATCCAGAACAACACCCAGGCGAGAAACGGACTCTGCAGCTCGCGCTCAGCCTCCTCCGGCACCAGGAAATAGGCAGCCCCCATGAAGCCGAACAGCAGCCATACGATCAGCAGATTGGTGTGCACCATGCGTGCGACGTTAAACGGAATTTCCGGAAACAGGAAATCGCCCCAGACATACTGCATGCCAAGCACCAGACCGAACAGGATCTGACCGACAAACAGGCCGATGGCGGCGATGAAATAGGGCTTTGCAACAGATTGCGATTGATATTTCATGATAATCCCCTCAACCCTGTATATTCGGCGGCCAGTCTCTGGCCGTTTTAATTCCATTGGTGTACTTCAGGAACGCCGCCACCGCTTCCAGTTCCTCGTCGCTCAGATTGAACTGCGGCATACTGCGTCGACCCGGGATACCCTCAACCGGACGGCCTTTGATAAAGCCGACGATGGCTTCAGTGGATTCACCAAAACGTTCGTAAACGTTACCCAGTTCGGGTGCAAAATAGGCACCCTCACCCAGCAGCGAGTGACAACCGATGCAATTGTTCTCTTCCCACACCTTCTTACCCAGCGTCACCTGTTCGTTGATCGCTTCGTGGTTATCAAGCTTTGACACTTCGCCGGAAGTGTCAAAAGTCAATGCGAGAAACAGCAGGAGGAAGAACACACTTCCCCCGTAATAGATGTTTCTCGCCATGCTTTTTGTGAAGACTTCACTCATGGCACACGCACCCCATTAATTTCACCCGGATTGGCGGCCAATTAGACACTTGGATTGGAAAGACTGTCATTGACCTAGGTCAAGTCGGCACCCAAAGATTCCGCCGTTGCCCGAGATCCGGAGCTGGATGCCAAACGGCAGGTAATCTCCCGGAAACCGCGAACTCCGGAAAGCAACGAAACAGGAAGAGGAAATAAAACTTCCCCTTCCCGTTTGTTTCTGTGCAGACCGGATCAGTAGATGTCGTGCACGGTATTATAGACGTTGAATTTACCGGTCGGCGTGACCAGGCGCTTGTCTTTTATCACATGCTTCAGCTTGCGGGTCTTGTCATCGACGATCACGATCGCGGATTCCTCATCCTTGCCGCTCCAGACCGAGAACCAGACCTCGTCACCCGCCTTGTTGTACTCGGGCTGAACCACGCGTTTCGGTCCTTCGCCCTTAATACCAGCCCACTCGGCAATCGGCAACACTTTAAAGCCCTTGTCGAGATTGTTCACATCATACACAGCAACGCTCTGACTGATCTTGGCGTCGGGATTCAACGGTGAATCCACCCACAGGTTTTTGGATTTCGGGTGGGATTTCACGAACAAGGAGCCGCCGCCCTGGCCCTTCAGGGTACGCACCACCTTCCAGGCATGGTCCTTGTGTTTTGCCGGATCCGTGGCAATCGCGGTCACATTCTCATTACCCAGTGCACTGGTCACCCAGACCGGCCCGTACTTCGGATCGTTCAGGTTGGCGCCACGACCCGGGTGCGGGATCTCGGTGACATCGACCATCGCCGTCAGCGTGTCTTCCTTCGAGTCGATGACCGCAATCTTGTTCGACTTGTTGGCTGCCGTCAGGAAATAACGGTGGGTGGAGTCCCAGCCGCCATCATGCAGAAAACGCGCCGCACCGATGGTGGTCACCTTGAGGTTATCAACATCCTCATAGTTGACCATCAACACCTTACCTGTTTCCTTCACGTTGACGATAAATTCGGGATGCTCATGCGAGGCCACGATGGCTGCAACACGCGGTTCCGGGTGATATTCCTGGGTATCGACCGTGTAGCCGCGGGTGGAAACGATTTTCAGAGGTTCCAGGGTGTCGCCATTCATGATCACGTACTGCGGCGGCCAGTAGGCGCCGGCAATGGCGTACTTGTCTTCATAGCCCTTGTACTTGGACGTCTCCACGGAGCGTGCCTCGAGCCCGATCTTGAGCTCGGCCACGTTATCGGGCTTCTTCATCCACATATCGATGAGGTTGATCCTGGCGTCCCGCCCAATCACAAACAGGTAACGGCCGGACGTTGAATAGCGCGAGATATGCACCGCGTAACCGGTGTCGACGACATTGATGATTTTTTTGGTATCACCATCAATCAGTGCAATCTGACCGGCATCACGCAAGGTCACGGAGAAGATATTCTCGAGATTGTAGTCGTTCATCTTCTTCTTGGGACGTTTTTCCGGCGGGACCAGTAGCTTCCAGGTCTCCTTCATCTCCTGCATACCGAACTCGGGTGGAATCGGCGGCTCGTGCTGAAGGTACTTGGCCATGAGAACCACTTCATCGGTGCTGAGATCACCCGATGTACCCCAGTTCGGCATGCCGGCTGGAGAACCGTAGTCAATAAACACTTTCAGGTAGTCTGTGCCCTTGCCAAGCGTAATGTCCGGTGTCAATGGCTTGCCGGTCGCACCCTTGCGCAGCACACCGTGGCAACCGGCACAACGCTCGAAGTAGATCTTTTTTGCCTTGGCAAATTCCGCCTCCGTCAGGCTCGGGGCACCGGGTGTCACCACATCTTTTGACTCGAGGTGCTCCGGAACAGGTGCGCCCTTGTAGCGCATTTCTCCCGGTGTCGTGCCCGGGTGTTCGGAATCATCCTTGGCATTTGCACCAAACGCGACAAACAAAAGCACGCCAATAGCTGCGATACGGGAAATTGCTGATAGTTTCATCTTCCTCTACCCCTATTTTCAGGTTGATTTACCGAATGCATCCTACATAGATCAATATTGTGAGCCTTGATCTATATCAATTGGCCAGTATCAATTGGCCAGTAAAACAGTGTAAGCAAACATCAGCTTTCTGGAAGCTTTGTGCTTGCAGGCTTCGCCGCTCTGATACGGTCCAGCGCCGCCTTGCTTTTCTCCCTTCTGATGCGTTTTTCTGACAGTGGCGGGCAATTATGATTGTCCCAGTACGTTACCTGGCAATCCAGACAATAGTGACACTCATTGGGATTGATCTCGCCGGTCGGCCGGATGGCCTGTACCTCACACTGCTTGGCACAAATCTGGCAAGGTCGGCCGCACTCCTTGCGCCGCCGAAGCCAGTCAAAAATTCGTAGTGGTGCCGGAATCGCCAGGGCCGCCCCGAGTGGACAGAGGTATTTGCAGAAAAACTTGCGGTTGAATACCCCGATCACCAGCAGTGCCAGGGCATAAACCAGGAAAACACCTTCCCTGTTGAAGTGCAGCACAATCGCCGTTTTGAACGGCTCCACCTCGGCGGCCCTGGCCGCATAGCCAATGGATTGCAGGGACAGGCCGAACAGGGCGACAAAGATGATGTATTTCAACGCCATCAAGCGTTCGTGAACGACATCCGGAAAGTGATACTCCGGGATTTTCAGGCGCTGGGCGATTTTATGAATCAGTTCCTGCAGGGCGCCAAACGGACACAGCCAGCCGCAATACACACCGCGCCCCCACAACAGGAGTGTCAGCGCCACAAACCCCCACAGCATGAATATCAGGGGATCGACCAGAAATGCTTCCCAGCTGAACTGGTGCAGAATGGCGTTGATAAAGGTCAGCACATGAATAATTGAAAGCTGGGCCAGGCTGTACCAGCCGATAAAAAACAGCGTAAAAACCAGGTAGCCGATACGAATATACTTCAGCAGCTTCGGCCGGCGGGTCAACCAGTCCTGGAACAGCAGGATGAACACCAGCAGGCCGAGAGCGGCGGACAACACGGCGATCTGCCACACGCGCTCCTGCCAGACAGACACCCAGAAGGGCTCACTCGTCTCACCCAGCCACCAGGCCGGGGCTTGCTGGCTTGCTGATACTTCAGCCGGCATCGTGGTTTGTGTCGTCACTCCCGGCTCTTCGAGCGGCAACGGTAACGCGCGCGACTCAGCGACCTTCTTGACGGCCTTCATTACAGTTGCGTTCATGACCATCGCGGTAATGGTGGCGCCGGTGATCCCGTCAATGGTAACATAGCCTTCGCGCTCCGCACCCCCCAGTTTTACTCGCTCAAGTACCGATATACCCTGGTACTGCTCAACATAGTGCTTCAGATCCGCCTCAGAGACCCCGGCGGCCAGAATGGGTTCGGAATGTTTGGTGATCTCAAGGCCGCTAATCCGACCATCAAGACCAATGCCGACAAGTAAAGTGATCGGCTTCCCCGAGTAAGCTGGAATCGGGGCAATGTCCGTGGTGCGCAGTACATAGCCCAGCAGCCGTTTACCCTCATAGACTGGCGCGGCGAGCGGCTCGCCCTCAAATTCGCCGACCCTGTCCGCCAGCGGGAAATACCTCTTTGCCAGGTCGTAAACAGGATCGGCGCAGGCCGTATTGATGACCCCCACCATCAGCATCGCCCACGCAAGGAACCATGCTGGCGCGCGTAAAATACGCCGGTAACAATTATCGAATGGATAATTCATCATAAGATAGATTGGGAATCATGCACGAACAATCAGCAGCGGCCCGCGGCAAGTTAACGCCCGGCCGATCAAACTCCAACCGGGCACTGCTGTCCTTGATTTAGATCAAGTGGTATGCCGACCCAAATCGCCCGGACAGTCGTCAACCGCGTGAACAGAAGACATATACGCCGTAGTAATAGCGACAGCGTGGGCGCAGCCAGATGTGGAGTTATTCGGGATGAGGCTTCTCAGGGTCTGTTAACACTATGATACAATCATTCGACTAACAATCACCGGACTACGGACTCGACTGGCCGGGACCGACTGGTAGCTGGAGCTGTGCCGCATGAACAAAGCCATGGATATGTGTGCCCTTTCACTGTTCATCCTGACGCTGGCTGTCGCGGTGTTAGTGGCATTTATGGCTGGCCCCGCCAGCCCGCTGACCTGGTCCCTGGTGGGGGTACTGGTGCTGATACCGGTTGTCCGCAGGAAATTCATGGATCGGAGGCGTGTCGATTGGAAAGACGAGTACAGCGTCGGTATCGAATCCATCGATAGGCAGCACAAAAAACTGATCAGTCTGATAAACATGTTGCAGACCAGCGTGGATTATTCCACCGGTGAGGAATTCGAACAGGAATGCCTGGCTGCGGTGGTGGATTACACCAAGACCCACTTCGTCTACGAAGAAGGTCTCATGAGCAAATACGGTTATCCGGATTTCGAGGCACACAAGGCACAACATCAGAAGATGATAGACAAGGTCAATGATCTTCTGGCTGCATATCAAGAGCATCCCGAAAGCGCCATGAAAGACGCCCTGGACTTCCTCAAACAGTGGCTGATCAGACACATTAACGGCACTGACAAACAGTACAGCGAATTTTTAATCAGCAAGGGCGCCCATTAGCCCGGCATGAAAACCTGCCTGATTGGTGATGGCTGCGGCCAGCCGCATCGGTAATCCGCTGCTTGCCGAAGCGCCACCTGTATGCTCAACTTGCGTGCCGTACGGTACGGATACGCAGGTCCAGAGGTTCCTGCTTATCGCCCGCATAGTCTGCTGCGCAGATGCCCAGTTCCCGGTCATCGAGATAACAGGCTGGATCCTCCCACCAGGGGTCACCGGTCAGCTGGAAAGCGCGCACCCGGGTATTGCCGCCACAGACATCCCGGTAATGGCACACCCGGCAACGCCCTTTCAGGGGCCTGGGCGAGGCCTTCATCCCCGCCATCAACGGGTCGCTGGTATCCACCCAGATTTCCGAGAAAAGCCGCTCCTTGACATTACCGAGGTTGTAGTTCCACCAGAAGGTATCCGGGTGCACGTTACCCAGGTTATCGATATTGGCGATATTCACACCGGATGAATTACCCCCCCATTGGGCCAGGCGTTTGCGCATGTAATCATAGTGCTCCGGTATATTGCGCTGCACCCATTGCAGCAGGTAGACCCCGTCAGCGTCGTTATTGCCGGTGACAAACTCACGCCTGCGGCCCGCCTGGATGTCAGCCCAACAGGTATCAAACAAAAGATCCATGGCCCAACGGCTGGTCTGGTGTACCACATCAGAGTGGCGGTTACGGTTACCGCGTCCGCCATAATTCAGGTGTGAAACATATAACTTGTCGACCCGCTCCTCGTCCATGACGTCCAGCAGTTGCGGCAGTTCAGCGGCGTTATCCTGAGTCGGGGTAAAACGCATGCCGACTTTGATACCGGCATCACGGCATAAGCGAATGGCGTGCATGGAGGCGTCAAACGCACCCTGCTTCTGGCGGAAGCGGTCGTGCGTCTCGCGGATGCCGTCAATGCTGATACCCACATAGTCATAAGCCACCGCGGCAATCCGATCGATATTCTTTGCGTCGATCATGGTGCCATTGGTGGAAAGACCGACGTAAAATCCCATGTCCTTCGCCCGCTGTGAGATAGCGAAGATATCCGACCGCAACAGCGGTTCCCCCCCGGACAGAATCAGTACCGGCACGCCAAATGCACGGAGATCATCCATGACCCCGAACACCTGCCGGGTATCCAGTTCACCGGGGAAATCGATATCGGCCGAGATCGAGTAACAATGTTTGCAGGTCAGGTTGCAGCGGCGAATCAGGTTCCAGATCACCACCGGACCGGCCGGTTTCCGTGCCCGCGGATCCGCAAGCGGAGCCTTCAGTTCCTGCATGTATTGTGAGATACGAAACATACTAAGCTCCGATCCGCAACCCGGTTTTCTTCAGTATACGCGTACTGAACAGAACATCGTGTTGGCGAACCTTGTCGCCGAGCAACTGCGCGATTTGATTGACCTTGTCACGCACTTCTGCCTGGCTGTGGCCGTGGACCATGGCAAACAGGTTGTATGGCCAGTCGGGCATGCACCGCGGCCGTTGGTAACAGTGGCTGACAATATCCAGCTCACCCACCTGTTTTCCGATGGCTCGTATATCTTCGTCGGGCACATCCCAGACCGACATACCGTTGGCTGAATACCCCAGTCGGTAATGGTTCGGCACCACACCGATGCGGCGGATACGCCCGTCTGACAGCATGACCCGGAAACGTTCCATCACAATCTCCGCGTCCACACCCAGCTCGGCTGCCAGCCAGTGGTAGGGCCGCAGGTCCAGAGGCAGACCGGCCTGGGTTGCCATCACGATACGCCTGTCCAGCTCTACCGGATTGATCACGTCGGCAGCCATCATCCGTGCCCTGTTAACGCTGCTGTTTTCATCGTGTTAACAGACCCCTATACCTGGAAATGCAAACCCACGAAGAACTCTTCCTGCTTGGGAAGGTTGAATATCGGTATACCGGTAAGCTGTTCGATCTTCTGTACTGTCACATCCAGTTGATCCGGCGTTTCCGTTGCCAGTACAAACCACATATTCATTTCGTGATCGCGCTGGTAATTGTGCGCGACTTGCGGAAAGGCATTGACCTGGCCGGCGACTTCGTCAAAGCGTGCCAGCGGCACCTTCATGGCACACAGACTGACTGCCCCGCCCATGTTTTCCGCGTGATACATGGGCCCGAACCGGGTCAACAGGCCATCGTCCAGCATGCAGCGCAGGCGTGTGATCAATTCGCTTTCCGTTGTACCAAGGCGTTCGCCGGCTTCCCGATATGGTCGCTCACCGACAGGAAAGCCACCCTGCAGCTGGTTGATAATGCTGCGGTCCAGCTCATCCACTAGTGGATACCGCGATAACGTGCGCCACGCTGTTTGAAACGTTTCCCGCTGAACAGAACCGTGTGCGGTATGGCATCCAGGCCCAGACCTTCAACCATACGGTCGATACAGGCCAGCACTTCATTGCGGTCACAGCCATGCACCATGCAGAACAGGTTGTACGGCCAGTCCGGAAGGCGCCGTGGCCGTTGATAACAGAGCGTGACGCAGTCCTGTTTCCCCAGTTGCCGGCCCAACTGATCGACCCGATCATCGGGCACATCCCAGACCACCATGGCATTGGCCCTGTAGCCGAGTTCATGGTGACGCACCACCACACCGAGCCGCTTGATAATGCCGGCATCGATCATACCACGCAGCTTATCGATGACGGACTGTTCCGAACAACCCAGTCGGTCTGCAATATCCCGGTAGGGCCGTGTAACCAGCGGCAAACCACCCTGGATGACTTCAATCAGATCTTCGGCACCGCCAAACAGCAGCTCGCGGCTGGCGTGCATACCGGGATCGGTATCGTGTGTTGGTATCTGACTGAGCGCGGCGCCACGATCCAGGTTCATACGAAAACCGAGATCAATATGGTAATCCTTGACCAGCGGCAGCGACAGTACCCGATAGCCGGTCTGCAGTTGAATCTGCCGGAGTGTTTTTGCCAGCACCGAGGTGTTTTCGTCGGTCACTACAAACCACAGATTATAATGATGCTCACGTTCGTAGTTGTGATTGACCTGCGGGAATTCGCTGATGATGGCAGCAACCGCTTCCAGTTTATCTGCCGGAACCGCCATGGCAGCCAGTGTGCTGGCGCCCACGGTATTGGGCCTGAATACCGGCCCTACCCGGCTCACCGCACCCTTGTCCTGCAGTTCCTTCAGCGTTTTCAGCACTGTCTCGGGACTGGTATTGAGGCGCTGGGCGATCTGTGAAAACGGTGCAGGTTCCAGCGGAAAGTTGCGTTGAAAATCGTTTAACAGTCTTTGAATCAGTAATTCCATTATCACAAGCCGATTTTGTGTGCACGATCGGTAAAGAAAATCCCGCTGGGTTTGCTTGCCGGCAGTTCCGCCAGCTTGTTCAGGCTCTGCGTGTCGTAAACCTCGATGCGATTGTCGTCGCGTACCGACAGCCAGACATGCTCCCCGCGCGGCGTAAATTCCATATGAAGCACTGCCTTACCGGGCTTCAGCGTTTTAACGATCTTGCGTGACGCCACATCGATCACCTGTACCCGGTCGTTATTCGGGAATGCATAGTTCACCCACACCTGCCGGCCATCCGGCCGCGCCATGACAAACACCGGCTGACCATGGACCTCGATCTCGGCCTCCTGTTGCCAGGTCTTTGCATTCACGACCAGCACCTTATGCTGGCCGACAGCCGGTAAGAAAGCCTCGTCGCCCGCCATCGCCCAACCTTCCAGGTGCGGCATTTTGTAGACCGGCAACTTTTCATCGTGCTCGGCATAACCCTTAAGAATCTTGCGCACACCTTGTTCCGGGTGCCACAGATCCAGCAGCGCCAGGCTGTCCTCGCCAAACAAACCGGCGATGTAATAGCGGCCATCCGAGGTGATGAGCGCATCGTAGGGCGCTTTACCGACATCTTCGAAACGCTTGATTCCCGGCCGCTGTGGGTCCGTCATATCCGCAATCCAGATCTGATTACCTTCATACAGACTGAAGACGAAACGGTTGCCGGGCGCATCGACCAGGCCGACTGTCTTGGAAACTTTCCCCGGCGCATACTCCGCGGAAATATCGGCAACGAGGTCCAGCGTATCGGCATCGAAGACACGCACCCCGCCGGGTTCATAATTGGAGACGGCCACCAGCTTTCCATCCTGGGAGATGGCGCCGCCAATACTGTTACCGGATTGCATCACCCGTTTAACGATGCTGCCGGTCAGTATGTCGACCTTGGTCAGCCCTCCATCCCGGCCGAACACGTAGGCAAAACGTTGGTCACGCGAAAAAACCACCGAAGCGTGTGACAGATCGCCCAGACCGTCGATTTCAGCCAGACGGGTATTGTTACTGTGCTCAACCACCAGCAACTGGCCGCTGGCACGCTCCACAACCACGCCGAGATCGCCCGTGCCACGCAGTTCCGCTGCCAGCGCAGGTCCGCTCAGGACAGCGAGCACGATGAGAAGTAAAAACTGCCTCACGGTTTCTCCCCCGGGGTTTTCAGATAGTCCACAATCCAGTCAATTTCCGGTTTTGTCAGCAACGTTTTCCATGGCGGCATCGGCGTGCCGATCCGCCCTTCACTGATGGTCATAAACAGAAACTCATGGTCCTTGCCCGCGAGCGCCGTCGGCGTCAGGGCCGGTCCCAGCCCGCCGGTTAAACGCATACCATGGCAGGAACCGCAATCCTGGTGTACAAGGTTGCGTAACTGACTTTGACGTTGCGCCGTCACAGCGTCCGCAATGGCAGAGGCTGTGAGCGCACACAGTGTCATGAACAGGAGTGCCTTAGACATATTCGGCAGTTTGAGTTCGCGATCATTTCATGTCCTTGATCTAGGTCAAGTATGAAATATCAGCTTCGCCAAGGGTCTACTGACGCAAAAACCTCCGGTACAGCTTCAAGAAGCACTAGTGACTGGTGCCTTTCGAATAGCGGGTCTTGTTGTAAATGTTATATTTCCCGGATGGTTTGTTCATAGGCAAACGCTTTACCTCTTCCAGCGTCGCCGCATCGTAAACCACCACGGCACCCTCCTGATCCCAGATACTCACCAGGGCATACCTGCCGTCACGCGTGAATTCAACATGAGCGGCGGTCTTGCCCGCTGCAGGCCGCAGGGTCTTGACAATCTCCAGCGTACGCTTGTCGATCACGTGCACGGCATCCTTGTCGGGTCCAAAGAAGACATCCACCCAGGCGTAGGGGGTATTCTCGTGGCTGCGCATGAAAAAACCGGGCCCCAGCGTATCGATACGTTTCATCGTTTTCCAACTATCCATGTCGATGACGGTGACGCTGCCTTCTTTCAGGTTGGGTGTCGCCAGCACCGGCCGGCCCCGGTACTCCCAGGTAATACCTGATCCAAGGTGTGGCATACCCGGAAGATTCAGACCCGCCACCACCCTGCCCACGTCCATGTTCACCACCTGCCCCCCGCCTTCGCGTGAAGCACCGATCAATGATACATAGTCCGGGTCAAAGAAAAAATCATCCAGGTAGTCATCGACGTGGATACGCCGTACAGGGAAGGGTTCGGGCCTGATACTCTCCCCGGAATCCTTGCGATAATCATGCACCCAGCTGCCGAACCCTGCGGGTGGATTGTCGGCATACGAAATCTCCCAGACCTCCGGGATATCCTTCATTGCGGCTATGAAACTGTTGCGTGGCGGCGCTGTATAGACCGCACTGACGCGCGAGCTCTTACCCGAGCCGTCCTTCACCTCGTACAGCCTGATGGGGCTGAGATCACGCCCGTCCAGCAGCAACAGCGTATGCGGCAGATAGTTCGCCACCATCACATAACGCCCGTCGGCCGATACCGCCAGGTTACGGGTGTTGATACCGGCGCGAACTTCTGCCACCAGCTTCAGGTTGTAGATATCGTACTTGCTGATCCAGCCGTCGCGTGAAGCGAAATACACGAAGCGGCCCGACGGCGAAAACTTGGGACCACCGTGCAGGGCGAAGCGCGTCGCGAAACGGTGTATGGGCTCCATACGGTCGCCATCGAGCAGCGTAACATGATGATCGCCAAGCTCCACGACCAGGAACAGGTTCAGCAGATCATCAACTTCGAACACCGCTTGGTCCGGCAGCTCTCCGTCGCGGTTGTGGACGATGTGACTGGCACTGATTTCAGTAAGACCCCAGACCGGAGTTTCTTTCAGCGGCGTATAGATATAATCGGCCAGTGTCAGGATATCATCCGTGGACAGCCTGTCGGCAAAGGCGGGCATCTGGGTCGCCACACGCCCGTGCCTGATGACCTCAACCGCGGCCTTCCGATGCAGTCGCTTCAGGTTACCCGCCAACAATGCCGGCCCCATACCACCGAGACGGTTTTCGCCGTGGCATTCGGCACAGTTCTCCTTGTACAGCTTCAGTACGCCGGTCGTTTCTGTACCGGCCAGGCTGGCAGCGCTTTGCATGAATGTGCAGAACGCACCGAGTAACAGGATACAGCCACGAAAGCACGTTGCGCCGTTCACCACTCTGGTGTGCTTTGCATAGCGCATTTGCCCTCTACTCCTTAAGCTTCTGGTCGAGAGATGGGAGGCCTGTTTCACTCATCCGGCCACCCGGTCCAGGTAAATTCAGCCGCGGCATTGGAGTCACGCTGTACTCGAAGCATGGTTGCATTATCAAGCCCGTGCTTATTGTATCCTTGATTTAAGTCAAGTATCAGCCGCCCGGGAATCCGTTTTGGGCCGCGGAAATAAATAATTGTCCAGAAATGCGCCGGATTCTGGCTCAGATTGTAACCCTTGCCTCAACACAGCAGCTGGGCTAAAAGACAAGCAAGAAGGGATAATTATTTGTTTCTGCGGCCCTTAGCTCCCATCAATATTGTAGAGCGGGCCTGTAGAGCGTATCTTGCCATCCAAACGCCGGCATTCCTTACATTTTATTCAGGGGACAGGAGGCCCGCCGCACATCGATTAAACCCGGCTGTGGCGCTCGCATGACTGCCGTTTTGCTTGCCGGCCGGGAATTAAAACCGTCAAAGCCTAAACGGTGCCGCGAACCGAGCTACTGACTCAGTCCGGCATAGCGATCGAATCCCATGACAAAAATAAAACCAAAAGGCGCCGTTGCCGCCGGGCACGCGGCAACCGCTGAAGCCGCCGCTTTCGCTCTGCGTGAGGGAGGTAACGCGTTTGACGCTGTGATCGCAGCGCACTGGACCGCCTGCGTGGCGGAACCGGTACTGACTTCGCTCGGTGGCGGCGGTTTCCTGCTGGCACAACCCGCGGCGGGGCAAGCCGGCGTGTATGATTTTTTTACCCACACACCAAGACACAAACTGCCCGTCGCCGAGATCGATTTTCACCCTATCCAGGCTGATTTCGGCACAACCCTGCAGGAGTTTCATATCGGCTATGGTGCAGTGGCCACACCGGGCACGGTGCGTGGGATGTTTACCATCCACCGCGACCTCGGCACCTTACCCATGCCCGTTTTACTGGAACCCGCCATTGAACTGGCCGGTAAGGGGCTGCGCGTCAACCAGCTGCAGGCCTATATCCTGGATGTCGTGCGCCCCGTCTACCTTGCCACACCGCAGGCGGCACAGCGCTTCGCCAGCCAGTCGACCCCGGACAGCCTGGTCGGCGAAGGCGAGATACTTCACCTGCCGGAACTGGCGGAAACGCTGCTGGGCCTGGCTGCGGAAGGTGAACGCCTGTTCTATGAAGGTGACATCGCCACCGCTATCGACGCGGCCTGCCGCAGTGAGGGCGGACAGCTGAGATATGATGACCTTGAGCAATACCAGGTCAGGCGGCGCCCGCCCCTGCACATTCAGTACCGGAATGCCGGATTTTACACCAACCCGCCGCCTTCCTCCGGCGGTTTACTGATTGGATTTACGCTGAAGCTGCTCGACCGGTACGCGCCGGTCGGTCTATCCATAGACAGCGTCGAGGGTATTTGCCGACTAGCCGGATTGATGCAGTCTACCAACGAGGCGCGCCTGGACGGTATTCGCGGTAACGGCCTGGACGAGTGCATGCTGGATTCTGCCCTGCTTGAACAGTATCTGCACCAGGTCAGGGGTCGCGCACGAGCCTTCAGGGGCACCACGCACATCAGCGTCATCGACCGGCAAGGAAACCTTGCCGCACTGACCGCCAGCAACGGTGAGGGCTGCGGTCACATGCTGGGGGACACCGGCATTATGTTGAATAACATGCTCGGCGAAGAAGACCTCAACCCACACGGCTTCCATGCCTGGCAGGAAAACCGGCGCCTGACCTCGATGATGGCGCCCAGCATGCTGCAACTGAATGACGGCTGCGTTATCGCACTGGGCTCGGGTGGTTCAAACCGTATTCGCTCCGCCATTCTGCAGGTGTTGTTGCGTCTTGTGGACGAACGGCTTCCACTCCGGCAAGCCATCGACCGGCCCAGAATTCATTTTGAGAACAAGCTGCTGAATATCGAGGGTGGTTTTGAAGATGCATTATACAGACAACTGGAAAAGGAGTTTGACCAGACCCGCTGCTGGCCGGACAGAAACCTGTTCTTCGGTGGCGTACACGCGGTTTCAAAAGGCCCGGGCGGATTCGAATGTTACGGTGACCAGAGGCGTGGTGGCGTCGCCCTCAGCGTCTCCTGAATACCGTCTTATTAAACCGGCAATAAAATACCCGACGTAGGAGCGCCGTCCTTCGGCGCGATATCGCGGCCAGGCGGCCGCTCCTACGCTGTAGGTTTAATTGCCAGGTTAATAGTTACTGTCAATGACGCCGGACTTGCACCAGTTACCGCCTTCCACCCAGGACGGCATATCTGCGATCGGCATGGGGCGCCCGATATAGAATCCTCGACCACAATCGCAACCCATGTCGATGAGCATATCCAGCGTCTGCTGGTTTTCGATGCCTTCAGCGACAACACTCATCTCGAGGTTATGCGCAAGATCAATAATTGACTGAACGATCTTGCGATCCTGCTGATCCTCTGCCATGTGCAGAACAAAACTCTTGTCGATCTTAAGCTCCCCGACCGGGAGGTTCCTGAGATAGGCCAGTGACGAATAGCCGGTGCCGAAATCGTCAATAGACAGCATGATCCCCATTTCATGCAGGGCAGACAGCGTATGCAGTGCAGCATGTGGATCAGACATCATGGCACTTTCTGTGACTTCAAATACCAGAGAAGCAGGTTCCGCACCCCAGATATTCATGGCTCGACCAACCAGTTCCACAACTTCCTTCGATTGCAGCAATTTTGCAGACAGATTTATTGCAATCGATCCCGGCGATCCGGAACCACAGAACTCTGACCACTCCCGCAAGGCAACATTAATGGACCAGTACGTCAGTGTATCTATCAGGCCGCTGCTCTAGGCCACGGCAATAAAATGATCGGGTCTTATCCATCCGTGTTCTGCATGGTTCCAGCGTGTCAGGGCTTCACATCCACTCAGCGTACCCTGCTGCAAATCGACCTGGGGCTGGTAGTGAAGCGTTAAACCGGCATTATCGAGCGCATGGCGCAAATTGTTCTGG
>CBFDBP010000021.1:0-23202 GCA_965603065.1 uncultured Gammaproteobacteria bacterium
AGGCGACGCAGGAGCAAGCTGCCGAGTAGATCAGTCTATTCTCGGACAGGCTCCTGGTCTTGATGAGCGAGTTGCACCGTCCGGTACTGCTAGATCAGGTACTGGACGCACTTAAGATAAAGTCGGACGGTTTGTACATCGACGGGACTTTTGGACGCGGCGGACATACAGCGGCACTACTGGATAGGTTGGGGGTACAGGGGCAGCTGCTGGCCTTTGATAAAGACCCGGATGCGCTGGAGTGTGCAGCAGACCGTTTCAGGGGGGAGTCACGCCTCATTATGCGCCACGGGAGCTTTGGAAATCTTGGAACAGTTGTGTCAGAACTGGGCTGGCAAGGCAAGGTGGACGGAATCCTGTTGGATCTCGGGGTGTCGTCACCGCAGCTGGATGACGCTGAGCGTGGATTCAGTTTCCTCAATGAAGGGCCTCTGGATATGCGCATGAACCCGCAGGAGGGTGTCAGCGCCGGTGAATGGCTCGCTGGTGCGTCGGAACGGGATATTGCAGACGTGCTCTGGCGGTACGGGGAAGAGCGTTGTTCGCGAAGAATCGCCAGGACTATTGTTGCGACACGGGGCGACTCTCCCATTACCACGACTTCCGGGCTGGCTCGATTGATTGCCGCTGCTGTTCCCGGTCGTGATTTCAAAAAACACCCGGCGACGCGGAGTTTTCAGGCTATCCGGATTTTTATTAACCATGAGCTGGAAGATCTGCAGTCGGTATTGCCGCAGGTGGTTGAGGCGCTGGCGCCAGGCGGGCGACTGGCTGTGATCAGTTTTCATTCTCTGGAAGACCGTATCGTTAAACGCTTCATTCGTGATCAGTACAGGGGGCCCCAGTTGCCGCCCGACTTACCGGTAATGCCGGCAGAATATATGCCCAGATTGAAACCCGTGGGCAAGCAGATTCGCGCAGACAGAATTGAGGTGCAGATTAATCCGCGTGCCCGCAGTGCAGTTTTGCGTGTGGCGGAGCGGCTGGCATGAAGTCGCTGTTTTTACCCCTGTTATTGCTGGCAACAATCTCAACGGCGATCGCTGCGGCTTATGCCAAACACCAGAGCCGCAAACTGTTTGTCGAGTTGCAGGTGCTGGAAGCGGCGAGGGATGAAATGAACGTGGAGTGGGGGCAGTTGCAGCTTGAGCAAAGTACGCATACCACTCACGGCAAGGTCGAAAATGCTGCACGCGAGCGCCTGGGTATGCAAATTCCCGATCCACGACAGGTGGTGATTCTGCGGCCATGAATAACAAGGCAGCCATCAGTCGTGCACGCCGGCTTTTGCTGGGCGGCTTGATGCTCTCCGGTTTCGTTGTGCTGGCCGGGCGCAGCGCACAGTTGCAGCTGGTCGATCGGGAGTTTTTGCAGGGCCAGGCTGATGCGCGGCACCTGCGTGTCGTTCAAGTACCTGCACACCGCGGTATGATCACCGATCGTAACGGCGAGCCACTGGCCATCAGTACACCGGTGCAGTCGGTCTGGGTGAATCCCCGGGAACTGGTGGCGTCCCGCAGCGAACTGTCACGCCTGGCGCGCTTGCTGGGCCTTGATGTGGACTATGTGAGGCGCCTGCTCGGCCAGCGCCAGGGACGTGAGTTTGTTTATCTGCGCCGCCATATTTCACCGGACCGCGCGCAACAGGTGACGGACCTGGGATGGCCGGGGGTTTACCTGCAGCGCGAGTATCGCCGTTACTACCCGGCCGGGGAGGTGGCTGCGCATCTGGTCGGCTTTACCAATATCGACGATGAGGGGCAGGAGGGGCTGGAGCTGGCCTTTGATAACTGGTTGAGCGGGGAAGCGGGCGCCAAACGAGTGGTCAAAGATGGTCGCCGGCACATTATAGAGAATGTAGAGAATATTCGTTCAGCGCGTCGGGGCAAAGCTCTGAAGCTGAGCATCGATCGCCGCATTCAGTATCTGGCGTACCGGGAGCTGAAGGCGGCTGTGCGGCAGCATGGTGCGCGCTCCGGTTCCGTCGTTGTCCTGGATAACCAGACCGGTGAGGTGCTGGCACAGGTTAATCAGCCATCCTTCAACCCGAACAACCGCAAACGCCTTAAAGCCGACAGGATGCGTAATCGTGCGGTAACCGATGTCTTCGAGCCGGGTTCGACCATGAAGCCGTTCGTTATTGCGGCTGCGCTGGAAAGTGGCCGTTATGCTGTCGGTACCAGAATTGACACCTCACCCGGCCTGTTTCAGGTCGGTGTTCACACCATTCGTGATATGCATGACTACGGCACGCTGGATTTGACCGGCGTGATTCGCAAGTCAAGCAACGTCGCTGCCAGCAAGATTGCGCTCGCGCTGGAGCCTGAAGATTTCTGGGAGGGTTTGTCGGCAGCCGGCTTTGGTATTGCGACCTCCAGCGGTTTTCCCGGTGAGGCAGACGGCTATTTGGCGGATTTTCATCGCTGGCGGGATATTGAACGGGCCACAATGGCCTATGGTTACGGTCTGTCGGTGACCAGCCTGCAGCTGGCGCAGGCTTACAGCGTGTTTGCCAATGATGGCTACCGGGTGCCCGTTACTTTATTACAGCGTGAGCAGGCTGCAGATCAGCACAAGGTGTATTCACCGCGGGTTGCCCGCGCGGTACGCAAGATGATGGAAGCGGTGGTCAAGAAAGACGGCACAGCACCGCTGGCGACTGTGCAGGGCTACCGGGTTGCGGGTAAAACCGGCACTGTGCATAAGTCGGTTGACGGTGGTTACGCCGATGACCGCTACCTGTCGGTGTTTACCGGGATGGCGCCGGCCAGTCGCCCACGTCTGGTTGCCGTGGTGGTGATCGATGAGCCGAATAATGGTGAACACTTCGGTGGCAAAGTGGCGGGTCCTGTATTTTCCAAGGTCATGGCGGGCGCCCTGCGCCTGCTGAATGTAACGCCGGACGATACGCCCTTGCTGGAGACCCGGGTACAGCGTTCGAGGGAGCCGGCATGATGGCGGCCGAGTCGAATGTGTCTGCTGTATCACTGGCCTGTTTACTGGAAGGTCTGGGTGCTGAAGGGCGTGTGGTGGACGCGCAAGTATCCGGCCTGGCGATCGACAGCCGCAGTGTGCGTTGCGGGGATCTGTTCCTGGCCTGTCAGGGTTTGCAGGTGCACGGCCTTGCTCATGTTGACCAGGCAATCAGGCAAGGTGCGGTGGCTGTTGTCTGGGAGCCGGTGTCCGATGTGCAGATTACCGATATTGCCGGTTCGCTGACAGTGCCCTCGGCAGCCATCGCCGGACTGTCTCAGAAGCTGAGTGTAATCGCCGACCGCTTCTACGCGCATCCTGGCGAGGCGCTGCACGTCATCGGAGTGACCGGTACCGATGGTAAAACTTCGGTAACTCATTTCATCGCCCAGGCCCTGTCTGTCGGGGAACAGCCGTGTGGTCTGATGGGCACGCTGGGCTATGGTGTCTATGGCGCGTTACATGCGCCGACCCATACCACGCCTGATGCCCTGCGGCTGCAGGCTGAATTAGCCACCTTGCGTGACAGTGGTGTCAGGCAGGTGGCGATGGAGGTTTCCTCTCACGCGCTGCACCAGTATCGAACCGCTGCTGTCGCTTTCGATACGGCGGTACTGACACACCTCAGCCGTGACCATCTGGATTATCACGGCAGCATTGAAGCCTATGCTGAAGCCAAGCGCCGCCTGTTTCAAAGTCCGGAATTGAGCTGTGTCGTACTGAATGTCGGAGATGATTTCGGTCGTCGGCTGGCCAATGAACTGCAAGGCAGGCTGCGGGTCATCGCATATCAGAGCCAGCCGGATGGTGCAGCACGTAACCATGTCGACTGGCTCGAACTGGCAGGTGTTCAGCCGCTGGATAAGGGTATCGCCCTGCAACTGGAGTCCAGCTGGGGCGCAGCGGCATTTGAGGCTCCCCTGCTGGGTGTGTTCAATGCGGAAAACCTGCTTGCGGCGCTGGGTGCCTTACTGGCAAGCGGATTGCCTCTGCAAACGGCCGTGCAGCGTTTGTCACGGGTCAAAACCGTGCCGGGTCGCATGGAGTTGTTCACGCAGCAGGGCGCAGTTCGGGTTGTGGTGGATTACGCCCATACACCTCATGCGCTGGAAACAGTCCTGCAGGCGTTGCGCCCGCATTGCAGCGGTGATCTGGTGTGTGTATTTGGTGCCGGTGGCGATCGTGATCAGGGTAAGCGTCCGCTCATGGGGACGTTGGCGGAGCGCTACGCAGACCGTGCTGTGCTGACCAGCGATAATCCGCGTCATGAGAATCCCGACAGTATTCTTGATCAGATCGCGCGGGGTTTTGAGCAGCCACAACGTGCGCTGCGCATCGTGGATCGTGCCGAGGCGATTGAAACGGCTGTTGCTGATGCGGCGGTGGATGATCTGGTGCTGGTGGCGGGTAAGGGGCATGAAAATTACCAGCAGCGTGGTTCGGAAAGACTGCCTTTCAGTGATCGCGGCTGGGTGCGGCAGGTGTTGCGCAGGCAAGCTGAATTGCGCAGCAAGACAGGGCGCCCTGGGGGGCTTGCTGAATGATGGTTATGCCGTTGTCAGAAGCAGCACAGGTTCTGGATGCAAAACAGTGGGGCGCGGACGTGACCTTTCGTGGCATCAGTACCGATACCCGAACCCTGTCGGAAGGTAATCTGTTTGTTGCGCTTAAGGGGCCGAACTTCGATGGGCACGATCACATTGAGCAGGCTCGCCGCCACGGTGCGGTGGCGGCTGCTGTGAGCCGGCTGCCAAATGACCGGATACCACTGCTGGAGGTCAGGGATACGCGCATCGCCCTGGGTGAGCTGGCGGCTCACTGGCGTTCGCGGTTTGCCATTCCCCTGATTGCAGTAACCGGCAGTAATGGCAAAACCTCGGTCAAGGAAATGCTGGCTTCTATTCTTCGTGGCTGCGGTGAAACACTGGTGACGCAGGGAAATCTGAATAACGATATCGGTGTTCCACTGACACTTTCCAGGCTTGCCGCCGAACACGAATATGCAGTCCTGGAGCTAGGCGCAAATCACCCCGGTGAAATCGCCTACCTGACTGATGTTGCGCGGCCAACTGTGGGAGTCATCAATAACGCAGGCCCCGCACACCTGGAAGGTTTCGGTGATGTGTCGGGTGTCGCAAAAGCCAAGGGAGAATTATTCGAAAGGCTGGCACTGGATGCTGTATGCATTATCAATGCTGATGACGCCTTTGCGGGTCTGTGGAACTCGATGGCCTCGTCGAGGCGCGCTATCAGTTTCGGTTTAAACGCAGAGGCTGACGTATGTGCAAAATGGACCGGCGATATCAGTGGTAGTGATGTTGAGTTGATGACACCGGCAGGAACGGCGTCGCTGCGCCTGGCTTTGCCGGGACGACACAATTTAATGAACGCGCTTGCAGCAACAGCTGCAGCCCTGGCGCTGGATATTGCGCTGGAGAATATCGTCAGGGGGCTGGCTGCTGTGAGACCGGTAGGTGGCCGCTGGCAGGTCCAGCCTGGTATTAATGGTGCGCAGCTGATCGATGATACCTACAACGCCAATCCGGCTTCGCTGCAGGTTGCGCTGAATCTCCTGTCCAAAGCTGACGCCGAGACCTGGCTGGTGCTGGGTGACATGGGCGAGTTAGGTGAAGAGGGTGAACGGCTGCATCGCAAGGTCGGTGAGGAGGCCAGGCAGGCGCGCGTTCAGCACCTGTTTGCGCTGGGTGGGTTGGCGGTAAAGGCGGCTGAAGCATTTGGTAACGGCGCAGAAACATTTGCAGACATGGACGGACTGAATGCACGTCTTAGAGAGCTGGTGCACGCAGGGGTCATTATTCTGGTGAAAGGTTCTCGTGCCATGCGCATGGAGCGCGTGGTTGAGGCCTTGAGCACTGGCGAGGGAGGTGTCTGATGGTCTGTCTGCATGGCGCCGAGTCTGTCAATATGAGCCGGATGGATCACTGATGCTGGTCTACCTCGCCGACTACCTGAGCCAGTTTCACAGCGGCTTCAATGTGTTCCAGTACCTGACATTGCGCACCATCCTGGGTGTACTGACCGCCCTGATGATTTCTTTCCTGGTAGGCCCATGGATGATCCGGCATTTGAGTTTCCGCCAGATAGGCCAGCAGGTGCGTGATGACGGGCCGCAGTCGCATTTATCCAAAGCCGGTACTCCGACCATGGGTGGCGCCTTGATTCTGGTGGCGATCGCGGTGGGCACGCTGTTGTGGGCGGATCTCGCCAACCGTTACGTATGGGTGGTGCTGCTTGTGACGATGGCTTTTGGCACCATCGGCTGGATCGACGATTACCGGAAACTGGTTTACGGCAACAGTAAGGGTTTGTCGGTGCGCGCCAAATACGGCTGGCAGTCGCTGGCGGCTCTGGCGACCGGTCTGTTTCTGTTTTATAGCGCCCAGTCTCCCGCTGATCTCGAACTGATTGTCCCTTTCTTCAAAGAAGTCGCCATCGCGCTGGGCGGCTGGTATGTGGTGGTGGTTTACTTTGTCGTTGTGGGTTCCAGTAATGCAGTGAACCTGACCGATGGTCTGGATGGTCTGGCAATATTGCCGACGGTACTGATCGCAGGTGCCCTGGCGATTTTTGCCTACGCTGCGGGGCATGTTTACATCGCCAAATATCTGAGTATCCCGTACATCAGTGATGTCGGTGAAGTGGCGGTGTTTTGCGGGGCAATAGTCGGGGCGGGGCTCGGATTTCTCTGGTTTAACGCCTATCCCGCCCAGGTTTTTATGGGTGACGTTGGTGCGCTGGCGCTGGGTGCAGCCCTGGGCATTGTTGCGGTGCTGGTTCGTCAGGAGCTGGTATTCTTTGTAATGGCCGGCGTCTTCGTCATGGAAACTGTGTCGGTCATTTTACAGGTTGCTTCTTTCAAGCTTACCGGGCGGCGCATATTTCGGATGGCACCGCTACACCACCATTTTGAACTCAAGGGTTGGCCGGAACCGCGTGTCATTGTGCGTTTCTGGATTATTACGGTCATTTTAGTGTTGTCCGGTTTGGCAACCTTGAAGATAAGGTAGGAACACGATGGATGAAAAAAGTCAGATAGCGATAGTGAGCGTCACCTTCACGCTTATCGCGGTGTTGCTGGTAATTATTTAGTAGAACGATAGTGATATGTTGGCTGTAGCAAGTTATATGGAATCGGATCCACTACAAGCTCCACGAACCCTGATCGTCGGCCTCGGTGCGACCGGGTTGTCCTGCGCGCGTTTTCTGGCGCGGCAAGGGGTGGAGGTTGCCGTTACCGACAGTCGCCGGCAGCCGCCGGCGTTGTCGGACATGCAGAAAGAACTGCCTGATGTGCCCTTGTTCGTGGGCGGATTCGATGTCGATGCCTTTGCCCGTGCCGAGCGTATTGTGGTCAGCCCGGGTGTTTCTCTGCGAGAGCCCCTGTTAAAGGATGCCCGGCGACGTGGTATCGAAATTATCGGTGATATCGAACTGTTTGCACGAACCGCAGCTGCGCCTGTGGTTGCTATAACAGGATCCAACGGCAAGAGCACGGTAACCACGCTGGTCGGTGCCATGGCGAGTTATGCCGGCAGGGATGTTCGTGTTGGCGGCAACCTGGGAACGCCTGCACTGGACCTGATTCGCGAACAGGAGCCGGACCTTTATGTACTGGAACTCTCCAGCTTTCAACTCGAAACCGTGAGCAGCCTGCAATGTCAGGCAGCAACCGTTCTGAATGTCAGCCCTGACCACCTGGACCGCTATGACTCAATAGACAGTTACGTGCGTGCTAAACGGCAGATCTATTCAGGTGCGAAAGTCCAGATCGTTAATCGCGACGATCCGGCGGCATCAGCCCCGACCTCTGGTAAGGGTTTGACTGTCAGTTTCGGTTTGAATCAACCTGGTGCACAGGACTTCGGTATAGCGGATTCTGCTGCCGGCAACTGGATCGTTAAAGGTGGTGAGCGCTGGTTACCGGTTTCAGATGTGCGTATGCCCGGCGGGCATAATCTGGCCAACGCACTCGCAGCGCTGGCCCTCGGTGACGCAATTGGCCTGCCCAGACAGGCTATGCTGCATGTGCTGAGAGAGTTTCCGGGCTTGCCACACCGGACTCAGTGGGTGGCGGAATACCGCGGCGTGCGCTGGTTCAATGATTCAAAGGCAACCAATATCGGTGCTGCACTGGCTGCGATACAGGGCCTGGACGGGCCGCTGGTGCTGATTGCCGGTGGTCTGGGTAAGGGCGCTGATTTCGGCGATCTGGCCGCAGGCATGAGCGAACACGTCAAGGCCGTGGTATTGCTGGGCGAAGCCGCTGGTGTAATCGAGCAGTCATTGAGCGGCAGGGTTCGCACAGAGCATGCTGAGAATATGACAGATGCCGTGCGGCGTGCTGCGGCGATGGCAGTCGCAGGAGATACCGTCCTGTTGTCCCCGGCCTGTGCCAGTTTCGATATGTTTGACGGATACCAGGAGCGAGGCGACCTGTTTGTGCGGGCTGTGCAGGAGTTGGTTGCATGAGCCTGGCGATGCTGCTGCCGGATATGCCGATCCGTCGTGGCGCCAGCTGTCCGCGGCTGGACTTTGCATTGTTCGCTGTGGTGGTGGCCTTGTTCTCCCTGGGCCTGGTCATGGTCGCATCGGCGTCCATGCCGGTAGCCGAGCGCCTGGGTTTGAATACTTTCCACTTTGCCTTCCGCCAGTGCTGCTACCTGGTTTTAGGTCTGGTCCTTGGCCTGATGGTGTTGCGTATACGGCTGGCCTGGTGGGAACAGTACAGCTTGTTCTGCATATTGTTTGCAATACTCCTGCTGGTGATGGTGCTGGTTCCCGGTGTGGGAACGGAAGTAAATGGCAGCACGCGCTGGCTGAACCTCGGTGTGTTCCGCCTGCAGGCATCAGAACCGGCAAAACTGCTGGCGCTGGTCTATATGGCGGGTTATCTGGTGCGCCACGGTGAAGCGGTGCGGCATAGCGGTGCCGGTTTTATAAAGCCTCTCGTTCTGTTAACCCTTGCGGCATTGTTGTTGCTGATGGAGCCTGATTTTGGCGCCGCAGTGGTGTTGATGGCTGCAGCGCTGGTCATGATGTTCGTAGCTGGTGTAAGCCTGTGGAAATTCGCGGCATTGATTGCCACTGCGATGGCTGCTTTTGCGCTGCTGGCTGTTTCGTCGCCCTACCGCATGCAGCGCCTGACAGCATTTCTGAATCCCTGGGATGATCCCTTCAACAGTGGTTTCCAGTTAACCCAGTCACTGATTGCTATCGGGCGTGGTGAATGGTTCGGTGTTGGTTTTGGCGCCAGTATCCAGAAGCTCTTTTATCTGCCGGAAGCGCACACCGACTTTGTGTTCGCAGTGCTGGCGGAAGAGCTGGGTCTTGTCGGCATCCTGGTCACTTTAGGGATGTATGCGTTTATTGTTTTTCGTTCCTACAGCATCGCCGCAATTGCCGAGCAGGGTGGAAACCTGTTTGCAGCCTATCTTGCTTACGGTATCGGCACATGGCTGGGCTTGCAGGCGTTGATCAATATTGGTGTAAACACCGGACTGTTGCCCACCAAGGGTTTGACGTTGCCACTCATGAGTTATGGCGGCAGCAGCACGCTGGTGTCCTGTGTGGCAATTGCATTGTTGCTGCGTATTGACTACGAGACACGCTGCACCGTGAACAGTGTGCCGGCGTCGGGTACCGCTGCAGCCAAGCGTCGCAGGGGAAGAACGTAATGCAGTCCAGGCGGCCCATACTGATCATGGCGGGTGGCACCGGCGGCCATGTTTTTCCCGCCCTCGCCGTTGCCGAACAACTTCGCGCCAGCGGTTACCCGGTGGCCTGGCTGGGAACGCATGCGGGTCTGGAAGCGCGTGTCGTTCCGGTACATGGTATTCCGATGTACTGGATAAAGGTCAAAGGCTTGCGTGGCAAGGGTGCGCTACGCTTGCTGGCGGCGCCCTTTATGCTGGTCTGGTCACTGCTTCAGGCTGCAGGGGTGCTGTTGCAGGTGCGTCCGGCGGCAGTGCTGGGTATGGGGGGGTATGCCACGGGACCGGGTGGTGTGGCGGCCTGGTTGTTTCGCAGGCCTCTCATTATCCATGAACAGAATTCCGTTGCCGGGCTCACTAATCGTTTGTTGCTGCCTTTGGCGCATCCGGTGCTGGAAGCTTTTCCAGGCAGTCTGAAGAATGCCATACATACCGGTAATCCGGTGCGCCGCAGTATTGCCGAGATCCCGTTCTGTGAGCCGGACTTGCGATCACGTCGTCCGCGCCTGCTGGTGGTGGGTGGAAGCCTGGGTGCGGCTGTGTTGAATGAACAGGTACCGGCTGCGTTGGCGGAGCTGGGTCAACAGCAACAGCCTGAAGTGTGGCATCAAACGGGTTCAGGTCATATTGATGAGGCGAGAAAGGCGTATGACGCTGTCGGTGTAGAGGTGAGGCTCGATGCCTTCATCGAGGATATGTCGGCAGCTTACCAGTGGGCGGACCTGGTTTTGTGTCGTGCGGGTGCCCTGACCGTCGCAGAGCTGGCGGCGGTGGGTGTGGCTTCCATTCTGGTTCCCTACCCCTATGCCGTTGATGACCATCAAACCGCTAATGCGCATCACCTGGTGGATGCCGGTGCAGCTGTGCTGATGCCGCAGTCGCACATGACGCCCCAGCGCTTAGGGGAGCAACTGAAGCTGTTACAGCAACCGGAGCGCTTAATTGCCATGGCCAGACACGCACGTGAAAAAGCCAAGCCTGAGGCGGCGCAACGTGTTGCCGATATTTGTGTCGATGCGACAGGCTGGAAGGAGGCGGCATGATGCCCGCGATTCAGCAGCCACCGTACCAGCCTGACAGCATGCGGCGTATTCACTGTGCCCACTTCGTGGGTATTGGTGGTGCCGGCATGGGCGGTATTGCCGAAGTGATGCTCAATCTGGGTTATAAAGTCAGCGGTTCCGACCTGCGTGAGAACGCAGTAACCCGGCGGCTCGCGGATCAGGGCGCACGTATATGGGTAGGGCATGAAAGCGCTCATGTGGCCGAGTGCGACGTGGTCGTGGTCTCCAGCGCCGTTAACGAGGACAACCCCGAGGTAAGGGCGGCACGCGTACGGCGCATCCCGGTAGTGCCGCGAGCGGAGATGCTGGCGGAGATTATGCGTTTCCGTTATGGCATTGCGGTGGCCGGTACCCATGGCAAGACCACCACCACCAGCCTGGTGGCCAGCCTGTTGGCAGAGGCGGGTCTGGATCCGACCTTTGTCATTGGTGGCCGGCTCAACAGTGCCGACAGTCACGCGCGTCTGGGCACAGGCCGATACCTGGTTGCCGAAGCAGACGAAAGTGATGCTTCGTTCCTCTATCTACAGCCCATGCTGGCAGTGATCACCAACATTGATGCCGACCATTTGTCGACTTATGAGGGTGATTTCCAGCGTTTGCGCCAGACCTTCGTGGAGTTCCTGCACCACTTGCCTTTCTACGGTCTGGCGGTGCTCTGTCTGGACGACCCCAATGTACGTGATGTGCTTCCGGAGATAACCCGCCAGGTGCGCAGCTACGGAATCGATTCAGATGATGCCGATATCCGCGCTGTGAATATCCGTCAGCAGGGTCAACAGATGCATTTTGAAATCCATCAGGCGGATCACGTTCCATTGGCTGTGGTTTTGAACCTGCCTGGTCATCACAATGTGCTGAATGCCCTGGCGGCGGTCGCGATAGCACGCGAACTGGGTGTGGACGAAAAAAGCATACAGCACGCACTCGAAACTTTTGCCGGTATCGGTCGGCGCTTCCAGATCAATGGCGAGCTGAGTCTTGCCGATGGATCGGTACTGTTTATCGATGACTACGGCCACCATCCACGTGAAATCGCCGCCACCCTGGAGGCGGTGCGCAATGGCTGGCCGGAACGTCGTCTGGTGGTGGTTTTTCAACCACACCGCTACAGCCGCACCCACGATCTGTTTGATGATTTTGCGCAAGTGCTGGCGGATAGCGATGTATTGCTGATCAGCGAAGTTTATGCGGCAGGTGAGGCGCCTGTTTCCGGTGCTGACGGGCGTGCCCTGTGTCGCGCGGTACGCGGTCGTGGGCGGGTTGATCCGGTCTTTGTCGAAGAAGTGGAAGGTCTGCCCGAGGTGCTCAAGGACCTGCTGCAAGCCGGAGACCTGGTGTTGACATTGGGTGCTGGCTCTATTGGTGCAGTGGCAGCTGTTTTGCCAGACGTGTTAGCCCAAATGGAAACAGGAGGTGGTACATGAGTTCCGACGGCAAGTTCCGTATTCACATGGGTTGCGGCGAACCCTTGCAAAGCCGCTCATGGCTGGTGCATTCACTGCAGGCGCGCGCATCAGCTGACAACGATGTCAAGTCCAGGTGCGCGCCTGGCAGGCAGTCTGCGCCAAGGCGGGGGGCAAAGTGCAAGTCATGATGGTGGCCGGGTCTTTGTCTGGTTTGCGTGGTGAGTTGAAATACGCTGAGCCTATGTCGGCACATACCAGCTGGCGCGTGGGTGGGCCGGCTGATTGCTGTTACCGGCCTGCTGACCTGAATGATCTGAAGCAGTTTCTGGCCGGCCTGCCTGAAGACGAGCCGGTGCTGTGGGTTGGTCTGGGAAGCAACCTGCTGGTGCGTGACGGCGGCATTCGCGGCACGGTGATTCTGCCGTTTGGCGGTCTGGATACGCTGGATGCGCTGGATGATAGCCGGATGCGTGCCGGTGCCGGTGTGGCTTGTGCAAAGGTTGCACGCTTTGCAGCACGGGCCGGGTTAACGGGGGCGGAATTTCTGGCGGGCATTCCCGGTACCATGGGAGGTGCATTGGCGATGAATGCCGGTGCTTTCGGTGGCGAAACCTGGTCACTGGTGACCGGGGTAGAGACGCTTGACCACCGCGGTGATTTGCATGAGCGCATTGCCGGCGACTATCAAATCGCTTATCGCACTGTCATCGGACCACCGGATGAATGGTTTGTGTCGGTCGATCTGCAGCTGAAGAGCGGTGATGTCGATGCGGCGCAATCGCGTATTCGAAGTTTGCTGGAGCGTCGTTCGGCGACGCAGCCGACACAACAACCCAGTTGCGGTTCTGTATTCCGTAATCCTCCCGATGATTTTGCCGCACGTTTGATCGAAAGTTGTGGCCTCAAGGGTGAGCAGATCGGTGATGCCCGGGTATCGGAAAAACACGCCAACTTTATTGTCAATCTGGGGCAGGCCAGGGCAGCGGATATTGAAGCATTGATTCGCCATGTGCAGGAACGGGTGCTGCAGAAATACGCTGTTCGCCTGAAACCGGAAGTTCGTATCGTTGGTGAGTTCGAGCGATGAATGGAAATGCAAGCGAGTGATTTTGGAAAAGTGGCCGTGTTGATGGGTGGAAAATCCGCCGAGCGGGAGATTTCGCTGCACAGCGGCGAAGCGGTATTGAGTGCTTTACGCAAACGCGATGTGGATGCCCATGCGGTAGATGCGGGTGACGAGGATTTTGTGCAGCAGCTGGGTGATGGAGGATTTCAGCGTGTCTTTAATGCCCTGCACGGCCGCGGAGGTGAAGACGGTGTTGTGCAGGGTCTGTTGGAGAGCCTGGCGATTCCGTACACCGGCAGTGGGGTGCTGGGTTCGGCGTTGGCCATGGACAAGTTGCGTACCAAGCAGCTGTGGGAGGGGGTGAACTTGCCGACACCCGCGTTCGTCATGCTCAACAGCGATGCGGATCTGCAGGCAGCGGTCGATCAGCTGGGCTTCCCGATGATACTCAAGCCGGTGCACGAAGGCTCGAGTATCGGCATGACCAAGGTGCTGCGCGAGCTTGATCTGAAGCAGGCCTGGCGGGATGCAGACCGCTATGACCACGAGGTTTTGGCCGAACGCTGGGTCGAGGGTACGGAGTTTACGGCGGCCATAGTCGGCGATACGGCGCTGCCATTGATCAGGCTGGAAACGCCGCGCGAGTTTTATGACTACGAGGCGAAGTACGAGGCTGACAGTACCCGCTATCACTGCCCCTGTGGCCTGGCGCCGGATCAGGAATTTCAGTTACAGGAACTGGCAAAACAGGCGTTTGATGCGGTGGCTGCGGTGGGATGGGGGCGGGTCGATTTCTTTCTCGATGCAGCGCATCGTCCCTGGTTGATTGAGGTAAACACGGTGCCGGGCATGACAGACCACAGCCTGGTGCCAATGGCGGCAAAGGTCTTTGGTTGGGATATGCCGGAATTGGTGTGGCGTATTCTTGAAACTTCAGCAAAAGGCTGAACATGACAGCAAAACAGGCACAGGCAAAACGCAAGCAGAAGCTTAAGCCCAGTTTCCACTGGTTAAAACCCGTGCCGGCGCTCGCCACACTGGCTGGCAGTGTTATAGGTCTGACAATGATGCTGGACTGGATGCAGGATCCCTACCAGTGGCCCGTACAGACGGTGAATATCAGCGGCAAGCTCAAGTACTTGCAACAGACACAATTGCAAAACGAAGTGGCACCGCTGGCCAGCGAAGGTTTTTTCGGCATGAATGTGAGTGCGATTCAGGAACGGCTTCAGAATCTGCCCTGGGTTGAACAGGTGTCGGTGCGACGTGTGTGGCCGGATCAATTGAGTATTGCAGTTCGGGAACAGCAGCCGGTCGCTTACTGGGGCGACAAGGGTTTTCTGAATCCCCGTGCCCAGGTTTTCGAACCGGAACAGGCTGTGGATTTACCGGCTTTACCCCGCTTCGAAGCCCCCGATGGTTATGAACAGCGGGTGCTGCTTATGTACCGGCAACTGCATGACATGCTGAAACCTTTGCAGTTGAGTGTTGGCAGTTTGCGGCTGGACGCACGGCGTACCTGGCGTGTGCGGTTGAGTAATGATCTGACAGTTGAGATTGGCCGCAGTGATCCGGTAGATCGGATTGCGCGGTTTGTCCGTGTATACCCCGCGATTCTCGCGGCAGGGAGTGGCCAGGTGATGTCAGTGGATCTTCGCTACAGCAATGGTTTTGCGGTCCGCAGGCAACAGGTTGAAGCAAAAGCTGAGAGCACCGGTTGATGTCGAAAAAACCCGAAAAAAATATGATTGTCGGTCTGGATATTGGCACCTCCAAGGTCGTCGCCATCGTGGGTGAAGTTTCACCGGATGGAGATATCGAAATCATTGGTCTCGGATCGCACCCTTCCAAAGGGCTGAAAAAAGGTGTTGTGGTAAACATTGAATCAACCGTGCACTCGATCCAGCGCGCTGTGGAAGAAGCGGAGTTGATGGCGGGTTGCCAGATTCATTCGGTGTATGCCGGTATTGCCGGCAGTCATATTCGCAGTCTGAATTCACACGGCATTGTGGCGATTCGTGATCGAGAAGTGATGCCGAACGATGTCGAACGCGTAATCGACGCCGCTCGTGCCGTGGCGATTCCCGCCGATCAGAAGATTCTGCACATCCTGCCACAGGAGTTTGTTATCGACGACCAGGATGGTATCCGCGAACCGGTGGGTATGTGTGGAGTGCGTCTGGAAGCCAAGGTACACATGGTAACCGGTGCGGTGAGTGCCGCGCAGAATATCATCAAATGTGTACGCCGCTGCGGACTCGAAGTAGATGACATCATACTGGAACAGCTTGCCTCCAGTTACTCGGTGCTCACCGAAGATGAAAAAGATCTGGGTGTGTGTCTGGTGGATATTGGTGGCGGTACGACTGACATCGCCGTATTCACAGAGGGTTCGATTCGTCACACCGCTGTGATACCGATAGCCGGTGACCAGGTGACCAACGACATCGCAGTGGCTTTGCGTACACCAACCCAGTATGCCGAAGAGATCAAGATCAAGTATGCCTGTGCCCTGACCCAACTGGCCGCCAGCGATGAAAACATCGAAGTGCCCAGCGTCGGTGATCGACCGCCGCGCCGTCTGGCCAGGCAAACGCTTGCCGAGGTGATTGAACCTCGTTACGAAGAACTGCTGACATTGATACAGGCGGAGCTTCGTCGCAGTGGGTTTGAAGACCTGGTTGCCGCCGGCATCGTGCTGACGGGCGGTAGTTCCAAAATTGAAGGTTTGGTGGACCTGGCGGAAGAGGTGTTTCACATGCCGGTGCGCCTGGGTGTTCCACACAGTGTTGTGGGGCTGGTGGATGTCGTTCGCAATCCAATTTATGCCACCGGTGTGGGTTTGTTGTTGTTTGGTAACCAGAACCGCGCCCAACGGGATTTTGATGCTGATTTCGGGCGCGGGGTAAAGGGGGTATGGGCGAGGATGAAGAGTTGGTTTCAGGGGAATTTTTAGAGGACGGGCGGATTTCCGATTGTTTCGGGTTTTTGAATTGCTGATTGAGAGAGAGGAGTTATCAACATGTTTGAGCTAATGGATTCATACAGTCAAAACGCGGTCATAAAGGTGATCGGGGTTGGCGGCGGCGGGGGCAATGCCGTACAGCACATGGTTGAGGCTGAGATCGAGGGTGTGGATTTCGTGTGTGCCAACACCGACGCACAGGCGCTCACCAATATGAGTGCACGTACTACCCTGCAACTGGGCAGTGGTATCACCAAGGGGCTGGGTGCCGGCGCCAACCCGGACATCGGTCGGCAGGCGGCGATGGAAGATCGGGACCGTATCCAGGAAGTGATACAAGGGTCAGATATGCTGTTTATTACCGCCGGCATGGGTGGTGGAACCGGTACTGGTGCAGCACCTGTTGTTGCGCAGGTTGCCAAGGAACTGGGTATTCTGACGGTTGCCGTTGTGACCAAACCTTTTCCGTTCGAGGGTGGTAAGCGTTTGTCCGCTGCCGATCGCGGGCTGGCAGAGCTTGGTCAGTATGTGGATTCGCTGATCACTATTCCGAATGAGAAGCTGCTTTCAGTGCTGGGCAAGGACGTCAGTCTGTTGAACGCTTTCAAAGCGGCCAACAATGTTCTGCAGGGGGCCGTGCAGGGGATTGCCGAACTGATTACACGTCCCGGTTTGATCAACGTCGACTTTGCCGATGTGCGTACTGTAATGTCTGAAATGGGTATGGCAATGATGGGTTCAGGGGTGTCTTCCGGTCAGGACCGGGCCCGCGAAGCCGCTGAAGCGGCAGTTAACAGCCCGCTGCTGGAAGATATCGACCTGATGGGTGCGAACGGCATTCTGGTTAACGTGACCGCCGGTCTGGACCTGGCCATTGGTGAGTTCGAAGAAGTCGGTAACACGGTAAAAGAGTTTGCCTCGCGCGACGCCACTGTTGTGGTGGGCACCGTCATCGATCCGGAGATGCACGATGAGTTGCGTGTCACGGTTGTTGCCACCGGTCTGGCCTCTCAATTGGAGGCAAAGCAGGAAAAGCCGGAGCCGGTGAAACTGGTGCAACGCAACAAGACCGGGGAAGTCGATTATACGGAGCTTGATCGACCGGCGGTGATTCGCAGAAAGGCGTCCGGTGATCCAATGCCCCCACCAAAGGCTGCAGATGATATGGATTATCTCGATATACCGGCATTCCTGCGTCGCCAGGCGGACTGATCCGTCAGCAGGACCCCGGCTGCCCAAGGGCTTCGGGGCCGGATAACAGGCTGGTCTGCGAACAGGGTTGGCGATGGTCGGTGCGCTTCTTCTGAAGCCAGGGACGGCATTCCCGGAAGGCGCTTCATTCAAGCCGGGTGATGAACTCCGGCCTGTGCGGGAAAATGGTGATGGATAGACATGGTCGGGGCGGCGTTGCTGTCTGCCCGATCAGGGTGGCATAATCAGCGTCCAGACTAATAATGCAGTCCCAGCAGCCGGGTAAACACAGGCGCTTTTTTATCACCAAATGCCGCCGGGCGGTCGCGAAAGGGTCCTTCTAACTTGATAATTTGTCAAAAAACCTTACGAAACACCGTTCGTGCAAAAGGGGTCGGGCTGCATAGCGGGGAGCAAGTCTTCCTGACCTTGAGGCCGGCGCCGCCGGATACCGGTATTATTTTCCGCCGCGTGGACCTTGATCCACCGGTCGAAATTGCCGCAAAACTGGCCAATGTTGGCGACACTCGCTTATCCACCGCACTGAGCAGCAATGAGGTAAGAATATCCACCGTAGAACACTTGCTTTCTGCTTTTTCAGGTTTGGGAATCGATAATGCGATGGTCGATTTAAGCGCCGCTGAAGTTCCCATTATGGATGGCAGTGCAGGCCCTTTTGTCTTCTTAATCCAGTCTGCCGGTGTTGAGGAGCAGTATGCGGCAAAACGGTTTCTGCGTATTCGGCGTTCCATCGAGGTTAAAAAGGGCGACAAGTGGGCCCGCTTTACACCGTATGAGGGGTTCAAGGTTGGCTTTACCATCGATTTCAATCACCCGATGTTCCGGGGCCGTGCCCGGCAGTCGGAAATCGATTTCGGCAAAACCTCGTTTGTACGTGAAGTCAGTCGCGCCCGGACCTTTGGTTTTATGAAGGATATTGAAAAACTGCGTGAAAATCAGCTGGCGCTTGGCGGTAGTCTGAACAATGCCATTGTCCTGGATGACTACCGCGTGGTTAACGACGATGGTCTGAGGTACCGGGACGAGTTTGTTAAACACAAGGTGCTGGACGCAGTGGGGGATCTGTATCTGCTGGGTTACAGTCTCATTGGTGCTTTCACCGGCTACAAATCCGGCCATGCACTGAATAATTGTTTGTTGCGGGAACTGGTCCGGCAGCAGGATGCCTGGGAAATCGTTACCTTCGAGGATCACGCCAGTATCCCCGACTGGCTGGGTCAACCTGGAGGCGTCTGTCCGGCCTAGCAGGCTGTTGAAAACCCCTCATGCGGCACGATTCTGCGTTAAAAAGCGGCTCAAAATGCTCATGTACTGCGTGTACACTGCTCTTTTTCGCCGATTTTTGCCTTGTCTCGCACTCGCCTGAGACTCTTTCAACAGCCTGCTAGCAGCCTTCGAAAACCCGCCTCAAATCGTCAAAAAACCTCAGTATTCACGGGCTTTGGCCGCTAACCGGTACAAGGCTTCACGCAGTGCAGGGTGGTTTACAGTCTGCGCAGTTTGCGCCAGCAGCGTTGCGCTGGTCAGTGACAGCTTCAGTTGCGGTCGCCTAATTGATTGAATTTCAACCGTTTCAGGCTGGATGTGTATCTGGATGCTGCGCAGGTTCAAGGCATACTGGCCTTTGAGTTGCTTGACAAGTTCAGGACCGGCAAATCTGAGGCGCGCAGCCCAGGCTGATGAGGGCGCAGCAAGAATCAGGATTTCATTTTTCAGGTTCATGACTTTACAATGCGCAGCGACGTTCGCCGGCAGTAACCCCAGCACGGCTTGTTCAAGACGTTGCAGTTTGCGGGCTCGCTCGAGTAGCGGCAGTCTGGCATTATCCAGAATCTGGCAACAGGACACAGTGTTTTTCTGGCGCATTGGGTGTGAGACAAATTGATTGGTGACTACAGTAAATGAATTTCCTACTCTACACCACTACCTACGGCAGATCCGGCAGTATCCAGCTGAGTCGCCCCGGTTTCTGGGTGCCTGCGATGCTGGTTTTGTCAGCCTTGTTCGGGGCGGCAGGCGTGCTGGGTTACCATCTGGCAGATGGCGAGGTCCGGGTAGCGAAGCAGCCGGTGGGGGAGGGGACGCACTGGCTGCTCGCGTTGAATGAGCAGAAGCAGGATCTGGCGCAAGTGCGTGGTGAAGCGCAGAACCACTTGAACGCATTAGCCGTGCGCATGGGGCAGATGCAGGCGCAGATGCTGCGTGTTGAGGCGCTCGGACAGCGAGTTGCGCAAAAGGCCAAACTGGGCGAGTCTGAATTCGATTTTGACCAGTTACCGGCTCAGGGTGGTCCCGCTGATACTGCCGATGCAGAGCCACTCAGTTCGCTGGACATCATGAAAGCGCTGGATGAGCTGGCGCTACAGATCGATGACCGGCAGCGTCAGCTGGAAGTGCTGCAACAGGTGGTCAGTCAGCGTGAACTGAAGCAGGCGGTGTCGCCCGCCGGACGGCCGATCGGTGAAGGCTGGTTATCATCCTATTACGGAAAACGAACCGACCCGTTCAGTGGTCGCCAGGAAATGCACAAGGGTATCGATTTCGCCGGTAAGATGGGGTCTGACATACTGGCCACAGCGGCAGGGGTCGTGAGCTGGGCGGGCAAACGTTATGGCTATGGCCAACTGGTCGAGATCGCTCATGGCAACGACCTGGTCACACGTTACGGCCACGCCCGGGAAATTCTTGTCAAAGTAGGTGACAGAGTAGAACCGGGACAGAAGATAGCCCTGATGGGTTCCAGCGGGCGGTCGACCGGCCCGCATGTACACTATGAAGTGTTGAAAAACGGCAAGCAGATAAATCCGACCAAATATGTCCGGGCCAGCCGCTGACGGTTGAAAATCCCCCTGGCGGCACGCTCCGAGCAAATAGGGACCACCTTTTTTCGCGTTTTTTGTTCATCGCTTTTGGTTGAGTGGGGAAAAAACGTGGTCTGTCCCCTATTTGCCTATTTGGCAGATTTATATAAATCTGTCCCCGTTGCCGTTATGAAGGTATGATCCCTGCTTCCCGATTTATGACTGAATTTATTAAACACCCGATACATCATGGTTAATTCCCTATTGCGCAAGGTTTTCGGCACCCGTAACGACCGAATTCTTAAGCGGCTTCAGAAAAATGTCAATAAAATCAACTTGCTGGAGCCAGATCTGGAGAAGCTCAGCGACGACCAGCTGCGTGCCAGAACGGATGAGTTCCGCAAGCGTTACCAGGATGGTGAAACTCTGGACCAGTTGCTGCCGGAGGCGTTCGCGGTAGCGCGGGAGGGCGCGCGTCGTGTCCTGAACATGCGTCACTTCGATGTGCAGTTGATCGGCGGCATGGTGCTGCACGAAGGTATGATTGCCGAGATGCGCACCGGCGAGGGCAAGACGCTGGTAGCCACCCTGTTCTGTTACCTGAACGCACTGCCCGGCAAGGGTGCCCATGTTGTCACAGTCAATGATTATCTGGCTCGCCGTGATGCAGCCTGGATGGGCAAGCTGTATCAATTCCTGGGCATGACGACCGGTGTGGTGGTTGCGGGTATGAGCCACGATGAAAAGCAGCAGGCCTATAACGCTGATATCACCTACGGTACCAATAACGAATTTGGCTTTGATTATCTGCGCGATAATATGGCGTTCCGCATGGAAGACAAAGTCCAGCGTGAATTAAACGCCGCCGTAGTCGACGAAGTCGACTCGATCCTGATTGACGAGGCGCGCACTCCCCTGATTATCTCCGGTCCGACCGATGACAATTCGGAGCTGTACCTGGTCATGAAAAAACGGGTGCTTGAACTCGTCAGGCAGGAGGAGGAAGACGGGCCGGGCGATTACAGCATAGACGAAAAACAGAAACAGATTCATTTCACCGAAGAAGGTCATCAGCACGTTGAAGAGCTGCTGGAAAAAGAAGGCCTTCTGCAGGAAGGGCAGAGCCTGTATGACGCGGCCAACCTGACCCTGATGCATCACCTCAATGCGGCATTGCGTGCACTTGCCCTGTATCACAAAGACGTCGACTACATCGTCAAGGATGATCAGGTGGTGATCGTGGATGAATTCACCGGCCGTACCATGCCGGGGCGCCGCTGGTCGGAAGGTCTGCACCAGGCGGTTGAAGCCAAGGAAGGTGTGGCCATTCAAAACGAAAACCAGACCCTGGCTTCGATTACCTTTCAGAACTATTTCCGCCTCTATGGCAAGCTGTCGGGTATGACGGGTACCGCGGATACGGAAGCCGCCGAGTTCCAGCAGATCTATGGGCTGGAAGTGGTCGTGATGCCCCCCAATAAACCCATGATTCGTGAAGACAGGGGTGACCTGGTATTTCTCACGGTGAAGGAGAAGTTTGATGCGGTGGCCGAGGACATCCGTGACTGCCAGCAGCGCGGACAACCGGTGCTGGTCGGCACGACGTCGATCGAGACCTCGGAGTATCTTTCCAACAAGCTGAAGGGCGAGAAAATCGAGCACGAAGTGCTGAATGCCAAGCAGCACGAACGGGAAGCGCATATTGTCGCCCAGGCAGGCCAGCCGGGTGCGGTAACCATTGCAACCAATATGGCTGGCCGTGGTACCGATATCGTTCTTGGCGGCAGCCTGGATGCAGAACTTGCCGCCCTCGATGACCCGGATGAACATACCGTTGCGCGTATCACCAGAGACTGGGAGCAGCGTCACCGGGTGGTACTGGATGCCGGTGGCCTGCATATTGTCGGTACCGAACGCCATGAATCGAGACGCGTCGATAACCAGTTACGTGGCCGCTCGGGGCGCCAGGGTGACCCTGGTTCCAGCCGTTTTTATCTGTCGCTGGAAGATAACCTGATGCGCATTTTTGCCTCAGATCGCGTTTCCGGTCTGATGCAGAAACTCGGCATGCAGGAGGGTGAGGCCATCGAGCACCCGTGGGTCAGCAAAGCCATCGAGAATGCCCAACGCAAGGTTGAAGGGCACAACTTCGGTATTCGCAAGAACCTGCTGGAGTTCGACGACGTTGCCAACGATCAGCGCAAGGTGATCTATGAGCAGCGCAATGAGTTAATGGCCACCAACGATGTGTCGGATACGGTGAAAGCCATCCGCGAAGATACCGTCAACCATGTCATCAACAGCTATATTGCGCCCGGCAGTATGGATGAACAGTGGGATATTAACGGGCTGGAAACTGCCATCGAGACCGAGTTTGCGCAGAAGTTTGACATACAGGGCTGGCTGGATGCCGATGATGACCTGCATGAAGAAACTCTGCGTGAAAAGATTCTTGCCGAACTGGAAAAGGCCTACGAAGAAAAGGAAGCCTTCACTGGCCCCGAAACCATGCGCCATTTCGAAAAGTCTGTCATGTTGCAGGTGCTCGACCAGTCCTGGAAAGAACATCTGGCGGCGATGGATTACTTGCGCCAGGGCATTCATTTGCGCGGTTATGCGCAGAAGAACCCCAAGCAGGAATACAAACGGGAAGCGTTTGAAATGTTCACCGGCCTGCTCGAGCGTATCAAGATCGACGTGGTGAGTGTTCTGTCCAAGGTCCAGGTGCGCACCGAATCGGATGTGGCGGCTGTTGATGAGCAGCGCCGCCGCAAGGCGGAGATGCAGTACCATCACGACGAAGCCAGCGCTATGCAGGATGCGGCGGGTGAGGCGGAAGCGCCGCCGGGGGGGCAGCAGGAACAGGCTCATGCCCAGCCCTTTGTCCGCGATGGTCGCAAGATAGGACGCAACGAACCCTGCCCCTGTGGTTCGGGCAAGAAGTACAAGCAGTGTCATGGTAAGTTGAGCTGATTGAAGGT
>CBFDBP010000022.1:0-22532 GCA_965603065.1 uncultured Gammaproteobacteria bacterium
GCGTCCATGCGGCCAACGGTCTTGAGAAGGCTTACACAGACCCCTTATAGCGGCTAACACCAAGTAGTCTTTCTAATTAATTCGTCGGCTAAGCGTATTACACCTAAGTACCTAAGCAACCCGACGGGGTTTGCCGGGACCGTCGGCCGCAGGGATGCGGCCGTCGAGCTATTTACAGCGTGTCCCGGCAAACCCCGTCGGGTTGCTTAGGTACCCCCTTGATAAATGAGGGATCGGTTTCTCCCCAACTACCTGAAGACCGAATAAGCGTCAAACACGGGTCCATCGACACAGACCCGTTTCATGGCCGGCCCCTGTTCTGTCTGTACTTCGATCACACAACCTGCACAGCCGCCTACCGCACAGGCCATGAATTCCTCCACGGAAACCTGGCAAGGCAGGCCATAGTCTCTGGCCAGTCTGGCGGTTGCTTCCAGCATGGGGTGCGGGCCACAGGCAAAGATTTCCACTTCAGAGCGTTGCCGGTCGTTCAGGCTGTCCAGCCAGCTGCGTGCCAGTTCGGTGATATAGCCGTCATAACAGCCGGCATAACCCTGCAGGCTGGCCAGTCTGCTGGGGACCCCCCAGTCTTCCAGCAGCGGCATCGCCGCGATGACGCCGTCCGGGACGCCGGGCACGACAATCCGTGAGGGTTGTTGCCTGAACGGAAACGGGACTTCCGAGCCCAATAATACCAGTGGCTGGCGGCCAGCCTGTCGTTTCAGCTGTTCGGCAAGAAAAATCATCGGTGGCATGCCGACGCCGCCACCCAGCAGCAGGCTGCGTGGCTTGCCCGGATCCGCTGCAAACGCTTGTCCGATCGGGCCCAGCACACTGATGTTTTCGCCGGGCATTCGTTGCGATAGCAGGGACGTGCCTTGCCCTACCGCCTTATATAGAAAATCGACCCAGCCCTGTCGGGGATCTGTTCGCATGATGGAAACAGGTCTGCGCATGGCCAGCATGGGGTCACAGCTCAGGTGTGCGAACTGGCCGGCCCGGGCGGCGGCCGCACAATCCGCGGCCTGTACCCGCAGCACATACTGGTCACCGTCATAGGCCTGCTGTGAGAGCACCTGTGCTGATTCCAGGTAAATGGTTCCGCGCTGTGATTTGTCGCTCATGAGTTTTCGCTGGAGAAAATGATTTGCCCGTCGCGCAGGGTGTAGCGTACCCGGCCCGGCATCTCCCAGCCACGGAAAGGTGTGTTTTTACCCTGGCTGTTCATGCTGGTTTCATCCAGTCGCCAGTTGCTGTGGGGGTCGAAGATGCAGAGGTCAGCGGCACGCCCGACAGCCAGATCGCCGTAGGGAATGTTGAGGATTTTTGCCGGACCGCTGGTGATGCGTGCAATGGCATCCGGTAATAAGTCCTGCTGCTCCTCTACCAGTTTCAGGGTGAGTGATAACAGTGAGTCCACGCCCGAAGCGCCCGGTTCGGTAGCAGGGAAAGGTGCCAGCTTTGCATCCGGTTCGTGTGGCTGGTGGTCGGAGCAGAGTGCCGACAGTGTTCCGCTGAACAGCCCTCTCTTGAGCCCCTCGCGGTCTTCCTGGGTGCGCAGCGGCGGAATGAAATGATAATCCGCACCGAATTCGATGGTATCCAGTTCACTGAGGTAAAGATTAGGTATGGCAACATCAGCGCTGACCGGTACGCCGTCGAACTGGGCGCGCGCTACCATGCGTACCGCGTGCTGGGTGGTCAATCTGCAGAAATGGGCCCGTACCCCGGTTTGCTGGATTAATGCCAGATCACGGGCTACAGCCACGATTTCCGCGGCCTGCGGAATACCGGGCAGGCCAAGCCGCGTTGAGAGTTGGCCTTCGTGTATGCAGCCGTTAGCGGATAGTGCTGCATCATCGGCGTGCAGAAACACGGTTAAATCGAAGGTGGCGGCGTACTCGAATGTACGCCGCTCGATAAGTGTCGAAGTTAGCGGCTTCAAAGCGTTGCTGACACCGACACATCCCGCCTGTTGCAGGGCGGCCATTTCACTCAGCTGTTCACCACGCAAACCCCTTGTCAAGGCGCCCAGCGTGACGACACGAGCCGCACCGGCCTGTTGCGTTCGGTGTCGAATCAGTTCTACCACGGCAGGTGTATCGATAACCGGGTCCGTGTCCGGCGGGCAACACAGTGTCGTGATCCCGCCCGCCGCTGCAGCCCGGCATTCGCTGTCGATGCTTGCCTTGTGTTCCTGTCCAGGTTCACGCAAGCGGGCGCATAAGTCGATTAACCCGGGGATGACTGCCAGGCCGCTTGCATCCAGTTCGATGTCCGCGGAAAAGCCATCCGGTGTTGCGCCAATCGCTGCAATACGTCCATCGACAATATAGAGGTCGAGCAGACCGTCGATCCGGTTGCCTGGGTCGATCAGCCGGCCGCCGGAAATTTTAATACGTGCGTCAGACATCTCCATCCTGAGAGTGTTTTTGTTGCATGGCCATTGACATCACCGCCATACGCACTGCAATGCCGTAGGTAACTTGTTGCAGTATGACAGAGCGTGGGCCATCGGCGACCTGGGAGTCCATCTCCACGCCGCGATTAATGGGGCCCGGATGCATGACAGTGATGTCCGGCCTGGCCATGGACAGCTTCTCTTCGGTCAGTCCGTACAGCCGGTAGTATTCGTGCTCACTGGGTAACACGGCACCTTTCATACGCTCGCGCTGCAGACGCAGCATGATAACCACGTCTGCATCACGCAGGCCTTCGCGCAAGTCGTGAAAGACCCGAACACCCAGGGATTCGACATGGGACGGAATGAGGGTGCGCGGCGCGATAATACGCACATCACCCGTGTTGAGCAGGTTCAAGGCGTGAATTTGCGAGCGAGCCACACGTGAGTTCGCGATATCGCCCACGATGGCAACCGACAGACGTCCAAAGTCGGCACCTTTTTCCCGGCGTATGGTAAACATATCCAGCATTGCCTGCGTCGGGTGGGCATGCCGGCCATCACCCGCATTGATGACGCTGACGTGGGGTAATACATGACGGGCAATGAAATGCGCTGTACCACTATCGGCATGGCGCACCACAAACATATCGACGTGCATGGCTTGCAGGTTGCGCAGTGTGTCCAGCAGGGTTTCACCCTTGACGGTGGCAGAGGCGCCGATGTTAATGTTCAGTACGTCCGCGGACAGCCGTTTGGCGGCCAGTTCAAAGGTGGTGCGGGTTCGGGTGCTTGCTTCAAAGAACAGGTTGACGATGGTTTTACCGCGCAGCAGGGGTACCTTTTTTACGGATTGTTCGGCAACGCCGGCAAAGGATTCTGCGGTATCCAGTATTTCCGTCAACAAACCACGGTTCAATCCCTCGGTGGACAGGAAGTGGCGTAATCGGCCGTCGTTGCGGATCTGGAGGTTATTAATGCTCATGTGTTGCTTTTTGTCTCCAGCACCAACGGATCGGGCCCACTGAGTTTTACGTGTTCGTCGGGACCGAGTTCCATGTGCAGGCCGACAACATTCGCTTCGATGGGGAGCTCCCGTCCACTGCGATCAACCAGTGTTACCAGTACAATCGATGCAGGCCGGCCGTAATCGAACAGTTCGTTCATCGCTGCGCGGATGGTGCGCCCGGTATGTAACACGTCATCCACCAGGATGATATTCCGGTCGTCCAGCGTAAACGGCAGATCTGACGGCTTGACCTGGGGATTCATGCCGATACGTGTAAAGTCATCACGGTAGAATGAGATATCCAGGGCACCGAGAGGCGGCTGTATTTTTAGTATTTTGTGCAGTCGCCGCGCAATCCAGACGCCACCGGTATGAATGCCTACCATGGCGGTCTGCCCATTGATGTCGAGTTTCTGCTCCAGTTCATCGGCCATCTGATCGATGAGCGCCGGGATATCGTACTGTTTTCTCACTGTTGTGGTTCTTTCTGTTGCAGCCAGTCCTGAAGAATAAGCCGTGCCGCCAGCGGGTCAATGTCCTGGTGGGCATTGCTGTTTCCTGGCAGGCTGGATTCCACAATATAGGAAGTCAATCTTTCATCCGCCGGATACACGGGTAATCGATAGCGGCCTTCGAGCTGGCGGCTAAAACGCCGCGCAGCGTGGGTCATGTCCTGTTCAGTGCCGTCCATATGATACGGAATTCCGACCACCAGTGCGTCCGGTTTCCACTCTTCGATCAAATGGCTGATTGCCGGCCAGTCCGGCTTGCCATCGCGGGCACGCACCGTGGTCAATGCTGTCGCTGATTGTGTGAGTCGTTGTCCAACGGCCACACCGATGCGCTTGCGTCCGTAATCAAAACCGAGCAGTGTCTGGTGAGCTGTGGTGGTCGTTGTCATTAACGCGGATTAAGCGTGACCTGCTTCCCCTGACAACAAGTCCAGGTCGACACCGAGCGACGCCGCTGCCGCTTTCCAGCGTTCCTTATCCGGCCTGTTGAACAGAATGTCGGGATCGGCAGGGCCGCTCAGCCAGGCGTTTTCCGCCATTTCCTGTTCCAGCTGGCCTGCGCCCCAGCCCGCGTAACCCAGCGTGATCAGCGAGCGCTCCGGCCCTTCATTCCTGGCAATGGATTGCAGGATATCGATCGAAGACGTAATGCCAATGCGGTCGGTGACTTTCAGCGTTGCTTCCCAGCTGCCCAGCGGTTCGTGTAAAACAAAGCCGCGATCCTGTTGTACCGGTCCACCGAGATGGACCGGAATCCGGCGTGCTTCGGGCTCTGAATGTTGCAGCTGAATATGCTGCAGAATTTCACCCAGTTGCATATCCAGCGGCCTGTTAATAACCAGGCCCAGTGCACCCTGCTCATTGTGTTCGCAGATATAGGTAACAGCGTGAAAGAAATTCGGGTCTTCCAGGCCCGGCATGGCAATCAGAAACTGATTGGTCAGGTGTTGGGAGTTGCTCATGCTGGAAGTATATCTACAAGACAAGAGTTTTTCATTGCCGGGCAGCCAATAATCACCTGTTGTTACGACAAATGGTGGTATTCAGACTGTGTCGGCCAGTATTGGTGGATGCGTTGCATTGCCGATCGCTTATACAGCACAGGGTGTGACAGGTATTTATCGGCTTTTCAGGCGGTTGCTGCTGGTGAAAACCCAGGTGCGGGTGATGTACAGGACGTCTGTATCCTTGCTGATGCTGTCCGGGAACGGCGCAAAAGGAGCGGCCAGTTTTACAATACGGACCGCTGCGTCGTCCAGGATCTTGTGTCCGGAGGGTTTGCGAATGGTAATGTCCCGTACGCTGCCATCCGGGTAAACGGCGACCTGAACGATAAGTTTGCCGGAAAGGTTCTGGCGGCGTGCGGCATCCGGGTAATTGAGTTCGCCGACACGCTCGACCTTGGCGACCCAGTCACGCATATAGCTGGCAAATTTGAATTCCTTGGTACGCGCCGATATGAATTTGCTTCTCGGGTTCTTCGAGTAGGCCTGCAATGACTGGTTGATTTGCCGGTCGAGCGCCAGCATTTCCAGGCTGCGGTTGACCAATTCCGTGGCACTGGGTTGTTCGGACTTCTTATCGGGTTCCGTTTCAGCCGGTTTCTCGATTTTGTGACGGCTGTCGTCACGGGTGATCGTTTGTGTCGGTGCGGGCTTGCCTTCAGAAGGTACGACGGCAGGCGCCTGTTCGATCATCTGTTGCTGGGGGCGTACTTTTTCCGCGGTATTACCGGCACCATCCTGACTGGATTCCGCCAGGTAGTCATAGTCTTCCGGTGGCAGAGCCGTTGTAGGGTTGACCACAGTGATATCCAGCGTGGGTGTGGTCTTGTCGGGTGGATCCTGGTCAAAGGCTTCAAAGCCGATGCCGAGAATGACCAGGGCATGAACTGCTGTCGCGATAAACAGCGTCAGCGCCAGTCTATCGACGGTCGGGGCTTCAAATCGTGGTGGTATCGACGTGGTCACTGTAGCAGTTTAACGGCTGCATCCGCTCATCGTCCATAGCGCCAGCAGGGCAGGGCAGGAACAGGCATCAAGGTTCGGGTTGAAGCCTGCCTTCAATGCAGTCCAGCAGCTGGCCCGCGATATCGAGTCCGTACAATTTATCCAGTTCACGGATACAGGTCGGGCTGGTGACATTAATTTCCGTCAAATAATCGCCAATGACGTCCAGGCCGACGAACACAAGCCCGCGGTTGCGGAGCTCGGGTCCCACCTGTTCACAGATCCAGCGGTCCCGGTCGCTGAGTTCAACGCCTTCGCCACGGCCGCCGGCAGCCAGGTTGCCGCGGGTTTCACCCTTGGCCGGGATGCGCGCCAGCGCATAAGGCACGGGTTTCCCATCTATCATCAGGATACGTTTGTCACCCTGGGTGATTTCAGGAATAAATTGCTGGGCCATCGCGGTACGCTGGCCCAGCCCGGTGAGAGTTTCCAGAATGACGCTGATATTGGGGTCATTCTTGCGTACGCGAAAGATGGATGCACCGCCCATCGCGTCCAGGGGTTTGAGTATGATGTCGTGATGCTCTTCGAGAAACGCCCTGAGGCGTGTTGCATCACGACTGACAAGGCTGGGAGCACAGCACTGGGGAAACCAGGCGGTAAACAGTTTTTCGTTGCTGTCGCGCAGTGAGGCCGCTCGGTTGATGACCTGCAGGCCTTCCAGTTCGGCGCGCTCCAGAAGAAAGGTGGTGTAAAGATACTCCATGTCGAATGGGGGGTCTTTCCGCATCAACAGGGCATCAAGCCCGGACAAGGGCAGGTCTTCCGGCTCAGTCCACTCATACCAGTCGCTGTCCCTGTCATATACCCTCAGTTGCCGCATGGAGGCGAATGCGCGGTCATTGCGCAGATACAGATCTGCCTGCTCCATATAGAAAAGTTGCCAGCCGCGGGCCTGTGCGGCCAGCAACATGGCAAAACTGCTGTCTTTGTGGACTTTGATCGCACCGATCGGGTCCATCAGGATACCAAGGCGAATACTCATGAGATCTCAGGCAATGAACACTTAATTGCTCAGTTTGTGAACGAATTCATAGATGTAAAGTTTGCTGGTCAGCGGACGATAGAAGCCAGTAGCCGCCATTATATCGCAAATTTGTCGGCAAATCGGGCGCTTGGGGTTGTCGGCAGGGCCGGTATAGACGGGAAAACTGCAGCCAGGCGTGAAAACAGGACACTAAGTGGGTCAGGTAAGAGCCGTATGCAAAGCATTGTAGATCCGATGAAAACAGAAGAAATCGAAACAGGGGCTGAAGCAACCACTGAAAATACCGGCACCGCTGTCGAAGGCGATTTTTCTGGCCTCAAGGTGATGGTTATCGATGATTCCAAGACCATTCGCCGAACTGCGGAAACCTTGTTGAAGAAGGCTGGCTGCGAAGTTGTTACCGCGACTGATGGCTTCGAGGCACTGGCCAAGATTGCCGATGGAAAACCGGACATTATTTTCGTCGATATCATGATGCCCCGCCTTGATGGTTACCAGACCTGTGTGCTCATCAAGAACAACCAGTCATTTAAGGAAACACCGGTTGTGATGCTGTCGAGCAAGGACGGTCTGTTTGACCGTGCACGAGGCCGAATCGTGGGGTCAGACCAGTACTTGACCAAACCATTCACCAAAGACGAATTGTTGGGCGCGATTCGCGAGCACGTTCACGCATAGGGGATCGAGTCTGAATGCGCTGCCGCCAGCGGCCATGCGTTTGATGGAGTAGTAAGCAACCTAGGGGTTAGACCAATGGCACAAGTTCTGATTGTAGATGATTCACCAACTGAAGCGCATGTCCTGAAGGGCATGCTGGAAAAACACGGATACGAAACCGAAATTGCTGAGAGCGGCGTCGCAGGTATCGAACGTGCCAAAGCGTTCAAACCGGATCTGGTCCTTATGGATGTAGTGATGCCGGGTCTTAACGGCTTTCAGGCGACACGTCAGTTGACTAAGGATCCGGAAACGTCGGATATCCCGGTGATTATTGTGACCACCAAGGATCAGGAAACCGATCGGGTATGGGGGTTGCGCCAGGGGGCCAGGGACTTTCTCACCAAACCAGTATCCGAGCAAAGGTTGATGGAGAAGGTTAATGCTGTTTTAACGGCGGCTTGAGGATCAGGGGCATGCCTAATTCCTCGTGTCAAACTCCGCTGGAGTGGCTTTCGTACCTGGAGCAGTTATGCCTGGACAATGCGCATGCGCTTCCACAGCAGGAGCAGTCCGATGACGAATGGAGTGGTATAGCATTTCGGCTCGGCAAGCTATATCTGGTAGCCCCATTGGGCGAGGTCGCTGAGATTATGACGCCGCTAAGCCTCTCTAAAGTGCCACGTACAAAATCCTGGGTATGTGGTGTCGCGAATGTTCGTGGCAACCTGATGCCGATTATGGATCTGAAGGCGTATCTGCATGACCGGCCGGCATCGCTGAACCGGCGTAGCCGTATCCTGGTGGTTAACCACAATGGCGTTTACTCGGGACTTGTCGTGGACGCTGTTCTGGGTTTGAGGCATTTTCGCGATGATCAGCGTTGTAACGAACTGCCGGGCGATGATGAATGCATCCATGAATACATGACGCACGGATTCAAGGTTGATGGTGAGCACTGGGGTATTTTCAGCATGCATGCTCTCGCCGAAACACCAAAATTTTTGAAGGCTGCAGTTTAGGTGCAGGCTAGCGGGTTTTAATGGGGTATTAATTCTTGAGGAAGTAGATCAGCCGATTAGGTCAGGAGACAAAGCATGAGTACAACGAAACAGCCCCACGCCAAGGTGGGTTCACAAAAAAGGACGATGTACCTGATTGCAGCCTTGCTGCTGTCGCTGGGTACTATGGTCGGCGTATTCTGGTACGTGGGTGTCGAGGCCGATTATGACAAGGAATATATTGGCTATGCCGGTGAGCAACAGGTGTTGTCCCAGCAGATTGCGAAGTACGCACTTGAAGCCTCTTTGGGCCGGGAGAGGGCTTTTGCACAGCTGGCTGCCTATCGTGACCGCTTCGAGGAGACACTCACCAACGAGCGTAGCGGTAATGTTGCGATCGGTATGTTGTCGAGCAGGGACTCTGTCGAAGATGAATTGCTCGCTGTCGAGAAGGACTGGGAGAGCTTCCGGAAAAATGTCGATTACGTCCTGCAGGGAGAAGGAACCATGGCCGTGGTTGCAGAGGTTGGTCGGGTTATAAACTCGCTCATGCCAAAATTACAGGCCTACGACCAGCAGGTCGTTGAGGCACTTCTGAAGGCTAAGGCCAGCCGCTCTGCTATCAACCTGGCAACCCGGCAGTTGATGCTTAGTCAGCGTATCGTGAACAACATTGAACTTGCCTTGAGCGGTGAAAATATAGAGTTGGCGATCGAGCGTTTTACGAACGACGTTGAAGAGTATGGCGCTGTGCTCGACGGAATGATGCGTGGTAACGAGCTCATTGGTATGGTTAAGAGTAAAGACGTACGGGAGAAATTATTCGAGACGTCCATGCTATTCAAGACCGTTGCTGACAACGTGGAAGCATTTCTCGATATATCCAATGCCCTGCTGGGCGTTCAGGAGTCGGCACGCAGCTTGGTATCCCAGTCCGATGAGCTGTACGCTACTGCACTGAGTTTGCAAAATGCATATGCGCTGGCGGCTGATTTGCGCCCGGTACAGCAGCAAATGGCCTATATGTTTGGTGCCATCAGCCTGCTGGTGCTGTTCCTGCTGGGTATGCAGGTCTACCGCGATCAGGAAAAACGCCGCAAGTATGCGGAGACGGAAAACCGCAATAACCAGGAAGCAATCCTGCGCTTGCTTGATGAAATGGGCAATCTCGCAGATGGTGACCTGACCACGTATGCAACCGTTACCGAGGATTTCACCGGTGCAATAGCGGATTCGGTTAACTACACTATTGATGCCTTGCGCGACATGGTAACTACCATCAATGACACGTCCGGACACGTATCCTCCGCTGCCCAGCAGACGCAGAAAACCGCACAGCATCTGACCGAGGCCAGTGTTCACCAGGCAGAGGAAATTACATCTGCCACTACTGCGATCAATGAAATGGCGGTTTCAATAGACGATGTTTCGAAGCATTCGGAGAACACGGCGAACATGGCTTTGAAGTCCGTAGACTTCGCCAAAAAGGGTGGTGATACGGTGCGTCGTAACATCGAAGGCATGGACCGCATCCGCGAAACCATCCAGGAAACGTCCAAGCGTATTAAGCGTCTCGGTGAAAGTTCACAGGAAATCGGTGATATCGTTGAGCTTATCAATGACATTGCCGAGCAGACCAATATTCTGGCATTGAATGCTGCGATTCAGGCTGCCATGGCCGGTGAAGCGGGACGCGGCTTCGCGGTGGTTGCTGACGAAGTTCAGCGTCTCGCGGAACGTTCCAGTAACGCAACCAAGCAGATAGAAGCACTGGTTAAAACCATTCAGACGGATACCAATGAAGCGGTTATATCAATGGAGCAGAGTACCGCCGGTGTCGTGAACGGCGCGCGCCTGGCACAGGAGTCCGGTGAAGCCCTGGACCAGATCATGAAGGTGTCGGACGATCTTTCCAGTCTGATTCAAAACATATCGGGTTCTGCCCGTCAGCAGTCCAAGGCCGCGTCCAATATCTCCGAAACCATGCACGTTATCCAGGAGATCACAACGCAGACTTCAGCAGGTACTAACGAAACTGCAGCCTCCATCGGTAACCTCACCAGCCTGGCTGACGAAATGGGTAATTCGGTCGCTGGATTCAAGCTGCCGGAGTAAGAAGAGGCGCAAGCCCGTGGCAGAGACGGCTGGACATGTGCAAGCCTGCGGTGAACCCCGGTCTCAGGCCGGGGTTTCACTGGAATTGGATGATCAGCAATTTGCCGAATGGACGCATTTGCTGGAAAACCGTATCGGCTTGTTTATCGCTCCAGAACGCCGATTATTTTTGGCGAGCGGAATACGGTCGCGTATGCGTGTGACAGGGTGCCGGGAATATACCGAATACTACCGGCGCCTGTCTTCCGGCAGTCCTCAAGCGCGGGAATGGTCATTGCTTATAGATTGCCTGACAGTTCATGAAAGCTGTTTTTTCAGGCATGAATCATCGATGAAGCTGGTTGAAGAAGTGGTGCTTCCAGCTGCGTTGGAACGGGGGGAAAGCTTCGATGTGTGGAGTGTGGGTTGCGCTACCGGCGAAGAGGTCTACAGTCTGTCGATGATGATCGACGCCTGTCTTTCCCGGCAGCCGGGTGATCAGTGTTTCGGGATGACGGGCACCGATATCAGTCTGCCGTCTCTGCACCACGCTCGGACGGGGATGTATCTCAATCGCAGGCTTCGTGATATTCGGGAAGCCTTTCAGTATGAATACTGTCAAAAGGTCACGAACAGTCGTTTCCGGATTAAAAAGACTTTACGCAAACGGGTGTTGTTCTCCCAACTCAACCTGCAAGACGTGAAACATGCACCATTTGCCAATTTGGGTTTGATCTATTGCCAGAATCTGTTGATTTATTACGCCCGCGAATGGCGCTTGCAGATCGTCAATCAGTTAGCGGAATTTCTTCGTCCCGGCGGGGTATTGATATTGGGCCCAGGAGAGCTGCCGGATTGGAAGCATCCGGATATGGAAAAAGTGCGTTATGCAGATACGCTGGCTTATCGGCGCGCAGACTAAAAGCACGTAGTGCGGAATGAAAGGATAGATAATGAATCAGGTAATCGACTTCAGTAAACTGTCGTGGGTTAAAAAGGAACTGGATGAAACGCTCAAGGAAGCGCGCCAGTCACTGGAAACGTATGTTGATAACCCGGAGGATAAGGCGCAGCTGAGGTTTCTGGACGCCCATCTTCACCAGGTGTACGGGACCTTGCAGATGGTCGAGCTGTACAGTGCATCGCTGCTGGCCGAGGAAATGGAGCAGGTCACAAAAGCGATAGCAGGCGATTCTGTAAAACAGCACGATAATGCATGTGAGATCCTGATGCGGGCAATTCTCCAGTTGCCGGATTATCTGGAGCGGCTGATTTCCGGAGGCCGCGATATTCCTCTTGTTCTGCTCCCGGTCCTGAATGATTTGCGTGCTATACGCGGTGAGAGCCAGCTGTCCGAAAATTTCATGTTCTCTCCTGATCTGAACGTTGAGTTGCCGGAGTCTTTCACTAATAGAAAAAATGACGGCGATTTCCAGGAACATGCCGGTGCTCTCCGTCATCGTTTTCAGCTTGGACTGCTTGGCTGGTTGAGGGGGGATAATGCACGGGACGCCCTGGCATGCATGGTTGATGTGCTGGATTGCCTGCAGAGCATAAGCGCCAGTGACCATGTTGCCCGCCTGTGGTGGGTTGCCGCCGGTCTTGCCGATGCGCTTAAGGAGGATGCACTGGAAAACAACGTTTCCATCAAGCGTTTGATGGGGCAGGTGGATCGACAAATAAAATGTGTCACTGATCATGGCGAGGATGCACTGGCACAGAATGTATCAGAGGATATTGTCAAGAACCTGCTGTTTTATGTAGGGCAGGCGCATTCCGCCGGTCAGCGGGTTGCTGAAATCCAGTCGACCTATCATTTAGTGGACGCATTTCCAGGCGAGGATGAACTGGCGGCTGCCCAAGAAAGCCTGACTGGTCAAAACGCTGATCTGTTTAATACTGTTGCCATCGCTGTTAAAGAAGAGCTGGCTCGACTCAAGGATACACTGGATATTGTGTTGCGTAATGGCTGCAGGGACCTGGAGGAACTTGAGCCACTCATCGTTTCCTTGCGTTCATTGGGAGACACCCTGGGTATGTTGAGCCTGGATGCACCAAGAAAAGCGGTGTTGTCCAAGGCGGATGATCTTCGGCAGTACGTGGATTCAGGAGAAGTGCCGCCAGATACCCTGTTGATGGATGTGGCCAGTGTACTGCTATTGGTCGAATCCTCGGTTGAAGATATGGGCAGTGGCCGCGCTGTGCCTGATAGCGAGGCCAAGCTTGAAGATCAACTGGCCGAATCGGAGTTTAACCAGGTGATGGATGTTGTTATGCAGGAAGCTATCACCGACCTGACGCGTGCAAAAGAGGCGATTGTTGCCTATACAGAAGCTGACAGTGACACAGAAAAACTGGGTGAGGTACCACAGTTGTTCAGCCAGCTCAAGGGTGGTCTGGTGTTGGTGGGTGAAACACGCGCTGCTGCACTGATCGATTCAGTCAGCTGTTATATCGAGGGCGATCTGTTGCAGCAGAACAGGCAGCCACCGCAGCATGAACTGGACTCACTCGCGGACGCTGTCTGCGGTCTCGAGTATTACCTGGAAGGGCGCAGGGAACATCGTATGTATGGTGGTTCGGCAATGGCCGTGGCCGAGGAAAGTGTTGGCAAGCTAGGTTACCCGGCGCATAAAATTGAACAGCAGGAAGTATCCAGTGAGTCGGATGGTATCGAGCTTGCTGGTGGCGAAGTGCGGGACGATGTTGTTGCTGTAAGTATGGAAGAGGGCGAAAGCAGCTTCGACAGTGAAGCACAAGCCGGATCCATAGGCGAGCGACTACTGGATAGTACGGATGCACAGCCAGCTGAACCGGAACAGCAGCAAGACCCTGACGAAGAAGAGCTGCTGTCACAGCATGACGATCAGGGTGTTGAAGAATCTCTAACCATGCCGCCGTTTACCGAGCATGAATTCGAAGTCGTATCAGAGCGGCTTGAGGAAGAAAACGACAGCTTGGCCATTATGGGCGAGGAAATCGATGAAGAGATACTGGAGATCTTTATCGAGGAAGCCGATGAGGAGTCGGCCAGTATAAATGAACAGCTCCCTGCCTGGATTACGGACCCCGAGAACTCGGAGGCACTGGGCAGTATTCGACGCTCCTACCATACGCTGAAAGGCAGCGGCCGGTTGGTCGGCGCCATGCGCATCGGTGAGTTTGCATGGGCTTGTGAGAATTTACTCAACAGGCTGATAGATGGCTCTGTCTCGCGTAGCCCGGCAACAACGGACCTTCTGCAAGCCGCTTCGGGCGCTTTGCTGGAGCTGGTTCAACAGATTAAGGACAGTACCCCCACTCAACAGCCGATTGCTCACCTTATGCAGTGCGCAGACGCACTTAGCAGGGGCGAAGCTATGCCCGCAACTGAGCCTGCTGAAGTGGAATCGGCAAAAGACGCAGTGCCGGAACAGCGGCGCGATATCCAGATGGAATCGGAGCTTCAAGCGGATGAAGCCGTGTTGCCGATTGAACAAATTGATCCTGGTGTCGAAGCGCCTGAACAGCTGGTTGAAGCAACTGGGTCTATAGCAGAAGAAATGGACTATGCCGGTGTCATGGATCCAGTGCTTTACGATATTTTCAATACGGAAACACGAGGGCATCTTGAAGTTATTCGCCAGTTTCTGACTCAGGTGGTGGTCGGTGAGACTAAGGTCGATGAAGCACTGGCGCGTGCCGTGCACACCCTGCATGGCAGTGCCCACATGGCGGAAGCTGTGATTATTGCCGATCTGGCGGGAGAACTGGAGCGATGGACTAAAGCACTGATGGCTGCAGGAATGCCGTTGTCGGAAGAAGATTGCAAGGTGCTGGAGGAAAGTGCCGGAATATTCGAACAGATGTTGTCCAGTCTTCCTTATGACACCACCGAGCCTGATGGATACGGGAATCTGCTGAATCAGGTCCGCTCACTGTACGAAGCGGTTCCTGTTCCCAGTGCCGAAAAAACCCTGGCCGAAATAGTCGAGGATGAAGCATATGGTCAGGCCGTTGAAGTAAATGAAATGCAGATTGACGCCGAACCGATGCAGGAGGTGACGGCTGAGGGTGGCGATCCTTACGCGGAATGCGATGACGAGCTGTTGGAAATCTTCCTTGAAGAGGGTGCGGATAACCTGGAAGAGAGCGATTCTGCCTTGCATCGTTGGCGGGAGTCGACCGATGATGGCGAGGCCCTTGCCGAGCTGCAGCGCGCATTGCATACCCTGAAAGGCGGTGCACGCATGGCGGATCTTGGCCCGATCGGTGATCTGGCGCACGCTGTCGAGTCGCTGATTAGCGCTATTGTTGAGGGTCATGCCGAGTCAGGTGATGACGCCATGGATGGCCTGCAACACGCCCAGGACAGTCTGGCGCATATGCTGGACAGCGTTCGTAACCGCAAACCGCTTGTGGCAGCAGAATCGCTGATTGCCCGCCTGCATGGCTTGAGCGAGCAGGCCCCTGCCGCTGTGGCAGAAATGCTTCAGGATGAGCCGCTTGTGGCCCCGAACCAGCAGCAGGACACTGACACTGTGGGGGAACAGAATGAGGCGGTTGTTATCCGGCAGCAAGATGCAAACCCGGTGGCGGAATCCGGGGATGGAACGGAGCCGGCTTCGGAAGACCCGTATGCCGAGACTGATCCTGAAATACTGGAAGTGTTTCTGGAGGAAGCCGGCGATATTTTGGACCACACTGAGCAGACGTTACAGGCCTGGAAGTACGCCCCGGACGATCAATCACTGATGACGGAGTTACAGCGCGAGTTGCATACCCTGAAAGGTGGCGCTCGTATGGCTGATATCAGCGCCATAGGGGACCTTGCCCATGCCGTTGAATCGCTGATGGTCAAGGTGGCCGGAGGTGGGACTGGCGTCAGCGAATCCATGTTTGGCGTGCTGGAGCAGGCGCACGACAGCCTGACCGGCATGCTTAGGCTGGTTCGCAAGCGTCAGCCGCTGACAACCGCCTCCGAAATAGTGGCCAGTCTGGAATTGCTGTGCGCAGGCGGAGAAGTTGACGCGCCGCTCAAGGCATCGAAATCGGCCGTTACAAAGGATGAAAGCGAGAAATCTTTGCAGGCAGTGGCTGTCGAAGGTGAAACCGGGCATAAAGAACGCCGGGCCGCGTCCCGCTCAAGCCAGGAGCTGGTGCGTGTTAAAGCAAACCTGCTCGACAATATGGTTAACTACGCCGGTGAAGTCAGTATTTACCGCTCACGTCTGGAACAGCAAGTCGGTGCCTATCGATTCAACCTGGTTGAAATGGATCAGACCGTATCCCGCGTACGGGAACAGTTGCGCAAGCTGGAGATAGAGACCGAGGCGCAGGTACTGTTCCGCTACGAGACAGAAGCGGACATGGAAGACGAAGATTTCGACCCCCTGGAAATGGATCGTTATTCGCACATGCAGCAGCTGTCGCGCTCTATGATGGAAAGTATCAGTGACTTAAACAGCATTCAGAGCCTGCTGGACAACATTACCCGCGAATCTGAAACCCTGTTGTTGCAGCAATCGCGGGTGAACACCGAATTGCAGGAAGGGTTGATGCGTACGCGGATGGTGCCTTTCACGAGTCTGGCAGCGCGTTTGCGTCGTATTGTTCGTCAGACTGCCCAGGAATTGGGTAAGAAGGTGGAGTTGGAACTGTCCGATGCAGAAGGTGAAATGGACCGCACAGTGGTTGATCGGATTATTGCGCCAGTTGAGCATATGCTGCGTAATGCAATTTCACACGGCATTGAAATGCCTGAGCAGCGCCGTAATGCGGGTAAACCCGAATCTGGAACCATAAGGATTTTGCTTGATCGGGAATCTTCCGACGTCGTGTTGCGAATTGTTGATGATGGCGCCGGTATGAATCTGGCCGCTATACGCAGCAAGGCTATTGAACGTGGCATGATGGATGACGGATCCGACCTTACCGATAATGATGTGCTTCAGTTTATTCTGGAAACCGGTTTCAGTACCGCGGAGAAGGTGACCCAGGTTGCCGGTCGTGGTGTGGGTATGGATGTGGTTAACAGCGAAGTCAAGCAGCTGGGTGGCTCGCTGCACATAGAATCCGAGTCCGGCAAGGGTACAAGTTTTACTGTGCGACTTCCATTCACCCTGGCGCTGAACCAGGCGCTGTTGGTAGAGGTGGGCGAGGATACTTACGCCATTCCCTTGTCCAGTATCGAAGGTATCGTGCGCATGCGCGTGGAAGACCTCAAGGCGTACTATGATGATCCGGCAGCACGTTTTAATTACGGCGGTTTTGAGTATGAGGTTCGTCATCTCGGTAGCCTGCTGGGGACGGGGAAACCGCGTCTTGACAGTGCACCGAAGCACCCCGTGCTGCTGGCACGCGTCGGCGATCGCGGCGTCGCTCTTCACATCGAAAACCTGTTGGCAAGCCGTGAAATTGTGGTGAAATCGGTTGGGCCTCAGATCAGCGCCGTGAAAGGTGTTTCCGGTGCAACAATTCTCGGTGATGGCAGTGTGGTGATGATTCTCGATGTGGTGGAAATGTTGCGCGGTGGTGTTTCCCTGGCAATGGCGCAAGTTGAGGAACTGATTCAGCAGCCGCTACGCACCGAGGCTGTTTCTGTCATGGTGGTCGATGATTCCATTACTGTGCGTAAAGTCACAAGCCGCCTGCTGGAGCGCAATGACATGAATGTTGTTACGGCGAGGGATGGTGTCGATGCTGTGTCAAAACTTCAGGAGCATATCCCTGATATAATGCTGCTCGATATCGAGATGCCGCGTATGGATGGTTTTGAGCTGGCTACACATGTTCGTAATGAAGCGCGTCTCCGGGATATCCCGATTATCATGATTACTTCGCGCACCGGTGATAAGCATCGTCAGCGCGCAATGCAGATTGGTGTAAATCGTTACCTGGGCAAGCCATTCCAGGAAGCTGAACTGATGGAGAATATTCGGGCAATGCTCGAGGAACAACACGTAGATGGATGAAGCCCCACAGGCAACTTTACGAGTTGCGCTACTGGCAGACAGTACGGAACGCAATGAAATTCGCGTACTGCTGGAGAAGCAAGGCATAGAGGTCGTATTTGAAGGGGGTTTCGGATTTTCCCTGCCCGCTGCCTGGAATGGTGCTGACGTAGTTCTGCTGGGAATGCGTGATCAATGGGGTCGGGATCAGATCCAGGATGTATTGCAACAGTCGCCGCTACCGGTACTGATTAACCGGGGTGGCATTGGAAACGGTGAGATCTGGCTGCGCAGGCTGGTGGGCAAGCTGAGAGTCCTGGCCGAGCGGGGCGTGCCGAATGCCACTGTCCGTAGCCGGCATCATCAGCCGCCGTTTCGGGTGGTTCAGGATAGCAATACCGGAAAGAGTGAATCGCCCTGGCTGGTGGTGCTGGGGGCATCGATTGGCGGGCCAAAGGCCATTGCGCGCTTTTTGCAGGCATTACCCGATAAATTACCGGTGACTTTTTTACTGGCTCAGCACATATCTGAATCCTTTCAAGGTTTGCTGGTAGAGCAACTGGACCGTTGCAGTGCCTGGCCAGTGGCCATGCTGGGCGAAGGTCAGAGCATCGAGCCGGGGCAGGTGTGGATGGTGCCGGCCAGAAACAGGATTGAAATGAATGCCGGGGGTACTATTCGCCGAAGCGACAGGGCCTGGGAATCCACGCAGCGTCCGGATATCAATGCGGTACTGCGCAGCGCTGCTGAAACCTTTGGTGCGCAATGTGGGGCGATCATGTTCAGCGGGCTCGGTAAAGACGGCGCCCAGGGTTGTGCGTCAATTTCACGGTGCGGTGGATTTGTCTGGGCGCAGAGCTCGGAAAGTTGCGTGATTTCTAACCTGCCGGAAGCGGCTCGGCGTTCCTGTAAGGTGGAACTGAGCGGTACTCCTGAACAACTCGCGCAGGCATTAAGCGGTCGTTGTAAGCCTGAATGCACAAGCATTAGCTAGTGGGCCATGCGAAACATACATTCACATCTTTCATCCTGTCGCTGCACCGGACTTTGTTGCAAGACACTTGCTGCAGGAATACTACGGCGGCGGTCGTGCGCCGCGCCAGGCACACCGTATGAATAAAATCTGTTTCCGAATTTTCCGCATGGCCCACTTGCCATACAGGGAGTTATTGATATGAACGCTGTTGTTGAATCTGTAAGAAGCCTTTTGCTGCCGCTGGAGAATACGAACCTGCTGGTGCCTAATGTTGCCATTGCTGAAGTTCTTAACTATCAGCCACTCGATCTTGTTGAAGGTGGCCCGGACTGGCTGTTGGGTCGTTTGCGCTGGCGTGATCAGGATTTGCCGGTTATATCGATAGAACGTCTATGCGGTTACAGCCTGCCCCGGGGCGAGCGTGGATCCCGTATTTCCATTCTCAACTCTGTCAACGCAGAAACAAATTTGCCGTTTTTCGCCATGGTGACAGCTGGTATTCCATGCCTGTTCAATGCCGATGCCGATGCTTTGGCTGATTCGATAGCGGCCGCGAGAACCCTGCCGGATACCGTTGCAGACTGTGTACAGATCGGCAGAGAAGAAGCGTTGATTCCAAATCTTAGCGTCATCCAGGCACTGGTTGAAAAGACCTGGGTAAAAGTTTCGGCTTAAGCCGACAGGTCACCCCATAGCGTTTGCAAGGCCGCCACGGTTGCCAGGGCGGCTGTTTCGGTACGCAGAATCCTTGGTCCCAATCGAATGCGCTTGAAACCGCTTTCTTCAGCCATGCTGATTTCGTCGCCCTCCAGCCCCCCTTCGGGGCCAATCAATATTCGAATCTCCCTGGCTGGTGTGAGATCGGACAGCTGCAGCGATGCTGCCGGGTCAAGCGCAAGCTGCAGACACTGTGTCCGGTTGACACTGTACCAGTCAGGTAACTTTTCGGGGCTATGGAGTTTTGGCAGATAAACACGCCCGGATTGTTCGCAGGCTGAACGTATCACGCCACGCCAGTGGGTCAGGCGTTTTTCCAGACGTTTACCACTAAGTTGCACCTGGGACCGTTTTGCCCACAGTGGGGTGATGGATGTAACGCCCAGTTCCACTGACTTCTGCAGTACGAAGTCCATGCGTTCACCGCGTGAGATGCCTTGTCCCAGTGTGATGTGCAGCTTCGACTCCCGGTCAGGTTGCCGGCTATCCTGAACCAGGACCCTTGCCTGCTTTTTAGCGGATTCTTCCAGAATCGCCCGGTACTCCTTGCCATCACCGTTGAACAACAGCAGAGATTCACCGGCTTTAAGGCGTAGAACCCGTAGCAGGTGATGACTGGTCGTTTCTTCCAGCGTCACGGCCTGCCCCTGGGACAGTGACTGTTCGGTATAAAAGCGGGACAAGCGCACTGGACCAGGCAAAGAACAGCAATCGCTATTCGTTCAGGCCAAGATTTTCCCAGATTGCCTTGCTCGGGCCTGCCTGGTTCATGGTATAGAAATGCAGGCCGGGTGCGCCTGCGTCCAGTAGCGTCTGGCACATTTCCGTCACGACTTCCTCGCCGAAGGCTCGGATCGAATCCCGGTTGTCGCCATAAGCTTCCAGTCGTTTACGAATCCATCTGGGGATTTCCGCGCCGCACATGTCGGAAAAACGGGCTAACTGCGTATAGTTTGTGATCGGCATGATGCCGGGCACGATGGGTAAGTCGATGCCCAGTTTTTCGCAGCGCTCGACAAAGTGGGTGTAGGCGTAAGGGTTAAAGAAATACTGGGTGATGGCACTGTCTGCGCCGGCATCCACTTTGCGTTTGAAGTTAGCCAGGTCTGTATCAGCGTTGCGTGCCTGCGGGTGAAACTCGGGGTAGGCGGCGACTTCAATATGAAAGTGGTCTCCGGTTTCAGCGCGAATGAATTCAACCAGTTCACTGGCGTAGCGGAACTCACCAGGCAAACCCATGCCTGATGGCAGGTCCCCGCGCAGTGCCACGATGTGGTTAATATTCTCCTTCCTGTATAGATTCAGGATGTCGCGGATGTTGTCTTTGGTGGAGCCAATGCAGGACAAATGAGGTGAGGCCTCGATGCCGGATTCGCGCTGGATTTCACGTACGGTGTCAAACGTTCGTTCACGCGTTGAACCACCAGCGCCAAAGGTTACCGAAAAAAACCGAGGCTCGAGACTGGCCAGTTCATCACGGGTGTTGCGAAGATTGGCAACACCTTTTTCAGTCTTGGGTGGAAAGAATTCGAAGCTGTAAACTTTGCGGTGTTTTTTTTGCGATTCCATTGATCGGGTGGCTCTCTACCTGCCTAACTGGTCATGGCCACGGAATACACGGAAAATCGCGGAAACCTCATGCCTTAAAATCACGAGGGTTGCCTCGTTTCCATGTATTCCGTGGTTACGGATAGCTGTTTTGCTTAGTAACGATAGTGGTCCGCTTTGTACGGGCCTTCGATATTCAGGCCAAGGTAATCGGCCTGCTCCCGGGTCAGGGTGGTCAGCCTGGCGCCGATCTTGGTCAGATGCAGGCGGGCAACCTTCTCGTCCAGGGGTTTGGGCAGGACATAGACCTTGTTTTCATAGTCGTCAGTGCTGTTGAACAGCTCCATCTGTGCCATCACCTGGTTGGTGAAGGAAGCGGACATCACGAAGCTCGGGTGGCCCGTTGCACAGCCCAGGTTTACCAGGCGGCCTTTGGCGAGCACGATGATCTTCTTCCCATCCGGGAAAATAACGTGATCAACCTGGGGTTTGATCTCTTCCCAGGTATATTTTTCCAGTGATGCGATATCGATTTCTGAATCAAAGTGACCGATGTTGCAGACAATGGTTTCATTCTTCATCGCCAGCATGTGCTCATGGGTGATGACGTTAACGTTGCCGGTGGTGGTGACGAAGATGTCACCCTGGCCTGCCGCTTCTTCCATGGTGACAACGCGGTAACCTTCCATCGTAGCCTGCAGGGCACAGATAGGATCGATTTCCGTCACCAATACCGTTGCGCCCATGCCGCGGAAAGCCTGGGCGCAGCCTTTACCCACGTCGCCGTAACCCAGTACTACGCAGATCTTGCCCGCGATCATGACATCGGTAGCGCGTTTGATACCATCAAGCAGCGATTCGCGGCAACCATATAGATTATCGAATTTGGATTTTGTCACCGAGTCGTTGACATTCATGGCCGGAAAAAGCAGTTCTCCGCTTTCCTGCATCTGGTAAAGGCGGTGCACGCCGGTGGTCGTTTCTTCGGTAACGCCTTTGACACTGTCGGCCATCTTCTGCCATTTTCCAGGACTGGTCTCCAGCGTGCGCTTCAGGACAGCGAGAATGGCTTTCCATTCCTCGTTGTCGTCGGCTTTTGGTTCCGGAACGCTACCGGCTTTTTCGAACTCGACGCCCTTGTGAACCAGCAGCGTGGCGTCGCCGCCATCGTCCAGGATCATGTTCGGCATGCCGCCATCCGGCCAGTTCAGGGCCTGTTCCGTGCACCACCAGTATTCGTCGATGGTTTCACCTTTCCACGCGAATACCGGGATGTCACGCGCAGCAATGGCAGCCGCGGCATGATCCTGAGTGGAATATATATTGCAGGAAGCCCAACGGACCTCGGCACCGAGATCGACCAGGGTCTCGATCAATACCGCCGTCTGGATGGTCATATGCAGACTGCCGGTGATGCGCGCACCTTGCAGTGGCTTCTCGGCAGCAAATTCCTCGCGCAGCGCCATCAGGCCGGGCATTTCGCTTTCGGCGATGCCGATTTCCTTGCGGCCCCAGTCGGCCAGGTTGATATCGGCGACTTTATAGTCGGATGAGGTATCTAAAACAGCGTTCATAGTCATCTCCTGAAGACAAAGATGAGCGCCGTTCTTTCGAAGTGTCCAGTATCCCTGAGCCTGGCGGGGGAGTCCCCGCTGCAGCGCCCCTCAGAGAACACAGCTGGTCTTAAT
>CBFDBP010000023.1:0-22444 GCA_965603065.1 uncultured Gammaproteobacteria bacterium
GAGAGGGTGCCCTGGGGTACAACGTTACTGTCCTGGAGGTCAATGCCTGTCTGCAACACGAAAAACCGCCTGGATCTGGTCAGAGGTAAAACCGCGCTGTTGCAAAAAACGCATCTGTTTTGTGCGCTGCCGGTAATCAGCGGGAAGCTGGTGACCAAAACGCTTGCTGCGTTGCCGGCCGGCAGATTCAACCCAGCGCCGGGACAGCCCTGCCAGCATTTGCTCCGTCAAATCGCCGCTGATACCCCGCTCACGCAACTCAGCCCGAATACGCAGCGGTCCATAACCCCGCTCAAATCGGCTGCGGACATAAACCTCGGCGAAACGCTGGTCACTTAACAAACCCTCGTCGGCCAGTTGCATGACAACGGCATCAACAATGGTGTCGGTGAAGCTTCGCCCGATGAGCTTGTGGCGCAACTCAAGCTCACTGTGTTCGCGGCGCGCCAGAAGCCGTAACGCCGTTGTGTACGACTGCTGGTAGACCCCGGCGCTATCGTCAGCCAGTGGATTCGAGGGGTTCAACCGCTTCTACTGGCGCAGGCGCCTTATCCAGCAACCTGACGCGTAACTGTTGTTCGATATCCTGCGCGATCTCCGGATGCTCCTTGAGGAAGTTGCGCACATTATCCTTGCCCTGGCCGATACGGTCACCGTTGTAACTGTACCAGGCACCGGCTTTATCAACGATGTCGTGCTTGACGCCCAGATCGATCAGTTCACCTTCGCGGGAAATACCCTCACCGTAGAGAATTTCGAATTGCACCTGTTTGAACGGAGGCGCCATCTTGTTCTTGACGACTTTGACCCGGGTATCGTTACCGATAATTTCATCGCCCTTCTTGAGGGCGCCGATACGGCGGATATCCAGGCGCACCGAGGCGTAGAATTTCAGGGCATTACCGCCGGTCGTGGTTTCAGGATTACCAAACATGACGCCGATTTTCATACGGATCTGATTGATGAAAATGACCAGTGTATTGGAACGCTTGATGTTGGCGGTCAGCTTGCGCAGGGCCTGCGACATCAGACGGGCATGCAGTCCCATGTGGGAATCACCCATTTCGCCCTCGATTTCGGCTTTGGGTGTCAGCGCGGCGACCGAGTCGACCACCACTATGTCCACAGCGCTGGAACGCACCAGCATATCGACAATCTCCAGCGCCTGTTCACCGGTGTCGGGCTGCGACACCAGCAGATCGTCGATCTGCACACCAAGCTTCTCGGCATAGGTTGGGTCCAGTGCATGCTCGGCATCGATAAAGGCCGCGGTACCGCCGACCTTTTGCGCTTCAGCAATGGCTTGCAGGCTCAGGGTGGTTTTACCGGAAGACTCGGGGCCGTAGATTTCAATCACGCGTCCGCGTGGCAGGCCACCGACCCCCAGCGCCACATCCAGCCCCAGCGAACCGGTAGAAACCACCTCAACATCACGCGCGGCGTTGACATCGCCCATACGCATGACGGAACCTTTGCCAAACTGTTTTTCAATCTGGCCCAGCGCCGCACTGAGCGCCTTACGCTTGTGATCGTCCATAGACTTCTCCGCTTACGTCGTTTAAATTGCGGGCAATCCCTGCCCCGCGGGTTGGCTGTTAAGGGCTGAGTATGCACCAGACCACTGTAAAAATAAACAGTGTTTTGAGAATTGCCGATACCGGCATCTCAATTTACTCCCTGTCCCCAACCCTGTCCCGGTTTTCAAACGGCCAGCGCTGCAATACCTCATAGCTGGCGCCACCCTCGACGACGGCCGACTCAACCAGCACAAAGTCCCGCACCGGCCAGTGGATCGCTTCCAGACCGGCTTTCACCTTCGGGTGTTTCACCTTGCGCGCCAGGGTTATGTGGGGAACAAAAGGTCGTTTCTCGGCCTCGAAGCCGCACGGCTCCAACACCGCCGCCAAACTGTCGACGAGGCCTGTTACCTCGCCTGGAACCTGGCTGGTTCCCAGCCACTGAATGCCGGCTCTCGGCCAGCCACTCAGATAATCCAGATGTAAATCAAAGGATTCACACTGTATTTTCGAAGCCGCTTGACAAAAACAGGCCCGTTCCTGCTCGTTACGCCTGCCCAGGAAAAGCAACGTCATGTGCAGCTTGTCATCCGCCACCGGACGCCTGACCCAGTGACGGGAGAGCGCCACCAGTTGCGCGCGCACCCGCGCATCGGGCCACAAGGCAAAGAACAGCCGTCGGGTTCCAGGGCCGGGCCCGTTCACGTCAATTCATTGAGGTGAGTGGTTAACAACGACAGCGCCGTTGCCACCGCCTGCCGACGCACCGCCTCCCGGTCCCCGTCGAAGCAGTAACGCCGACTCATCATCCAACCGTCCGGCCCGGCCCAGGCAAAACAGACCGTCCCTACCGGTTTTTCCCTGGAACCACCGCCGGGCCCGGCCAGCCCACTGATGGCCAGCGCCCACTGTGCGTGGCTGTTGTGCAAAACACCTGCAGCCATTTCATGCACCACCTGTTCGCTCACCGCGCCATAGCGGTCGAGGGTTTCAGTCGACACCCCGAGCAGTTCCTGCTTGGAGTCGTTGCTATAGGTGACAAAACCACGTTCAAACCACGTCGAACTGCCGGCAAGATCGGTGCAGATTTTGGCCACCCAGCCGCCGGTACAGGACTCGGCGGTCGCCAGCCACTCACCGCGACGCCGCAGCGCAGCCGCCAGACGGCCGGCGAGGTCCGCTAACGCCTCAGCCATTTAGCACATTTTTCCTGGCAAGGCCTCTGATCCAGACTCATACATCGCTCCCCGCTTGACCAGGGTAATGAGTATCAAAGCTGGCACCTTTTCGCAAGCTGTAGCGCACCCGCCATTTCAGCTACACTTGTCGGCCATGTCCGCCGTACCCAGCTCCAGCAAACACACACCGATGATGCAGCAGTACCTGCGCATCAAGGCGCAACACCCTGACATCCTGGTGTTCTATCGTATGGGCGACTTCTACGAGCTGTTCTACGAAGATGCTCGCAAGGCTTCGGAACTCATGGACATTACACTGACCAGTCGTGGCCAGTCTGCCGGCGAACCCATTCCCATGGCCGGCATCCCGGCCCATTCAGTCGACCAGTATCTGGCCAGGCTGGTTCGACTGGGCGAATCGGTCGCCATCTGTGAACAGATGGGTGATCCCGCCACCAGCAAGGGACCGGTGGAACGCGGGGTGGTACGCATTGTCACGCCAGGCACCCTGACCGAGGAAGCCCTGCTCCAGGAACGGCGCGACAACCTGCTGGTTGCGCTGCACCTGGACAAGGAAGGTTACTACGGTGTGGCATCGCTGGATCTGTCCGCCGGACGTTTCGTGGTTCAGGAGTTTAGCGGCGAAGAGGCCCTGCTGGGCGAAATCGAGCGGCTGCAACCCGCCGAATTGCTGGTCAGCGAAGACCTTTCGCTGCCACAGGTAATGCAGGCTCGCAGCGGTCTGCACCGCCTGCCGCCCTGGCATTTCGACACCGAAACTGCAGCCCGCCAGCTCAACCAGCAGTTCGGCACGCAGAACCTGGCCGGCTTTGGCTGCCAGGATATGCCTGTTGCGGTGGCAGCGGCAGGTGCGCTGTTGCAGTATGTCAAGGATACACAGCGTGCCGCCCTGCCACACCTGCGCGGCCTGCGCAGCGAGCAACACGAAGACAGCGTGATAATGGATGCCGCGACGCGCCGTAACCTGGAGCTCGATCAGGCACAGTCCGGGCACAAACAACACAGCCTGATCGCCATACTGGATAAAAGCGTGACGGCCATGGGCGGACGATTGCTGCGCCGATGGTTGCACCGTCCCCTGCGCGACCGCAAAGTCCTCGCCAAACGTCACCAGTGCCTTGAATCACTGTTGCAGGCCCGCCTGTTTGACAGCCTGCGTGAGCAACTGCGCGGCAGCTGCGATCTCGAACGCATCCTGTCGCGGATCGCGCTGAAGTCCGCGCGCCCGCGTGATTTAAGTGCACTACGCGATACCCTGGCACGCCTGCCCGAATTGCAGATGCTGATGCGCACTGACAGCGATCCACTGCTCGGGGACTTGTCGTCGCGTATCCAGGAGCAACCCGGAATCCTCAAGCTGCTGCGCAAGGCGATACCCGATATCCCGCCCGCCCTGCTACGCGACGGCGGCGTTATTGCGGTGGGTTACGACGCTGAACTGGACGAGCTGAAACGACTCAGTGAACAGAGCGACCAGGTATTGCTGGAAATGGAAGCGCAGGAACGCCAACGCTCCGGCATCAACAACCTGAAAATACGCTACAACCGGGTTCACGGCTACTACATCGAAGTCAGCCGCAGTCAATCCGAGCAGGTACCGGACAACTACCAGCGCCGGCAAACGCTGAAGGGCGTCGAGCGCTTCATTACACCAGAACTCAAACAACACGAAGACCGGGTGCTCAGTGCGCGCAGCAAGGCACTGGAACGTGAAAAAACGCTCTACCATGAACTGCTGGATCAGCTGTTAGAGCATGGACAGGCACTGTCAACCTGCGCCGAAGGTCTTGCCGAACTCGATGTGCTGGCGACCCTCGCCGAACGTGCCGACAGCCTGAACTGGTCCCGCCCGGAGCTGAACGAGGAACCAGGCATTGTGGTACGCGGCGGCAGGCATCCGGTTATCGAGAAGTTCAGCGCAGATCCCTTTGTCCCGAACGATGTTGAACTGGACGACGAACGACGCATGCTGATCATTACCGGCCCCAATATGGGTGGTAAATCGACCTATATGCGTCAGACCGCGTTGATTGTCCTGCTCGCCTGCGTGGGCAGTTTTGTGCCGGCTGACCAGGCCGGCATTGGACCGATAGATCGCATATTCACGCGTATCGGCGCCTCTGACGACCTGGCCGGCGGCCGTTCGACCTTTATGGTGGAAATGACCGAAACCGCCAACATCCTCAACAATGCCAGTTGCCAGAGCCTGGCTCTGATCGATGAAATCGGCCGTGGCACCAGTACCTATGACGGCCTGGCACTGGCCTGGGCGGTGGCAAGGGAACTCGCCGCTATTGGCACTTATACCCTGTTCGCGACGCATTACTTTGAGTTAACCGGGCTGCCCGAGGAAATAGCAACGACGGCCAATGTACACCTCGATGCGGTGGAACACGGCGAACGTATCGTTTTTCTGCACGCGGTCAAGCACGGGCCCGCCAGCCGCAGTTACGGGCTGCAGGTCGCTGCCCTGGCCGGTGTGCCGGATCGGGTACTGGAGCAGGGCCGGGACATCCTGCGTCAACTGGAAACCGGTCAGACACACGCTGCGGCGCTGCACCCGGATGGCAGAACACAGCAGCAGATCGATATGTTCAAGCACGAGGAAGAGTGTCCGCTGACGGATGCATTTCAGGGTATCGAACCCGATAACCTGACGCCGCGCGAGGCGCTGGAACTGCTCTACAAACTCAAGGGAATAGCAGACGATCACGCGCTATAAAAAACGGGCCCGCGTGACTGGGCCCGTTTTAAAACCATCGGCAATGGCTGTTTACTGCCCGGCAGGTGCCTCTTCCACCACTTCGACGGCTTCCATGGCCGAGAACTCAACCTCGGTCCGCCGATTCGGCGCCAGGCACTCGACCAGTGCCGCGCCGCGCTCGCCTTCACAACCCACCACGGGGTTAGCCGTTCCCAGACCGTCAGCTTCGATGTAGTCCGGTAGCACGCCTTTACTTATCAGGTAATCGCGCACTGCAGCCGCGCGGCGCTGCGACAACCCCAGGTTATAATCGTCTTCACCAATACGGTCCGCGTAACCGGTAATCTGCAGCTTTTGCTCCTGCAAGCCGGCCGCTGTCAGGTTACCGACAAGATCATCCAGAAGTCGCGTGCCGTCCACCGTGAGTTCGTTACTGTCGAATTCAAACAAGGTGTCGGCTTCCAGGCGAACCGGATTGAGAACGATCTCGACAGCGGCAACCTCCACCTTGTCACGGGCTGCGACGATTTCCGCATCACACTCGGCAATTGCATTGGGTATGGACCAGCGTGTGGTATGCAGACAATCACCTGATCCGGTGCGAACAACGGAGCCTTCATCGTTATCCACGTAGCCGGGCGCGCTATAACTCAAACCACTGGCCATTCCCAGGCCGACAACCAAAAACACTTGGCTCATCTGTTTCATTTTCCCTACCTCCGTATACTGAAGAAATCCTTATGGGCTCCCGGATACCAGCCACCATCAACATACTGACTATAACGAGAATATGCCCAAACGGGTCAATTTTGAATCAGATGGGAGAAAGGCGCAACGCCTTCATACGTTAAGTCGCGAACTCGACAGCGACACGGGTATTCCTGTCAAGGTGATATTGACGGTTTCAGCTGGTCACCGTGCCGCAGTTGCTCAGACTCAGACGGGGGGGATTGGTAGAAAACACGAAAGGCGCAGCCTTCTCCAGTGCGCTAAGGCCGAGCAGCATGCGTGTATTGCGGGGGAAAATAGCGGCCTCAACATCTTTCAATACGCAGTCTTCACCCAGGACCAGGTGTTTGATGAGATAGACCGGAAGCTCGTGCTGACTGCCATCGGCCATCACCCCGGTCAGTTGACCGACATATTCAGCGTTACCGGCCTGTTTTAAACGTTCCAGGGTGTGTTCATTGATTGTGGTATAACCGGCGCCGGTATCCACCATGAATTCGACCGCGCCACTGCCCTGCATATTGGCCTGGATATAATAGGTCGCCAGTCGCTTCTGGTTCATGGGAATGGTTTTGTAAGAGGCCGCCACCACCATATTAGTGGTCAAACAGGCCAGCAACCAGACAGAAATTTTTAAAAATGATCCAGCCATACCGATGGGTCCCTGCGACAATAATCCGTCGATACCAGGCTTAGCGGCAAGTTTGACACCAAATTGAGTTGATTGTCTCAGAATCCGAATATCGTCAGGCCGCTCTCCCGCCATGCTCGCTACGATTGCCTGAGTCCGACAGGCTCCTAGCCCCACCCTGATCAATCCGTGTATCATTGGCTCCGTTTCAAGCAGGAGGCGGTCATGACGTTTGTGGTGGGTGAAAACTGTATTAAATGCAAATACACCGATTGTGTGGAAGTCTGTCCCGTGGATTGTTTTCACGAAGGTCCTAACTTTCTGGTGATTGACCCCGAGGAGTGCATTGACTGTACATTGTGTGAGCCGGAGTGCCCGGCCGAAGCGATTTTCCCCGAAGATGACTTACCTGCGGACCAGCAGCAGTTCCTGGAACTCAATACAGAACTGGCGCAGCAATGGCCTGTGATCACCCAGATGAAGGAAGCCCCGCCCGATGCCGATGAATGGAATGGCAAAGAAGGCAAACTCGACCTGTTGGAGCGTTGATCCCCCCGCTACGTTCAGGCGGAAATATCAGTGAGCCCGTTAACCCTGGTTCCATTCAGCCAGGACCCGCTCGCGGTTGCAGCACAGCAGATTCTCGAACACTATAAAGTTCGTTTACCCGATTTAAGCGATTGCCGGATACTGCTTGCTGAAGACCAGTGTGCCGCTCAATTACGCACCGAGCTTCTCAAACAGGCTGAACAGCGGGGCTTCAGCGCACTGCTGGGTCCGACCATCGAACGCCTGGACCAATACCTGTCCCAGCTGGCGGCTGTTACCCGGACAGTCCTGAACCGTCCCGCACAGGAACTGGTACTGGCCGAGGCACTGCGCAATGCCGCCCACATCTATACCGATACCGATCCCTGGCTGCTGGCTGACCAACTGCTCACGCTATTCGACGAACTGACCCGCAGCGACATATCGATCCCGGCTGCCTTCGAGCAGTTTCACACAGGCTTACAACACAGTTACGCGCTTTCCTCGCCCAGCCCTTCCCTGCGGCAGGAGGCCTACATCCTGCACACCCTCTGGCACGCCTGGAAACAACAGCTGGAAGCCGAAAACCTGTCGGATCCGGCCACCGCTTATCGACAACAGCTGGCAGACAGCCTGAACGACATCGGTGAGCAAAAACTCTGGCTGATCGGCTACACCGGGTTCACCCCGAGCGAAGCTCAGTGGCTGCGCATTCTTTTCGACAGGCAGCAGGCACAGCTGATTCTGCACGGCAGTGCGCAACAGGATGGCTACCACCCCGACCGGCCGATACGCGACATCCTGGATCAACTCGGCCTCGATGAGTCGCAGCAGTGCTGTCCCGAAGGTAACGATTTTGATGATTTCATCAGTGCACTGTTTGAAACCTCGAGCGATAACCTGAAACAACGTGCAAGACGCTTCGCCGGGCGGAGCCGACAGGATACCGCGGGGGCGCGACTCAGAACGTTCCAGGCAGACGGACCGGAACAGGAGGCGCAGGCCGTTGCCTTACAGGTCCGTCGCTGGTTACTTGACGGCATCCAGCCGATTGCTATCGTTACCGAAGACCGGCGCCTTGCACGCCGCGTACGCGCCATGCTTGAAGCGTCACAGATTGAGCTGGACGACGCCGGCGGCTGGGCCTTGTCCACCACCAGCGCAGCAGCCACCCTGGAACGCTGGCTGGAGACCGTTGAAGAAGACTTCGCCTGTGGACCACTGCTCGATGTACTGAAATCGCCCTTTGTCTGTTTTGCCGATCGTGATACCCACCTGGCCCAGGTGCGGCGTCTGGAGCAGGACATCATCCTGCACGAAAATATCGCCCGCGGCCTGGAACGCTACCGGCACCAGCTCGATCGTCGCAGCGAACGCCTGCCGGGCTGGTCGGAACCCATGCGGCATGCCGTACAGCAGATGCTGAATGTGCTGGACCATGCGGCCAGTCCACTCAAGCCGTTGCTGCGCGGTTCTTACCCGGCGAGCGGCTTCCTCGATGCACTGGGCGAAAGCCTGCGGGAACTCGGCACCTGGCAGTGCCTTGAACAGGATGCCGCCGGACAGTGCCTGCTGGAAGTTGTGGCCCGCTTACAGCAAGCCGCGACTCACTGCCGTGTAGAACTCAACTGGTCCGAATTCCGCAACTGGCTGGGACGCAACCTAGAGAACGCCACATTCCGACTACCGCTGTCAGCCAGCCCGGTACGACTATTGACGCTGGAACAAAGCCGCCTGCAACGGTTCGCCGCCACCATCGTTGCCGGATGCAGCCAGGATTACATGCCGGGATCTCCCGCCAGCCAGGCATTTTTTAACCAGCGCGTACGCGCCGAACTGGGATTGCCCACCTGGTCACAAGCCATGGCAAAAAAGCTGCATCACTTCTGCCGCGTATTGCACAGTGCCGGGCGGGTGTTGCTCACCCATCACCGTGAACGCGATGGCGAACCCGTCAGCGTCAGTCCGTGGCTGGAATTGCTGGAGGTTTTTTATCATAGCGCTTACCGCAAAAAACTCGATGACGAAAGACTCCGGCAACTGGTCATGCAACCGGGCACGCAGCCGGTTTCCCCGGATCATGCCGCCTTGCCACAACTTGAATCGCGCCCTGCCCCAAAACCACCGGCCGCAATCCACCCGGAGACCTGGTCTGCCTATACCCACCAGCGGCTTATCGATTGCCCCTACCGCTACTTTTCCGCCGATGCCTTAAGCCTCAAACCCCAGGATGAAATCCGTGAAGCGCTCAGCAAAAGCGATTACGGGTCCCTGGTCCACCGTATCGTACAGGCCTTTCACAGCAAAGTGGCCAGGCTGCCGGAACCCTGGTCCGGAGCGCTGGATGAAACGCATCGTGAACAGGCACTGGGTCTCCTGCAACACATCAGCGAAGCCGTGTTTGCTGACGCCGTCAAAGACAACTTTCAGGCACGCAGCTGGTTAAAACAGTGGCTGACGGTCCTGCCAAGCTACCTGGACTGGGAAATCAGCCGGCAGAAAACCTGGTCATTGCGCCAGGTCGAGGTCAGGGCGGACAGAACAATCAGCTCACGACTTCGTATCAGTGGCCGCATTGACCGTATTGACCAATGCGCGGGGGCCATGGCGGTGGTTGACTATAAAACCGGCAAACCACCCAAAGCCGATGACGTTTTAAGTGGCGAAGCCGTGCAACTCCCCAGTTACGCACTGCTTCTGGAGGCCCGTATTGCACAGCTGAATTACCTTGAATTCAGCAAAGACCGGGTAAGGGAACAGGTCTGCGCAAACGCCGAAAACCTGCAACAGCTACTGCCGGAACTCGAGGCCAGGATGGTTCAGCTGGACCGGGCCTTGCAACAACAGGCCGCATTGCCCGCCTGGGGTGACGCCACGGTCTGCAGTTACTGCGAGTTCAGCGGCCTCTGCCGGCGTGAAATGTGGTTACACGGTGAAAACGACCATGACTGACAGCCCGCTCGCCACCCAACCGGAGCAGAGTTTCAGCGTGCTGGCCTCGGCCGGCACCGGCAAGACCTGGCAACTGGTGGCACGGCTCACCCGCCTGTTACTGCATGGCGCACAGTTGAACAGCATTCTGGCCATCACCTTTACCCGCAAGGCAGCGGGCGAAATGCAGCAACGCCTGAATGAACGATTGCGGGAACTGCTGGAAGCGGACGAGCGACAGCTGGATGCCATTCTCACCAGCATGGGTGAAACACCAACAACTGACATCCGGCGGCGTGCACGAAAGCTGCTCGAACAGTCGTTACGCTGTGAACAGAATCTGCGCTCCACCACCTTCCACAGTTTCTGCCAGGAGTTACTGCAACGATTTCCACTCGAGGCCGGTCTGCCACCCGGATTTGAACTGGCCGAACAAACCGGCCTGTTAATCCAGGAAAGCTGGGATGCACTGTTCGCCGAAGCCACCGCCGGACCCGAACAGCCGCTGGCTGAATCACTCGAACTGTTATTCGAAACACTGAACGGCCTGCACAATACACGAAGCGCCCTTTTTACCTTCGTCGAACACAGGAGCGACTGGTGGGCGTTTACCCGACAGGCCAGGCAACCGGCTGCTGTGGCGACAGGCTATCTGCAGCAACAACTGGAACCGGGACAGCACGCACCAAGCAGTAGCAGTTTCTGGAATGATGTCACCCGATCCAGGCTCGGTGAGTTTGCGGCCCTGCTCGGTCAGCACGCCACCAGCACCAACAAGAAACAGCTTGCAGTACTGGAAAACATTCTGCTGAATGTCGAGAATCCGGAAAACGCCGTCAGCAATATCCGGCCTGTGTTTTTTACCGGCAGTGGCGAGCGCCGCAAACGCGCATCCAGCCAGGCCCTGCGTAAAGCCATGGGCGAGCGCGGTGAAGACCGCTTTCTTGAGCTGCACGAAGCATTCTGCGAACAGCTTGAACAGCTTGCAGAACAACAGAACCGTCAACGAACCCTGCGGACTAACAGTGCCTGGTACCGTGCCGGCCAACGCATGCTGGAGCACTACCAACGCATCAAGCGCGAACGGCGACTGCTGGATTTTGCTGATCTGGAGTGGAGCACCTATCAGCTGCTCAATCACCCCGATCACGCCCACTGGATTCAGTTCAAGCTGGACCAGCGTATCGATCATTTGCTGATCGACGAGTTTCAGGATACCAATCCGACCCAGTGGCGCCTGATTTTACCGCTGCTGGAAGAAATGGCCGCCGGTGGTGAACGCGCACGCAGCCTGTTTATTGTTGGTGATGCCAAACAGTCGATCTACCGGTTCAGGCGCGGCAATCCGGAATTGCTGGGCGTGGCAGCGCAGTGGATGCAGAGCCATCTGCAGGCCGGCAGTATCCATCTGGATCATTCCTGGCGCTCCTCCCCGGCTGTCATGGAGTTCGTCAACCGGGTATTCCAGCATCCCGACATGGAGAGACTGCTACCGGACTTTCAGACACACACGACGCACCAGCGCGAACTGTGGGGCCGGGTAGAACTCTGGCCATTGATCGAAACGCAGAACGAGGCGCCCAGCGTTGAATACAGTGGTCTGCGCAACCCGCTGCAACAAGCACGCCCGCTGACGGTTGATCGCCGCTACTACCGGGAAGGACAGGCCATCGCGCAACGGATTCAGGAATTGATCGATCAGAAGACCGTCCGCTACAACGATATCCTGATCCTCATGCGTTCGCGCACGCATCTTGTCGACTACGAAGCTGCTCTGCGTGATCAGGGTATTCCCTACCTGAGTCTGGATCGCGGCACCCTGTTACAGAGCCTGGAAATCCGCGACCTGGAGGCCCTGCTGGTGGTGCTCATGACGCCGCAAGACAACCTTTCCCTGGCACAGGTACTCCGCTCCCCCATCTTCTCGGCCGCTGATGAAGACCTGGTACTGCTGGTCCGGGAATCTGCCGGTGCCTGGATCGAAAGGCTCAAAGTTGTCAGCAAGGCGCTTGATCCCAGCCACCCGCTGCCCCGCGCCCATCGCCTGTTAACGCAGTGGCGGGCGCTGGCAGGCCGTATCCCTATTCATGACCTGCTTGAACGTATCTTCCATGAATCCAATTTGCTGAATCGTTACCAGGCTGCCTGCCCCGATACACAGGTGGCCCGTGTACGCGCGAATCTGACCCGTTTTATCGAACTGGCACTGGAAGTCGATGCAGGGCGTTACCCGTCCCTGCCGCGCTTTCTGGATCGAGTGCGCCAGCTCCGCAATCTGGAGAAGGAAGGTCCGAGCCAGGCGACGCCGCAATCCGAACACAATCAGCGCGTCTGCCTGCTAACCATTCATGCCGCCAAGGGGCTGGAAGCACCGGTGGTATTTCTGGCCGACAGCAACAGTCCGGGCAGCAGCCCGCCCGGTTACCAGGCTCTGGTGCGCTGGCCGGCCGAAGCTGACCGCCCCAGCGATTTTCTGCTGTTGAGCAATAGCAGACAGCGGGACAGCATCAGCAAGGCCCGCTACGATCTGGAACAGCAGGAAGAACGGAGAGAGTCCGCCAACCTGCTGTACGTCGCCCTGACGCGGGCGAAAAATATGCTGGTGATTTCAGGCTGCGAGCACTCGTCGAGAAGAACATCTTCCAGCTGGTATGAGCAGATTGCGAAAGCCGTCTGCGACGAAACGGCACCCGGCGAAGCCTGGATACATAGCTTCAAACAAGCCCCTGTTATAGACAACGCAGAAACCGCCCGGGAAACTGACAAGGTCGATATTGACCCCCGCCTGAACCAGCCGATACCGACACGCCCACTTTGGCGGGAGATTGCACCCAGCCGCCAGCTTCAGGATGCTGCGTTTGAACCAGGTTCTACCGAGGGGAGGAATCGTGGTCTGGCTATCCACCGCATGCTGCAACTGGCGACGCAGGCGCAGGAACGAAAGCTTGATGCGGGCGACATACTTTCACGTGTCGCCACCGAGTCAGGGCTGACGCCAGACGCACCCCTCCTGCGACAGTGCTGGGATGAGGTAAGCAAGTTGCTGGATAACAGGGATCTGACATGGCTGTTGGCGCCGGTCACCGGCGCCAGAACATTTAATGAAGTACCCATACAATACCGGCGCGGACAACAAACCGTCTATGGCATCATTGACCGCCTGGTGGTTACTGATGCCGACATTCACCTGATCGACTACAAAACCCATCGCATAGACAGTCAGTCACTGGCACAACAGCTCGCAAAACACTATAAACCTCAACTCGAACTGTACCGGGAAGGCATACGACGCCTGTGGCCGGATCATTCCATACAGGCCTATCTTTTGCTGACAGATGGCGGGATGCTGGTTAACATTGACGAGCCATCGCCAGGTCCATGCGGGACAACTCCACGATGATATTATTAACCTGGCAATTAAACATATCGCGCCGGAGGACGGCGCTCCTACGCCGGGTATTTTATTGCCGGTTTAATAACTTAACAATCAGGCATCTGTAGTACAGGTAAAATAATGAGTGAACCAAGCAATGTCATCGCAGTCACCGAATCCAGCTTTCAGCAACAGGTCATCGAAAAGTCCAGCGAGATACCGGTACTGGTGGATTTCTGGGCCGACTGGTGCGCCCCCTGCAAAATGCAGTTGCCGGTACTGCTGAAGCTTGCCGGAGAATACGGGGACCAGCTGCGGATCGCCAAAATCAACACAGATCAGGAACGCGCGCTGGCCGAACAACACGCTATCCGCAGTCTGCCGACCTTGCGTCTGTACCGTCACGGTGAAGTGGTAGAGGAAGTGCTCGGTGCCCAGCCGGAAGCCACCCTGCGCACACTGATCGATGCTTACATAGAACGTGAGTCCGACCGCACGCTGCAAAGGGCGCTTGAACTCGCTGCGCAGGACAGGCGCAGCGAAGCCCTGCAGTTACTGGAACAGGCCTGCAAGGATGACCCTGATAATCCGCGCCTGCCGCTCAAATACGCCCGCTTGTGTATTGATGACCATCAACTGGACCGGGCCGGGGAAATTATCCAGGCATTACCGAGAGAACTTCGTGAAGCGTCGGAAGCCGCAAGCCTGCTGGCTTTGCTGGAATTCTCCCGCGCCATCACCGACGCACCCTCGGCTGGAGAGCTGGAATCAGCGCTTGACGAAAACCCCAAACAGTCTGAACCGCGCTATCAACTGGCCGCCCGACAGCTACTGGGCGGTGACCATGACAAAGCACTTGAGAATTTCATGATGCTATTGAAACAGGATCGCAATTACCGGGACGGCGCCGCACAGCGCGGACTGCTGACCGTTTTTGCACTACTGGATGAAGACGATGAGCGCATTCCAAGATACCGGCGCCGGATGTTCGCCTTGCTGCACTAGTGGGCCCACTAACCCCGGCAATTAAACAGGCGTTTGTCGTGGATGATTTTCGCCACTTTCGACGGCACCATGGTCTCCCAGTCGGATTCCCCATTGCGTATTTTTTCCAATACCGTATGAGAAAATATTGCCAGTTGTGACTGATCGATGGCAACCAGTTCCTTGATATAGCCGTTTTCCAGCAGGTGTAGATACAGGTGCCGCAAATGTTGCTGGATATTCAGGTTATGTACGGTAGTCAGCTCGCCCGTCTCGTCATTGAGGGCCGGACAGACATACAAACGCAGGTCGTTCCTGAACAGGCGGCCAAAGGATTCCAGAATACCGCCTTTCAGGTTCTGGTAATATTTCTCATCGAAAATCTGCTCCAGGGTTGGCACGCCCAGTGCAACTCCAACCGGCATATGCGTATAACCAGACAGGTACTGGGCAAGGCGGTAGAATTCGCCATAGCCTGAAATCATGACGTGTTTGCCCAGTGCGCACAGAATTTCTGCCCGATGCAGGAAATCCTCGACATCGATGTCTTCACCTTCGGCGAGGTTGTGCAAGGTCATTTCGCTGAGCACAATCACATCCTCGGGGTTGATATCCGATTCCCTGCAAAATGCCTTGTAGGCACAGTCCAGCAAATTCATGGTCAGATTGGTAGGCGGCCTGAACCGGCTGCGTTCGACCAGAACAGCCTTTTTGTACAGCGCTTCCGCCGGTTGTACAACTTTACCATCAGCCTGAAACATGGCCGCAACGGACAGGCCAAGCTGTACCAGGCGTAACGCCATTAAACGGTTGTCCACTTTTTCGAAGGCGGGCCCGTAAAAGTCAATCATATCGATCGCCAGTAGATCGGTACTAAGTCCGTCCAGCAGTGATGCAAGCAGTACGTCCGGATCATCGTGGAGATGCAAGGCCGCATAGATCAGATTGACGCCCAGCAGACCCACGGTCTCCTGATCCTGTATGTTCTCCTGCCCCTTCAGTTGCACGTGCAAATCGATCTGGGACGCCGCTTCACCTGAGCGGGTCTGAAAACGGATACCCAGCCAGCCATGGCCATCCTGTTTCTGGCTGAAGCTGCGTGCTGCCACGGTGTTGGCGAATGCGAAAAAGGCACTCGTTGACCCGCGACTCTCACCGAGACGCTCGTTCAGCAGCTTGTACTCATGATTGAGCATCGACTGCAGACGATCACGACTCACATAACGCTGACATGAGCCGTATATCGAATCGCTGAATTTCATGTCGTAGGCCGACATGGCCTTGGCGATAGTGCCAGCCGCCCCTCCAACCTGGAAAAACCAGCGCGCGGTTTCCTGACCGGCACCAATTTCCGCAATTGTGCCGTATTTACCGTCGTCGAGATTAATGGCCAGTGCTTTCTGGTGAGTATCAAGTATCGCCTGTCCCATCGCTTAATTTCCCTGTGTTTTCTCCCTGAAGTGAGGGTGTCGGCCGACCCGGTTAAAAGATAAGGCACCGACATTGGCGAAAGAAAGGCCCAGCCGCATGAGGATTCACAGCCACTCGATTACCCCACCTTGCCGCTCGCATACCGGCTCAAAAAAGCGCGCATCACGGGCTTAGACCAGGGTATGAAAGAGCGCTTCGCCAAATTCTCCACCAAACCGTTCCCAGCCGGTTCTGGCGACTGGATCGGCCTGGAAGCCTTCCCGGCTGCGCGCAGTAACGGCCTGAAAAACGATACGCCTGCCGTCAGGTAGCAGCGGCTATTGCGAGGCCGCCTGATCGAGCAACTTCGACAGCCTTTTGGCAGGTACGTAACCGGGCTGGGTACTGCCGTCTTCGAGAACTATGAACGGAGTGCCACGTGCTCCGAGCTGGCGAACCAGATCCATATGCTGATCAATGGGATTGTCACAGGACTTCATCTCTACCGCCTTGCCGTTCTTGGCATCCGTCATCGCGCCGTTGCGGTCCTCGGCACACCAGACAGCCACAGCCTTCTTGTAGGATTCCGAGCCAACGCCGGCGCGCGGAAACATCATGTAGCGTACCTTGATGCCTTCATTGAGGTACTGGTCCATTTCATTGTGCAGCTTGCGGCAGTAGCCACAGTCGATATCAGTAAAGACGGTGACAACGTGTTTCTCCTTTTCCGGTTTGAAAACGATCATCTTGTCTTCACCGACCGAGTCGATGACGGTACGTGTCACCTGCCGGCGACGCGGTTCTGTCAGGCTCACACGGTTTTGGACGTCCACCAGTTCACCCTGGAGCATGTAACGCCCGTCTGCACTCATGTATACCACACTGGACCCGACAACCACTTCGTACACACCCGCTACCGGCGTCGGCTCAACTGAAGCCGGTTCAACATCGCCCAACGCCTGGCGAATGGACGCTTCGTCGGCGGCACGATCAGCCAGTACGGAACTACTGGCAAACAACGCCAGACATAGAAAAATCAGGGTTTTAATCTGTTTCACAACTAGTACTCCTTCAAGATGACATTTACGGGTTCAGCAAGGCGAGAAGCAGTCAGATGCAAGGCGCTTGCCCACCGGGGTAGCCATTCTACCTCAAGGACAAGCAACGCCGCAGGCTGCGCCTCGCCTAGAGCGCCTACTGTTGGCGCCCAGGCACGGCTCGGTGGCTCTGAACCCGCAAATGTCACCTTGAAGGAGTACTGGTTACCTGTTTTTTCAGAATATTGTCCGGAATCAGACCATGATTCGCGATCATGGTTCAGACGCAAGCGATCAAATTCAGGTTGATGGTACGGCAGTTTACCTTACAAATCAGCCGCGCGGGTGATGCGCCTGGTGTATCTGCTTGAGCCTCTCCCGAGCCACGTGAGTATAAATCTGCGTAGTCGACAAATCACTGTGTCCGAGCAACATCTGCACCACGCGAAGATCGGCACCATGATTCACCAGATGTGTTGCAAATGCATGGCGTAGCGTGTGCGGGGAGAGATGCCCGCGAATATCCGCGCGAACCGCATATTGGCGAAGGCGGTACCAGAAGGCCTGACGAGTGATCCCCCCCGCCTTGCGTGAGACAAACAGCCTGTCGCTGGATTTTTCCCGCAGCAATTTCTGGCGCCCCCTCTCAGTGTAGCGCTGTACCCACAGCACCGCCTCGTCGCCCACAGGCACCAGGCGTTCCTTATCGCCTTTGCCTACGACCCTCACCACACCCTGATTGAGGTTGATGCGTTCCGAACTCAATGCGACCAGTTCAGATATCCGTAGACCGCTGGCATACAACAGTTCCAGCATGGCCCGGTCACGCAAGCCCATAGGCGCGGAAACATCGGGCGCATTCAGCAACGCCTCCACCTCCGACTCACTCAGGGTATGTGGCAGTGGGCGGTCCATTTTCGGGGACTCGATATTGGCCGTCGGATCATCCCGGCGCCGGCCTTCCCTGACCAGATAGCGATAAAAACGCCGCATACTGGATAACAGTCGGGCACTACTGCGCAAGGCCCGGCCACTCTGGTACTGACCGGCCAGAAAACCCAACAGATCCGCCGGGCTGGCTTCCGACAGGGGAATCTTCCGCTGTGCCAGCCAGGCTGCAAGGCCCCATAAATCACGCTGGTAAGCCGCCAGCGTATTTTCGCTCAAGCCGTTCTCCATCCACACGGCTTCCGCAAATCGATCGATGACTTCGATATCGGCTTGCCTGCACTGTTCAGCCAGCGGAACATGAATCGTAGCGGTGCGCTGCATGATACGCACACTACCACAATCCAGGCCTGTTACACTGCGCAGGCGAAAAATACCCGCTACCCACGAGCGCCAAAACCTGACTCCTGCTGAGGTAATCAATAATCCCGCGGCGGCCGGATACAAGCTTAAGCGGCCGCAAGACAGTGTAGAATGAACGCGTAGCATCAGGGTCTGTTAACAGGATAAATACAGCCCCCAAGTATGTTCAAGCCAAAATGGAGCGACGGTATGACTACCACACCCGCAGACTGTTGCGCAGATTCTGAACAGAAGCTGCTACCGGTTGAACTAGCCCGGGAGCGCATTCTGCAGACTGTGCAAACCGTTACCGCTGTAGAACAACTTCACCTCCGTTCAGCCTTGGGACGGGTACTGGTCGAACCGCTGGTTGCCAATATCGATGTCCCACCTTTTGCCAATTCGGCGATGGATGGTTATGCCGTGCGCAGTCAGGACTGCCCCGGCGCGACGGAAACCGTGCTGGAAGCCATTGGGACAGCATTTGCCGGCAGGCCTTTTAAGGGGGAAGTTTCCAGGCATCAATGCGTTCGCATTATGACGGGGGCCGTTTTACCCGAAGGTGCCGACGCGGTACTGATGCAGGAGCACGTCAAACGCGACGGCGAACGGATTTCATTTAACGGCGGGCCGGTAAAATCCGGCCAGAATGTTCGATATGCGGGTGAAGATAGCCGACAGGGGGATATCGTACTGGAGCCGGGCATAAAACTCGGTGCCGCGGAAATCGGCCTGCTGGCTTCTGTCGGCGTCAGTGAAGTGAGAGTTTCACGGCGACTGCGCGTGGCGTTCTTTTCAACCGGTGACGAACTGAACGCTACCGGTACTCCGCTGGCCAAAGGACAGATCTACGACAGTAACCGCTATGCGCTGTTTGGCCTGCTGTCGAAACCCGCTATCGAATGTTACGACCTCGGGGTTATCCCGGATCAACGTGAAGCCGTTCGGGCTGCTTTTCAACAAGCCGGAGACATGGCCGATCTGATTCTGACATCCGGCGGCGTCTCTGTCGGGGAAGCCGATTATGTCACCGAAACACTGGGTGAGTTGGGTGAAATCAACTTCTGGCGCATGGCGATGAAGCCCGGCAAACCGCTGGCTTTCGGAAAAATGGGGGACGCTGTATTTTTTGGATTGCCGGGTAACCCGGTATCGGTGATGGTGACTTTCTACCAGTTCGTGCTGCCGACAATACGTAGAATGTCGGGCGAAAAGGAACGGGAAGCACTGTTGATCCAGGCCCGATGTTCGGGAGACCTGAAAAAAGCACCCGGTCGTATGGAATTTCAGCGCGGTATCTTAAATAGAGAAAGCGACGCCGGCTGGAGCGTTTCCAGCACGGGATTACAGGGCTCTCATGTATTGAGTTCCATGAGTAAATCCAACTGCTTTATTCTCCTGCCGGCGGAGAGTGCCGGCGTGAAAAACGGTGAACTGGTTACAGTCCAGCCATTCCTGGACTTTGATTAACTTTGTTTTGTCTGCTGCTTGGCAATGTCGGCACGAACCTTGTCCATGTCCAGCTGGTTGACTTGCTCGATAAGCTGATCGAGGGAAGCCCCCGGCAAGGCGCCAGGTTGGGCAAAAACCATGATCTGCTCTTTGAAAATCGCCAGCATGGGGATAGATCGCACCTGAAAATGTGCAGCCAGCTCCATCTGCTCTTCCGTGTTTACCTTTGCAAAAACCATCTCCGGGTTCTTTTCTGAAGCCGCCTCAAATACCGGCCCGAAACTCTGACAAGGCCCGCACCAGGACGCCCAGAAATCGATTAACACAACATCATTGTTGTCGATGGTGTTCTTAAAATTTTCATTGGTGAGTTCAATCGCCGCCATTACCGCGTTTCCCGTTACCTGAACCAGCAGAGCAATGTAGAGTGTATCAAGTGAAGCTTGCGGGTAAAACCACAGAATTCAGATCAGGACTCGTCGCGCCAGCGCTCGGCCCCCTTAACCCGCTTGTCAGACAGATCCGAATCAGAATCGCTCTTGTAGCTTGAGTCCATCTCCACACGGTTGCGGCCCAGTTGTTTGGCGCCATACAAGGCCTTATCCGCGCGCTCAACAAAAGCGCTTGCAGTTTCACCCGGCTTGTACAGGGAGATGCCGGCAGAAAAGCTGGGCACCGGAACCATGCCACCGTTCGCCTGCCAGCGGGTTTCTGAGGCACGATTTTTCACCTTACTCAAGGCACGCAAAGAACCTTCCGAATCGGTATTCGGTAACAGTACAGCAAATTCCTCGCCGCCGTAGCGGGCAACCAGATCATGGTGCCTGAAGATGGAAAGAATATTTTTGGAATATATCTGCAACACTTCGTCGCCACCCGCGTGGCCGTACTTGTCGTTGATCTGCTTGAAGTGATCCAGGTCAATAAGCGCGAGCGACAATGGAAAGCCATAACGCTGAACACGTGCTACTTCGTCTTCTATGCGGCGCAGGAAAGCACGCCGGTTGGGCAAGCCGGTCAACTCATCGGTCAGACTCAGCAGACGCACCCGGGTCAGTTCATCGCTGAGCTGACGACTGTCCGACTCAATCAACTGCAGATAGTGGTGGGTGCTGTCCAGCTTCTCTGCCAATTCATGATGGCCCTTGGTGAGTTTCTCGATTTCACGAATCAGCGTCCAGCGCAAGTCTTCGAGTTCCTTGTCATCGCCTGCCTGGTGCAACTCGCCCAGTACCACCTCAAGCAACACGCCGAACTCTTCGTTCTGCGCAATGGTTCCAAGCACCTGTTGCGCGAGAGTCGCCTGCAACTTCTGAATATCGCGACGCTTGGAATCAAGATGGCTGTGATAGGCAGTATCCACCTGTGTTTCCGCGTTCCTGCCCGTGTCGACGGATTCCACGACAGAATCTGAGATCGGCCTGTCGCTTAGCGTAGCCTCTGGTATCGAAGGTTCACCGCTGTCAGCACCTCCCACGGCTTCGACGAATGGCCATTCGCGACTCACCGCTGAGCCCGTTTCGGGCACCGGTACCGCATCAGGGTGTGGCTGCTCCGGTGTTTCCGTATCGGGGCGCAATGCGTTGCCCAGACCCGCCACCGGTTCGGCGATGTCATCCTGCGGCCTGACCCGCGAAGCATCGACAATGTGAAATGCGGCCAATAGCGGCTCAACAGCCGTCTGAAACAGATCAGAATCCAGCTGTTTAATTGCTTCAATCTGGCTGGAATAGAGTTCGACATATTCCCCCAGCGTCTGCAGATCAGCCACCGTCAGTGGCGGCTGCAAACGAGCCTGAAGCAGGCGAACCTGAACCTGTAGCGGAGAACCTTCACGGAGGTGTCCGAGATAAGCACCGAGCAATTGATTGATCAGGCTGACATAAGCAAGTTCAACGGTTTTCTGGCTGCTCAGCACATCATCAAGCATCTGCTCCACCTGGCTGTAGATGACGGCACCAGTCCGGGACTGGCGCAACGCATCGAGCAGACACAAAATTTTGTGCACACCAGCCCCTTCTATCTCACGGAGATCAGTTGAGCCCATACTCCGAATTCACTCCCACGACACCGGTTATTCACTGGGCGATTACCGCCTCTTTTTCGTTGCCAACCGCGTTGTTATTTTCAGTTAGATCCGGTCCAGATCCGAATACGCAGCGACACAGATCCGGACGTTACTCCCGTTCCGCCTAAAGAACAAACGGATAAAAGTCACACATCACGAGACCGGTCTAAGCCGCTTAAATATATGGGCTAAAGCCGAGACCTGCGAGACACAGCTCCAATATTGCCAGCAACATCAATTCAATTATGTTTTCAGCAAAATAGCTCTGTTGGATAACTGCTCTCAGCAACCACTTCGAACACAAAGCGGAATAGTCAGGACTTTTTCTTACAAATCTCTTCCATTTTCTCTCAAACAAAATCAGCTATTTTCGGCAGGCCTTCCGTTCTATGGACTTGAACATGACGACACATTTTTGACAACCGCCCCCTGGTGCCAGCAAAGATGTGTACAGACCCAACCACGGAATTCAGCTGACGCTGACAATAAGCGGTCGCGTAGAGCACCGACCGCTGCAGCGAGCCCGGCGCCACGTACCAGGACGTGAGTAAGTTAGCCAACATAAGCTTGCGGAATCGCCGCAAGGCGAGA
>CBFDBP010000024.1:0-22294 GCA_965603065.1 uncultured Gammaproteobacteria bacterium
GAGAGGGTGCCCTGGGGTATCATGCTCGCTACGATTGCCTAAGTCCGACAGGTTCCTGTCTAGGCCACGAGTTTTACATACAGTGACAAGGCACCGATCAACAACGGTTGATGAATCAGGTAAATCACCAGGCTGTGCCTGCCGGCCAGGACCAGCCAGCGCAGGTGTACGGCATGTCTTGTACGCTGCAGATGCGTTTGTGACCATTGCATGATATAGGGTCCCGCGAAAAGTCCCAGCAGTACCACGCCAATCCAGGGCAACAGGGGAACATAGTCTTCTGTCAGTGGCTTGTGTGTCATCAAACCGATCCAGCGCCGTCCCGGCGTATCAAACCAGGCCGACTGGTACTGCGTCGCGAACAGGATGACGCCGACACCCGCAATCAGATTCAACCAGCCCGCACGCAGGAACAGCAAACCCAGCACGCTGGCAACGGCAATAAAGTGCAGCACGCCAAAAAAAACCAGGCGCTCGCCAAACATCCACCAGGTGGAAAGACTGACCAGCGCGGCACTTGCGACGAGCAGGATCAGGCGGCGCAGATAACGTCTGACATTGAGCCGTGGCCGGCTGGCCAGCACCAGGCTGACACCGACCAGACCGAGAAACAGGCTGAGAATCAGGGTGCGGAAGTTGAGCCAGAAGTGGTCCTGGTAAAAATCAAACGGCGCCAAGCCAAAATAGCTGAGATCGAAACAGAAGTGGTAGATCACCATCAGACCGATGGCAAATCCACGCAGTGCGTCAATAAGGATGAGCCGACTTGGGGTGGGTTGTCCTAGCATTCCTTCAGGGGCCGGGGTTCTGCAATACCATACCCTTGGGCATAATCTATACCAATATCTTTTAGGTGCGCGATTGTTTGATCGTTATCGACACATTCCGCGATAGTCTGAATCCCCATCACCCGACCCAGCTGATGGATCGATTTCACCATCTCGCGGTCAATCGGATCGTCGACAATATTCCGCACAAAACTGCCATCTATTTTCAAATAATCAACCGACAGGTTTTTGAGATAGGCGAATGAGCTCAATCCGCCGCCAAAATCGTCCAGTGCGATCTTCATCCCGCAGGACTGAAGGCTGTCGATAAATCTTGTTGCCAACTCGAAACCGGATATTGCCGCAGTTTCTGTAATCTCGAAACATATCGTCCCTGGCACTATTTGATACTCGCTGATCAGTGACAACACGCTATCCTGAACGGATTCGCTGCCAAGCGATTTACCCGACAGGTTGATGGAAATGAGACCCGGTGATTGAACGCCACGATCCGCGCACCTGGCTGACCACCATGCAAGGGTGTTACGTATCACCCAAAGATCAATCGATGGCATAAGATCGTAGCGTTCAGCCGCAGGAAAAAACAGCGCCGGAGAGACCAGTTCCCCCTGTTCACTGAGCATACGCACCAATACCTCTCCGTGTGGTGCGTACTCCCTGCCTCTGCCTAGCGGGACGATATCCTGGAAATACAGGACCAGTTTTTCTGTCTGAACGGCACGGGTAATCTCGCTGACCAACTGGATTTCACTATGCCGCCTGCCCGACTCACTATCGCTGCCCTGGTAAATGTGTACCTGATTCCGTCCCATATCCTTTGCTGCGTAACAGGCGATATCGGCTGCACTGAGGATACTGGCAACACTGTCACTGGTTTCTGATATCTCTACCAGGCCAATACTTGCCCCGATCTCGAATACCTTTCCGTCCCATATAAAACGGTGTTCCTTTACGTAGACACGTATCCGTTCGGCAAACTCGAGCGCATCCTCAGCCGAACACTCCTCAAGCAACATACCGAATTCGTCTCCCCCCAGACGGGCAAATATATCGAATTCCCGTAACAGTGATGGAAGGCTGCCGGCCAGGCGTCGCAACAACTCATCACCCGCCACATGACCACAGGTATCATTGACGACCTTGAACTGGTCCAGATCAATGTAACAGAGGCAATGCCTCGAGTGATTTTTCCTGGCTGTCTTCAGTGCAAGTTCAATAAAGCGCTCGAATTCCCTGCGATTTATCAGCCCGGTCAAGGCATCATGACAGGCCTGGTAGCTGAGACGCTCCGCCATTTTCATCTGTTCTGTCACATCATGAAATACCGTCACCGAACCCAGTGCACTTCCATCTGCGGACCGAATTGGAGAATTGCAGCTATTGATGTAAAAACGCGCTCCATCGCGTCGAATCAGTTGCTGTTTGCCAATGACCTCGTGCAAGCCGTGCCCGCCCTGAACACGGCGTTCGGTGACCGGTTGCTCGCGATCTACGCACTCTACCAGTCGAAAGACCTTCTGAACCGGACAACCTGCTGCCTCCTCCAGAGGCCATCCTGTCAGCTGCTCTGCCACAGCATTCAAGTACAGCACTTCGTCGTTCTGATCGGTTGTAATGACACCATCACCGATCGAGTGCAAGGTGACCTGGGCACGCTCCTTCTCGTCTCTCAGCGCTTCCATCGCATGCTGTTTTTCCTCGACCTCCCACCCGAGCTGTCTGTTCGTGTCCGTCAACTCGCCAACCAGTTGCTGATTTTCCAGGCCCAGCTCCAGCGAACGCCGGGCCGCCCGGTAATGGGTATGCCCGATGACGGTAAGACCCGTCATGTAAATCAGCAAGATGACGCCCAGCAACTGGTGCGCTGGATCGGGCTGCTGCATGAACCACCAGATAGCCGGAATCAGTGCCGGCAAATGAATGGCAAGAAAAGCCGGGTAAACGACCGCATAGGCTGAAATAGCACCCGCCGTCACACTGGTCAAAGCCAGCATCAGGAACAGCTGGTACTGTGGGGGCCAGCTGAAGTCGAGCAGCAGGATGCTGCTACCCCATATCAAGCCGCTTAACAGGTTCCCTGCGCAAATCCTCAACACCCATACCGCAACCTGAGACCCATCAGGTTGCGAGTACCGGTAGGCTATTACCAGCCCCAAACGCAGCAGCGTGGCCAATACCACGCCGCTGATCCATAGTATGAGCTGATTTCTGTCAGCCGTATCCCAGAGCACCACCGTCTGAAGTAGCGCAACGAGCAGGGCGGCGCCAATACCGACCGGAGAGTGGTTAAACAGCAGGCGTGCCTGGCCCGCCAGTAAGCGCTGATCGGTATCAGTACCGCCTGCCAGGTGTATAAGCGACCGGAGTGACGTGGGGAGCTTAGACAATTTCGGCACAACTCATTGAGTTTCTTTTATATTATTAAGGGGTATAAGTCTTTATCGGTAAAAAATAAAGAAAATTAACACATCACCGGGAATCGGTTTCGTGGCCGGAAGATCGCATATCGCGGCGACAGTCAGCGTGTGCTGTTCAGGCCGACAAAACTGCCATTGTTATTCTCCGCCAGCTTGCGCATCAGGGCGGCGAAACGCACGGTATTGATCGGAATCCCCCCCTGGGCAAAAATCACCGGGAAACCGACGGCGTGAATACGGACCCGCCGTTTGCCGGACTTGTCGCTGCGGTTCAACTTGTCCACTGTTTCGATCACAGCCTGTATCGAGCCGCGTGCAAAATCATCACCAAATATGTACAGACTGATGCGCTTGCCACTGGCATAAAAACGGCGGATCGCCGCCTCTATGCCTTCCACCGGACTGGAATTGGAAAACGGTGTCCAGCCGGCAAGCCGTTTAACAATGGCTTTGCGTCGCGCCGGCGTATCCTTGATCCAGCGCCCCCGGTACTGGGTGAACATGTAGTCGCCCATATCGTTCATCACCTGTATACCCTTGACCTGCGGGTAAATCTCCAGAACTTCAGTCACCTTCCTGAGCACCAGCGGCCAGGCATTCTGGTTCATGGAACCGGAGGTATCGATAATGAATATAATGTACTCGCTGTCCACGGGTATGCCGCCGATTCTGGCATCGCTGCGCCGGTAACCGGAACCCAGCAATCGTCGCATCTCTTCAGACAGGCTCTGTTTGGCAGTGGCCAGCCGGCTCTCGATAATACTCTGGGCGTCGTAGTCGTTTTTTGTGGTGCTGTACTGGCCGCGTAGCGATGACATCTCGCCCTTGAGTCGCGCAAGCTTTTGCCGGCTTGTCGAGAGTTGTTCCTGCTTGTCGGTCAGCTCGCGGTTGAGCACCGTGGTTTCACCACGGATTTCATGCAGTTCCTTTTCCAGCCGGTGCACCAGGCCGGTAAGATCGACCGCCAGCTTTTCGATAACGTGCGGTTCCGATACCTTGACGATGACCAGCAGGAGGATAATAGCGCCGAAGCCACAGGACACCACATCCAGAAAAGACAGATTGAAGATATCGATACTGCGGCGCCTGCGGCTCATGGCCAGTCTCTCGCCGGTGTCAGAAAGGATCCCTGCGTATCGATGGCCAACCGCCAGTATGCTGCCGCGGCCCAGGCGTCACCCTCCATCGGCATGAGCACCGTATTGACCGGAACGCCCTTGGGCAGGCTGCGCGACGCCTTTTCGAAGTGGGACAGGCGCTCATCCGAAGAAACCGTTGTGCCTTTGGGTTTGTTGAGACCCTGGGTGGGCAGGCCGTCGGTGATGAGCAGGATATTATCCGGTCTGGGTGAGAGTTCTTTTGCCACTGCAAACGCATGATAGAGACTGGTGCCACCCGCGGGGACCATTTTGTGCAATGCACTGACAGCGCCCTCTGTCTCCTCGCGGCTGGCGGATTTCAGCCATCTCCCCTCACTGCCGGACAGCGTAGCCTGCGCACGGGTATTGAAGGCATACAGCTGGAAACGGGCATCGGCGGGAAGATTCCCGACCAGCCAGTCCAGTGTGGCCAGAGTGCGCTTCCACTTGGGCGCACCGAGCCTGTGCGATACAGCCATATTGCGTCGGCGGATCACGTTGATAATGGTCTCATCCAGCATACTGGCCGAACTGTCGACCAGGATAAGAATCCGCTTGCCGCCGACCTTCAAGCCGGTGAGGTACTGGCGGTCACCTTCACCGACAACACGGCGAACCTTGTCGCCTTCATCCTGCTCGTCAGCTGCCACCGCACCGAGGCGTTTTTTCTCATCGTCGAGGTTCTTCAAATCGGCAGAGAGCCGGTTGACGTGTTGCCGGTTCGCCAGCGTCTGCTTCTCCATCCTGGCGATCTCGATTTCCAGTTCACGGATATCCCGTATCAACCGCTCGGCCTCCCCCTCGGTTATCACCAGCTCCTTGTCGCTCGCCTGCACGCTGTTGCGCGCCGTGACCCGTTGTTCGTCGCCGAGCAAGACCTCCTGCTCCAGGCGAACCACCTCGGAACGCAGATCCGAAAAGGTCTCGGTGCGCGCCCTCACCGTGTCGTGGTTGAGAATAAGCACCAGCAGCACTACCGCCCCGAAGCCGCAGAACATGATATCGAGGAAGGACAGTGAGAATGCCGAGACCGGACGACGTTTCATGCCAGCGTTCTACAGATCAGCTCTTCATCCGTCGCACCATCCAGCGGTCGACATAGCGCTCACTGTCGAGCACCAGGCGCTCCTGCATAAGCTGCAGTTGATGGACAAAGAACATCAGCACAATACTGATAACCAGGGCGATAAAAGTGGAGTTGAAGGCCACACCCAGGCTTGCCGTGACACCGGTAATATCGCCTTCTACAGCGCGATGCGCCTGTCCCAGCGCATTACCGATACCGCGCACCGTGCCAATGAAGCCAACCGAGGGTATCGCCCAGGCAATATAGCGAATGATCGACAACTCGGATTCCAGCCGTTCGCCTTCGGAATCGCAGATATCACGCGCCGCCGTTGAGACATCCTGTACGTTGCGTGTCGCACCGAAGCGCTCAATAGCGGTCAACAAGGCGCGGGGTAACAGCGACTCTCTATCAGCCTCGGGCAAGGACTGCAACCGCCCCGCCAGCTCACGGGTGTCCTCGGGGCCGATAGGCAGATTCTCCGGCAGCTTCAACAGATCGAGTTCCAGCAACTTCTGCTGACCGTAGACGGCACGTCCCTTGTAGACAAGGATGGAGAGTGCCCACAGCATCAGTACAAAGCAGCTTTCCTGTTCGTAATCCTTGATCACGACGAAAAATGAACGTTGTTGCACATAAGCGGGATCGGCCTGCATATTGGCCGCTTCCTGTCGCATGAAGGCGTCGGCCTGCGGCCGTATGAGGGTGACGTACAGGGCGTGCACAAGAATGAATGCAATCAGCAGGGAAAATACCTGGTAGACAAACTCGGCGGGAAAGGCTTTTTTCATAGTCATTGCTACCTCGTCACTAAATATCAACCGGGAAAGACACTGCGCTGTCGGCATCGATTGATTCAGTGGGCGTAAAAGTGGTGGCCGGTGCCGGTGACTTCTTGCCGGCGCGTTCACCGCTATCGGATTCAGTTTCCGCTGCGGCTTCGCCGCTGTCCTTTTCCTGCTCCGGCGGGGGGAGCGCGTAAGCCCCGGCGGCCGCAACCAGGATGGCGACAAACAGTAACTGGCGTCGCATGGCTCTCCTCTATCGACTATTCAGCATAACGTGCAATACGGAAACCGAGATCACTACGCGGCTCGCGGCTGTAATCCCGGTAGCTCAGACGCAACTCGGTGATATTACCGCGACGCCAGCTGGAATCACGCACCACGTGGTGCTCCCCGGACGCGGGTCCGGTAGGGTTTTTGACCAGCCGTTCTGCCTCGCCGGGGTAGATGGCATAAAAATCATGGCTCCATTCTGCCACGTTGCCGCCCATATCGTAGAATCCCGCCGGGCTGGCCGCAAAGCTGCCCACCGCTGCGCTACCACGGTAACCGTCGTCATAACCGGGAACCACGTCCGCAAAGGTGTCACTGATTCGCGCATCGGCGAAATTACCCACCGCTGCTGTGGGCGGGTAGCTGCCCGCCCAGGGATAGCGTGCCGGTGATTGGCGGCCCAGCACCCGGGCAACATAGACCCACTCGGCTTCGCCGGGTAAGCGATAACCGGTGGTTGCGGGCCTCAACGCCACCATATGCCCGCCTTTTTCCCGGTAAGCCTCGGGTAGTCCATCCTTCTGGCTGAGCCAGTTGCAGTAACGTGCCGCATCATCCCAACTCACCTTGACCACAGGCTGGTCAGCGCCATCAAGTGCCGCACCCTCTGCGGCACCTGAACTGTGCGAGGCGCGAAAAAGGCGGAACTGGCGGTTGGTCACCTCTTTTTCACTCAGATAGAACGGGCGTGTCAGCTGAACCAGACGGCGACTCTCGTTGGCCCGGCGTCCGGCCTCCCGGCGTGAGGCCCCCATACGAAAGGCAGCAGTCGGATGCACCAGCCGCATCACCTGACCGGCGGCGGTTGTCAGTGTGTCCGGCGTCGCATCCGCCTTTGCCTGTGCGGCGGTCTTGAGGTTCACGTCCAGGTTCTGGCTGACACCGGCACGCGGGTTTACTGTGACCCGCTGCGTCACGTAACCCGGCTTGCGGAACTCCAGGGTATGGGAGCGGGTAGTCAGACGCAGGCGACGGGTGGCCTCACCGGCCGGCTTGCCGTCCACTATCAGTCTGGCGTCGGCCGGTTGTGCGCTGATAAACAGCGTCGCGTATTGGGGCGGCAAGGTAACGGTCAGTTGCCGCTCCTCGTCGGGCTTCAACGTCACACCTTCTGCCGTTGTTGTGTAGCCCGGCTTACTCAGTTGCACATCATGCTCCTGAGCCGAGGAGAGCGCGAGGGTCACTGGTGTGGTGCCGTGGAACTCCCCATCCACACTGATACTGGCCCCGGGGGGAGTGCTCTGTAACACAAGCCGGCCATCTGCCGGTGGCAGCCTGATATCTTCCAGCAGCAGCGCCGATCCCGCTGTAATTCGCTGCTGCAGGGTCACGGCCTTGTGAGCTGCCATTGACAGGGTGATGGTGTGCGAGCCCTGCAGTATCTGTACATCCAGCGGTGTGTTCCCCAACGGCTCATCGTCCACCTTAACCAGGGCGCCTGGCGGCTGGCTGCTGATATGCACATCAGCCCAAGCGGGCCGCAAAATCAGCGCCAGATTCTGGGCCTTGCCCAGACCGGCAACATCGAGCCGGGTCTCTTCCGGCAGATAACGTTCGGTCTCGACGCGCAGCCGGTGCACGCCGCGATCTATCTCCACAACACCGCCGACGCTGCCGGCCAGCGGCTTATCATCGACGAACAAACGAAAAGGCACAACGGGATCAAGCTGTATACTCACCAGCCCCGGCAGTTCTTCCATCTGAAAACTGAATTCCTGAAATCCGCCCATGACGACGTCGAGCGGTTTCTGCAGCACCCGATAGCCCTCAAGCGTGGCCTGCAGCCGGTAATGCCCGGGCAGTGCCAGCAGTCGACCACCCAGAGATAGCGGCGGCGGGAAACCACTGATGGAGCGGCTTGCCGGCTCGGGCGTGATGCGCACGGCCATGGGGGTCGCCAGCAGCACAAAGGCGGCAACCAGAACCAGCACGGTGAACAGCACGGCAAACAAGCGCTTCAGCTTGCGATGAGAACGCCCGGACGGTGATGCTTCTGCCAGCGCAGGCAGATCCGCCGCCGTCGGCTCTGACAGTGGAGGTGGATCGTCCGGCGGCGCCAGTGGCAGCTGCGCAGAGCGTTGCCCCAGGCTGATAAATACCTGGTCGCCCTTGACACTCCAGTACAGCACAGCCTTACCCATCTGCACCTGGTCACCGGATTTCAACCAGGTCGAATCCGTCACCCGTTGGTGATTATGAAATAGCGGATACGAGGGATCGGCGGGCTGAAGGTAGGCGTGCCCGTCGGCGAGCGCAATATAGGCCATGACACTGTCGCCCGGCACATCCGGCAACAGCACATCGCTGCGCTCGGAGCCGCCAACCGTCAGCGGCATATCGGTGTCACCGGCGCGATGTTCACCGCGGGCATCCTGAATAAAAAAGACCCGACTCAAACCGGCTCCTCACAACGGATATCGACCGGCGGTGGTGGCTTGCCGGGCGAAACGATGAATACCCGCCGTACGTCACGATAACCCGGTCGTGACCCTACCGCGGTATACGTCCCCGGACGCAGGTCCAGCTGGTGATCGCGGAAACGACCAAATCGGCCGACATGGTAGATTACCACCTCGGTCTCGCCATCCGAGAAAAGCCTGACCGGCAAGGGCACACGCGCCTCTGCCACATGGCGCTTCAGCAAGCGTATTTTTTTCGCCAGCCGGGGTTCACCGGCAGGCGCTTCGCCGGCCGCCAGCAGCAGTTTTTCGGCATTGGCCAGGGGTTCGGGCGAAGAGATCCGGGCCGGATCGCCAAGGTAGTGGTCAAGCTGTTGGTGCAGCTGCAGCCGGTCCTTCACCCGCACCAGGCCGCTACGTGCAAATGCCGCGCTGGCATCCACCGCCAGCGCCTTCTGGTACAGGTCAGCAGCGGCCCGCCAGTTCTCTGATTCAGTGGCGTTGAGCGCCCGGCGGCGCAAGCTGGACAGCTGTGCCTGTTGACGTGCGGCTGCCAGCCGCTGACGCGCATCACCCACGGCACTGTCTTCAGGTTTCAGTCTGACCGCTTCCGCCAGCGCTTTGGCGGCATCGCTCAAACGGCCGCTATCGAGCGCAGCAAGCACCTGGCTCATGGCGGCACGAAAATGAAGTTCTGTAAGTTGTTCGGAAACCCTTTGCAGATTTACCGTGGCGGGCCGGTACTCACCGTCCAGCTGCGTCGCTTGTCGATAGGCTGCCTGGGCGGCTTCAAGATCCTCATTGCTCTCGGCACTTTTACCCGCCGCCATCTGCTCGAGGACTTCAACCCGCACCTGTGCCCGGCGCAAACCCTGGCTCGCTATTTCGTGACCGGGTTCGATGGCCAGCGCGCGTTCGAACTGAGTCTGCGCAGACTGAACGTCGTCGTTGCCCAATGCACGCTGCCCCAGATCAAGGGCTGCATCAAGCAGCAGGCCGCGCTTATCTTCCAGATTCTCAAGCTTGTGCAAAGCATCGCTATAGGCCTGTGCCGCATCAGCAAAGCGCCGCTCCCCGAACAGGCGATCGCCGGACGCCACCCTGACCGCAGCCTCGCTCCAAGCCGGTTCACCCCAGACCTCGGCATTCTCCAGCTCAAGTTTTGCCTGCAGCTGCAGGAACTGTTGCAGGGTTTGCTCGGCTTGTGCCCGTGCGCTGCCAGCATCCTCAACAACAACCGGCCGTGCCGGGATCTGACCTTGTGCGAACGGGCGCTCCTGCAGTGTGGGCGTCGCGTATCTGGATACCAATTGCGGGAGCACGAAAATAACCACCAGACCCAGTAATATCACAGTGGCCAGTGCGATCCACAGCCACCGGTAACCGGCAGCGCTGGATGCATCACTAGCCATCGCGGCTCCCGGCGGACGCAACGGTGGCTGCACTCGGGACGTGTCCGAAGCTGTTCCAGCTTGCTCACCAGATCCCATGCTTGCTTCTCAGTTGTCGGCCCCAGTCAAACCGGTTTCTGATGCATAGATGCTTTTCAGCAGGGCGCGCCATTTGCTGTATTGCACCTCGGCAGAACCGGTCAGCTCGTGGGTTTCACCCTCGACTTCGACCACCAGTGGCCGTGTCTCTGCAGAAAATGATTCACCCAGCTCTGCGATGGCTTCGCGATGGATGGTGGTTTCCGAGTCCTTGTCAAAACCTGTCTTTATTGCATAAGCACCACCCACGATCATCACATTACGCAGGCCACCGGTTGAGGCGCGGGTACTGTTGCTACCGAGCGCTTCGATGGCGATGGCGCCGAGAATCGCAGCCGCACCCATCAATTTGCGGTTTCTCGCCTGGCGCTGGATTTCGCGCATCGCCACCAACTCCTCGACACGTGTCTCGCGCCACTGCTCATAGGGGTCTTGCATCTCGTGGTAGAAATTGTCGAAGTGGCCGTTCAGCGTATCGATAAGCAGAAAATCCCTGTCGCGTATGGCGTTCACACGCCGGTACATGGGATCATCCAGCGCCGGCAGACGCGTCACCGTAAACCGATCGCCATCACTGCGCTGGATATAGCCTGCAAAGGCATCGGGCGCCAGCTCAGCCGCGAAACGCAGTGCCGCGACCCGGCGCACGGTAAGGATATCTTCGGCTGCCAGCGTGCCCCGGTGCGCAGCCAGGTCGTTGGCAATCGCATTGTAGAGCGCCTGGAACACCTCCTGACCGGGTTGCCCGGCGCTCCGGTAGGCCTCCACGCTGACCTCGGCCTCGTAGGTCGAGCTGAACCACTCACGGCCCGAGGCATCCAGTGCAGTAATTGCAAGTTCGAGGTTTTCTCCATCCGAAACCACGATGCTACCCCGCACCAGCACCTCGCCACCCTCGGTACCCTGCGGCACCACCCGGACCGCGCCCCAGTAACCGGTTTTTTCCATGGTGTCGCGCAACTGCAGCGGCATATAGCGGGCTTCGGCCTCGCGGATTTCCTTCGACAGACCGCTGGCCTCTTCTTTATCATCAGGCAGGGCGCCGGAGTCAAACAGCTCGATCCATACATCGAGTAACTGGTCTTCAGAAATCTCGGTCTCGGACTTCTGCACCTGCTCATCGTTGTTGACGTTCTGGTGAGTAGCGATGCCACTGCATCCTGCCAGCAGGGTCAGCATCAGGGGAAAGAACAGCAGATTCCGCAACGCCATGACAGATCACCCCGCTTTACCGGGTCCCCTGCTTGTATTTTCGATACTCTTCCCAAAGCTTTTTCTTCAACTCGGGATTTGTCTCCTTCTCCGCCGCCTCACGCATCTGGCGCGCAACCAGATCGTCGTCGCTGCCATCGGGTATATCCGCCGGTTGCCCCCTGGCTCCGCGTTGACTCCCACCGCCACCCGCCGCACCGCTCGGCGGCTGGTCACCCGCACCGCGGCTCACCGGCGGGCCACCGGTATCCGCCATGTCGCCACTTTCGCCGCCAGCACCCGTCTGGCCGCCTTCAGCGCCGCTATCACCCTCACCCTGCCCGTCGCCCTGGCCACTGCCGGCAGCGCTGCCACCACCAGCGCCAGACTTCGCTGCAGCCGCCTTCACCCGTTCCTGTTCACGCAGCAACATTTCGTCGAACTCACCCAGGCCCGCGTTGAGTTCGGCGTCCATCGTCGCCGTTCGCTCGGTACTGGTCTGCTCGCTGCGCTGATCGATGGGCGCCGGCCTGGCGACGCCCGACAGGCTGGCCAGGCACGGCGGCTCATCCAGCAGCCGCACGTCTGCCCGGGCCAGCATCAGGCAATCCTGGCTGACGCGCTCACGCAACCTGGCCAGGTAGTCGGCGTAATCGGCCGCCTCGATAGCCCCCAGTGTGCCCCGCTCTCGCTGCCGCTGGTAGTCGCGTTGCGCAGCGATCAGCACTTCATGATCCGCCTGCAAGCGATTCAGCAAGGCGTCCTGTCCGGCATCGGCCGCTAAGGCTGAAAACAGGGTCAATAGAGTCACAACTAATTTGGCAATGTACATTGAAAAAGTTCCACATTCCGCCCCGGAAACCGAAATGGCGGATATATGCTCAATAATACTTGTTAAGCTCAGCGTGTGCGACAAGGTGAAACAGGGAGAAATAAAGCAAGTCTAATTTAATCAACAAGTTAAGAATCTCAAGGAAAATTCAACCGGATATCACGGGTCGTCACCGGCATTTGATATGCCCTGCCGGCAGGTTCCCGTGCTGCCTTTTCATGTTGTCTGCGCCACCATGGTATAGTTTTTGAAGTCTTTGCGGCTTAAGGGGCGGCTGAAATAGAACCCCTGGAACAGGTGACATCCCTTGTCTTCGAGGAAAGTGAACTGATTGGCTGTTTCCACACCTTCCGCGACCACACTCAAACCCAGGTGTCTGGCCATGGAAATGATCGTTTCAACAATGACAGCATCGCTGGATTCTGTCTCGATATCCCGCACAAATTTGTCGTTGATCTTTAACTGATCCAGGGGCAATTGTTTCAGGTAAGCCAGCGATGAATAGCCGGTGCCGAAATCATCAATGGCAATGCGTATACCCAGCCGTTTGAGAGCGTTCATCTTGTCAATCGTGTCCTCGATATTCTCGATAACGATGCCCTCTGTCAGTTCGATCATCAGGTCTTTGGGATCAGTCCCCGTCTCCTCCAGTATCCGTATAACATCCTCAACAAAATCCGCCTGACGGAACTGCCGGGGACTGATGTTGACCGCAATGTGACTTATCGGACAGCCCTTGATGCACTCGCAGGTCTCTTTCAGTATCCATTCCCCGAGTTCAAGAATCAGACCGGTTTCCTCGGCGATCGGTATAAAGTCCGCCGGGAGGACCACCCCCTTGCCCGGGTGAAGCCAGCGCACCAACGCTTCAGCTCCCGTTAAATGCCCATGAGAGTCAAGCTGTGGCTGAAAATAGATTTCAAACTTTTTCTCCGCGATCGAGGCCCTGAGTTCTTTTTCCAGCAACAGTCTTTTATCCGCCGCCTCCTGCATGGCCGGATGGTAAAACGCGATAGTATTTCTGCCCTCTTCCTTGGCGCGATACATCGCGGTATCCGCCTGTTTCAATACATCCGCCGCCGTCTCATCTTTTTCCGGAAACAGGGTTATGCCGATACTGGAGGTAATGGTGTGTTCATGGCCGTGCAGGTGGTAGCCGCCACTGATTGCAAACTGAACCTTCTGCGCCACATTCAAGGCCTGTCGTATGGCTCGATCCCTGCTGGGATATTCGCCCGTTATCAGCACAACGAACTCGTCTCCACCCAGTCTCGCTGCTGTGTCTTCTTTTCTGAGCCCGGATCGCAGCCGCTCTGACAACTGGACGAGCAACTCATCTCCGATATGGTGCCCGAGTGAGTCATTGAGGGTCTTGAAATGATCCAGGTCGAGGAAAAGCAGGCTTCCATACAGCTGCTGACGCCTGACCACTTCCAGCTCATGCTGGATACCTTCCAGCAACAGGCGGCGATTCGGCAGTCCGGTCAAAGGGTCATAAAACGCAAGGCGACGAATCTGTTCATTGGATTTTATACGCTCCGCATTGGTGAGCACTTGCAGAAAGCGGTCGGCGATTTCCCCCGAGAATCGAATCTCATCGTCCTGCCAATCACGCTTCTCGCCAGTATGCTCAAAACAAACGATACCTCTTAGCTTTCCTCCTACACGTATCGGGCTATCCAGCAAGGATGTAACTCCATGCGCCTGTGCATAGTCTTTCAGTTCGCTTGTCCTGTGGTCCGCTAATATGTCAGAGACGGCAATAGATCGGTCTCTCTGCAAGGCTTCATAATAGACAGGGAGTTCCTGAATTCTCAGCGGCTCCACCGCCACATGCCGATCGGCATCTCTCTCGTAAAGATCCACCGCCTCAAAGTGATTCTGTTCATCATCGATGAGCCAGATGCTTGCCCGCGCTACATTGATGACCTCCGCGGCGGTCTTGTTTATCATTTTTGCCGCCCGACCAATGTCCCCCTGGAACAATGAGTCATGCAAGGAAAGCGTGACAATAGCTGCATGCTGCTGGTTGACCCGCGCCACCTGCAAATCTTTAACAGCCTGATCCGCCTTGCGCTTTTCTATTTCCTGACGCAGTTCCTCGGTACGTTCAATCACGCGATTCTCCAGTCTTTCATGGGCATCGCGGAGTTTGTTCTGTACCTCATACAGTTTCCGGCTGCGCCGGTTAAACCAGTACGCCAGTTCACCGAGTTCACTTTTGTCCGAGATCGCCAGCAGCTTATCTTCCGAATCTGTCGCTGCCGATAGCAGCTTGAGTTGCCCCGACATGTCGGTAACAGGTCTGATGAGTATGCGTCTCACCAGAAAAAGAACGGCGGCCAGGGAACCCAGCACGGCGAACACCGTATAGGAAGCCAGATTCCTGTAGATGACATCCGCTGCATCTGTCGCCCTGCTATAGGGCATTACAGTCACGATCTTCCAGTAGGTCTGCGGCATCTCAAACACAGCTGCAAAAGCCGGTTCGCCGAGCAGCAAGTCGTCATCGAGATGCAGTTGCTGAATTACCTGTTCAGCCGGTCCGGCGGCTTGCTGCATATCTGCAAGGACAGCCGTTATCAGTTGTGCTTCGTGTTGTTCAATCTGGTAGCTATCCTCTGCTATAGTCCTGGCAAGGTCTTCGCGGTATATTCCGGCTTCTGTAGCAGTGAAAACAAGCTGATCAATGACGTTTTGTACCGCCGCCGCAAGCGGCTCAAACGTTGGCTGTTTCGAAGCCAGTTCTCCAATACCGATAAACTCCTCGGTGCGCCTGCCTTGATCGTCGGTAGCGTATAATTTGGTCAGACTCTCGTCGGGGAAGGAGAGGAATTTGCCGTTGCGGTCCACCGCAAAAGCATAGCCACCAAAAGAGCGGGAAACCTCTTCGAGAAAAGCTTGCAGGCCCTCGAGCTTCAAATCGACGCTTGATACGCCATAAAACCGCTCGCCCCGGTACATTGGCACCGCGACAGTCACCATCGGTTGATAGGAATAGGGATCCATGTACGACTTGGACCAGAACGCCTCACCCTCCTCCAGGTGCCTGACCGGAACATACCACTCCTCATGGTGATAGCCGGGGCCTTTGGGGTCATTGTAATCATCGTAATATTGCAGCACCCCCTGGCTGTTCCGCCCCCAGAAAAAACTGCGGCGTTCGATCTTCGGATCATACTGGTAGGGCGCCGGCCACAGCCCGCCCCCGGCGATAAAGCTCTCCGTCCCTTCATAGTTCAAAACATGCTCGGTCAGTTTTTTGTTGAGCGCATCATCGGGTAGAAGTTGTTCCCCCAGATTGGCCAGCGCTGTCGCCAGCGACTCAGCCAGCGCGATACGACGACCCAGTTCTGAGACAATGTTTCTCCCCGCCAGAATAACCTGTTCGTGCGCCTGCTTTTCCAGCAGGGGTTTTCCAACGGTCGAGAGGACGCCGAAAATGGCGCTGAGAATAAGCAGGAAAAAGACGATAAAGAGCGCGGAAATCCGGAACTGGAGGCCATTCCAAAAATATTTCATCGGATGAGCTTATCACTTATAGCTAAGGAAATGGCAGCGAGCACGGGCGCTATGACAGCCGGACGGCACAGCCCCGTTCGGGGTTTGATTAAAAACAAGTGACAAATATTTGCTACGGTTTCCCATAGATATTATTACCATAGCTGGCGAACCATCACTAACCCTGCGCAAACCGTCGCCCCCTGATTTACTCTATTGCCACGTTTTAAACCAACTTCCTTGACGTCTTCCACACGATAATTTAATCCATTTCACCTGAAAAACGCTCTTTCCAGGCGGTAAGATTTCTGCTTGTGCCATACAGCTTATTTACACTGCATTGGTCGATGCGAACGATTGTGACAAAATGTAGAGCTTATTCGGAGATCTCCTGATATTGCACTCGACAACTTCACGTGGGCACACGAGCCTGGAGCATTGCTCTACATCATGGCTTGCGGGTCGGATGAAGCAAACTGCCACACTAGTGCTCTGTCCATATGATAACTACGGGTTCAGCGTCCCTGTGATGTTTCGCAGCAAGGCGCAGTGCGAAGGCAATGGTTATTCCCTTGTCGAGTACTGGAACGCAGCTGCGGGACACCACAGGGACGCCCTTAGGGTTAGCTTGTCAACGCCCACGGACTGCGTTCCGCCACTTGGCAAGGGAATAGCCATTGCCTGCGAGGCGCGCCTTGCCGTGAACGTTGACAAGCTAACTGAACCCGTAGTTATCATATGGACAGAGCACTAGTATGCGCCTCGTAAAGCCGCTTTTTGTAATCGCCTGCTTCGCCTGCGCGGCGCTTGCTCACGCTGCGGAAAGCATTGATGTCAAGATTACCGGCATCGAGGACGAACTGCTTGACAACGTCACCGCTCAGCTGGGCATTGCGCAACTTGTCACGCAAACCACACTGATTCCCCTGCCTTCAGTTGGCGAACCGGAGACAGAGGTAACAGAGGCGTCGGTACGCAGCCTGCACCGTGCAGCACCGGCTGAGATCCGTAAGGCCCTGCAGCCTTTTGGCTATTACTCACCCATCATAAAGTCAAGCCTCGAAAGAGCAGACAATCGCTGGCTTGCCAGCTACCAGATCGATCCGGACGAGCCGACACTTGTTGAAGATGTTGAACTGGGTATCCAGGGTGACGGACAGGATAATGCCGATCTGCGCAAGGTACTTGAATCGACACAGCTTGCTACCGGCCAGCGATTGCAGCATGGTCACTACGAGGAAACCAAGGCGGCACTGATCAAGGCTGCGCTCGCGGCCGGCTACCTGGACGCCAGTTTTACCCACAGTGAAATTCGCGTTAATCCCCGTCAACATAAGGCCGAAATAAAACTGATTCTCGATACCGGCCACCGTTATTATTTCGGTGACATTCGCGTTGACCAGCAGATTCTGGATCCGTCGTTCATCGACAGGTTAGTCAAAATCGAGCGCGGTATGCCGTTCAATACGGACAAATTACTGGAGCTCCAGCTGGCACTCGACGATAGTGGTATGTTTAGGCGTGTGGAAGTCGATATCCAGCGTAAGGATGCTGAAGATTTCCATATCCCGATCCTGATCAAAACAGAACCCGGGAAAAAGTGGCGCTTCGGTACGGGTCTTGGCTTCGGCACGGATACCGGGCCACGCCTGACGCTGGCGGCCGAGCGGCGCCGCATCAACCGCCGCGGGCACAGTATCCTGGCGGATTCACTGCTGTCCAGCGTGAAACAGAGCGTTGGCGCCCAGTACAAAATACCCATCGGCAACCTGGTCTCCGACCGGCTGATATTCAGCAGTACCGCAACCTGGGAAGAGGTCGCCGATAACGGCGATTCGCGACGCCTGACGCTGGGCATCAACCGAAACGAAAAATGGCGGAAATTCCAGCGCCAGCTGTATATCAGGTTCGAGCGCGAGGATTTCACGCTCGGTGAAGATGATCAAATCGTCAACTACTTCATTCCGGGCGTGACCCTGTCCCGCCTCAAGGCCGACAACGTTCTGTTTCCACGCCGCGGCTACAGCTGGTCTGCGGATATGCGCGGTGCTGCTGCCCTGCTGGTCTCCGACACCACCTTTATCCGTGCTGAAACAACCGGCCGCGCGGTCTATCCACTCGCCGAACGGGCCCGTGCCCTGTTCCGGCTGCAAGCCGGTGGCATGGCGGTCGAGGATTTCGCCGAACTACCGACAACCGAACGCTTTTATGCCGGTGGCGACCGAAGTGTGCGCGGCTACAAGTATCAGACCCTGGGTCCGACCGACGAAAGCGGTGAAAACACGGGCGGCAGGTACCTGTTGACCGGCAGCGTCGAGGCGGACTACCTGATCTGGAAAAAGTGGGGGGCTGCGCTTTTCATCGACGCGGGAAATGCGGATGACGATTTCCCCCCGAACCTGGAACTCGCTGCCGGTGCCGGCCTGCGCTGGCGGACGCCGGTGGGCATGCTGCGGCTCGATTTTGCGCATCCGTTCAACAACAGCGATGACAACCTGCGCATCCACGTCAGCATCGGACCGGACTTGTAATGAGGATTCTGTTCCGCATTCTGATCATTGCGGTTTTCTGCCTGGCCATGACGCTGGTTTATGTGTCGACGACCCAGCGTGGACTGAAACTGCTATGGCAGAGTCTGCAACCCCTGCTCCCTGCGGGTCTCACAATCGAGAACGTGGAAGGCCGCCTGAGCGGACCACTGGCAGTGACAGGCCTGAAGTTTCACAACGATGATTTCAAGCTGGCCCTGGATTCTGCCGAGCTGGAATGGACACCGTCACGACTTTTGTCCGGCGAGCTTCAGGTGGATCGCCTGATGCTGGACGACATCCGCTACAGCCCCAGCGAACAAGCAGCGCCGGTGGCAGCTGAGCCGATGGCCATGCCGGAACGTATCGCACTGCCAATCGCGGTAATCCTTGAGCAGCTCAGGGTACGCAACGTCACAGTTTATACAGCAAGCGGCACCGAAGCAGTCATCATCGAGCAGGGCGAGACCAGCCTGTCGTACCGCGATATGGCGCTGGAGATTGGCCATGTATCCGTTCAGTCCGAAGGCTTTCAGATACAGGGTAGCAGCAGGCTCGAAACGGCTGGTGATTACCCGCTGGAGGCTGTACTCGACTGGCGCCTCAGCCCACCGGACTATGCGGAAATACTGGCGCGGACGAGACTCTCCGGCACCCTCAAACGCCTGCTGATTGCCCAGACGTTCAATGAAACCTACCCCGTCAGCGGCGAATTCATACTCACCGGCTTGCTGGACAAACCTTCCCTTGAAGCGAGAGTCGGGATCGACGGCCTGGCACTCAAGGCGATCAACAACGATCTGCCAGCCATGAGTCTGATGGCGGAGTTCCAGGCTGACGGTCCGCTGGATGCCCTTGCCCTTAGCGGTTCACTGGATATCGACAGCGAAGACTTGCCGCAGGTGCGCGTAGACCTCTCGGCGGCATTATCTACCACCAGCGTCGAGCTCGAGTCGTTACGACTGAGCAGTCATGCTAACGAGATGGAGGTGCGCATCTCGGGGCCTGTCTATTTCGAAATCGACACCATAGGATTCGACCTTCACGCCGACTGGAGCCGGGCACGCTGGCCATTGACCGGCGCGGCACAAGTGGAGAGCCCGTCGGGCCAGTTGCATCTCAGGGGATCGCTGGACGACTACCTCATCGATAGCCGGATGACACTAGCCGCTGCCGGCTATACCGAGGCGGACCTGTCTTTGCAGGGCAAAGGAAATCAGGCTGCCTTGCAGGTTTCCGGGCTGGCCATCGATACCCTGCGCGGTCATCTGCAGGCTACGGCCAAAACAGCCTGGCAACCCCGGCTCGAGGCCAGCTTCGAGCTTAACGGAAATTCACTGGACCCGGGTGTTATTTTTTCAGAGTGGCCCGGGAAACTCGATGTGCAGCTGGCGGGCCGCGCAGAATTCTCTCAAGCGGGACTCGTCGCAGAAGTTCCCCGGCTTCGGGTCAACGGGCAACTGCGTGACCTCCCGGTCCGGCTGGAGACACAGGGCGCCTACCAGACAGATACTCTGTCGATCGAAAAACTCGCTCTCAGGTCTGGGCCGAGTTCATTGCAGCTGAGCGGCTCGGTCGGCACGAGCCTGGATCTTGACTGGAACGTTGACAGCCCGAATCTCAATACCCTGCTACCCGCCGCTTCCGGACGCCTCGCCGGCCGCGGTCATATCAGCGGTACACTCGCCGCCCCGGTCGGCAGAGCCACACTCAGCGGTTCTGAGCTCCGTTACGGCAATGATCGATTGAGCGAGTTCAAACTTGATGCCACTGTCGATATTACCGCTGCGACCAAGTCGAGTCTCGAACTAAAACTTGGCGCGGGCCTGATCCGGGGAATCACGATAAACAGCGTGGATCTGCGGGCCCAAGGCATCCCCGCGAAACATAGCTTGAAGCTGAGCGCTGACAGCAGCCTTGTCGATGGACGATTGGAAGCGAACGGCAACTGGGAACAGAGTGTCTGGCATTTTGACCTTTATGAAGCAGAGCTCGGCCATACCGACTTTGCACCCTGGGCACTGGATAAGTCGTTCCGCGGCCAGCTCGGACAGGACAGGCTGGCCGCGGATCGGTCCTGCTGGCACAGCGCTGGAGCACGTCTGTGCCTGAGTGGAGAGTTTACAGCCGGGACAGGCAACGGCCAGCTCGAGCTGCGCGAGCTGCCGCTGGACTACTTTGCCAGCCTGCTTCCGGCCGGCGTTGAGGCGCAAGGCACCCTGGAACTCGACGGTGAAATAAAACAGCAAGAGGGCCAGCCGGCGACGACGCGCCTGCGCCTGGACTCGCACGGCCTGGCGCTGGTTATTGCCGGGGCGGGGGGCGACCGGCCAGACGTCCGCGTTGAAGCCAGCAACGCGAGATTGAACCTGCGCGGCGACGAGCAAAAGACGCAGCTCGATGGGTCCCTGCAGCTCGACAATAATGCAAAACTGTTGCTGGAGGGGAGCGTCAGCGGTACCGATCAGGATTTTCTCAGCCGCGCACTCAGGGGTCATGCCAGCATCGAGATACCGGACATCGCTTTTCTGGATGCCTTTATACCCCAAATCAGCGATGCACGGGGCTCACTGCAGGGCAGTATGCGCATCGGTGGCAGCCTGCAGGCGCCGGTGCTGCAGGGGCGAATCAGCAGCAGCGACACTCACCTGACGCTCGATCAGCCAGGGATTACGCTGCAGGAGATCCAGATGACACTTGAGGGACGGCCCGATGGCAACCTTGCCTTGGATCTGGCGGCTCGCTCCGGGGATGGGCAATTAACCATCAAGGGTGACAGTCAACTGCACGCCAAACCGCGTAGCGCACGTTTCAGAATAACGGGCAATGATTTTCAGGTCATGGATACACGCGAGGCGAAAATCAGCACTTCGCCGGATCTCAAACTGAGGGTGAGCGAAAGCCACCTCGATATTGAAGGACAAATCGGGATCCCAAGCGCCAGCATCAGACCGAGAAAATCACCGGAATCCTCGGTCCCGGTATCAGCGGACCAGATCATCGTCGCGGATGACGAGGAAACGGCTGCCGTAAAAGACTATCAGGTGTCATCAAGAGTTCGTTTCATCCTCGGCGAGCAGGTCAAATTCGATGGCTTCGGACTGAAGGGGCGAATCACCGGCAACCTTATCAGCAAAGATCAGCCCGGCAAACCGACAACCGCGAGTGGTGAGCTTGCCATAAAGGATGGCAAATACCGGGCCTATGGCCAGAATCTCGATATTCGCACCGGGCGCCTGCTGTTCGCCGGCGGCCCGATCACCGAACCCGGGCTTGATGTTGAAGCCGTGAGACGGCCGTCGCCCGGCATCCTGGTCGGCGTCAAAGCGCGCGGCAATATGCGTAAACCCGACTTTTCGCTGTTTTCAGAACCGAGCATGTCACAGTCTGACCAGCTGTCCTGGCTGGTGCTGGGGCGTCCGCTGGAAAGCGACACCTCCTCGCAGGACAGGAACTCCATGAATCAGGCGGCCATCATGCTGGGCCTGGGCGGGGGGCTCGCGCTGACCGAGGAATACGGAGAAAAGCTCGGTATCGATGAAATCTCTATCGAGTCTGACCCGGACAATGAGACCAATCAGGCGTCACTGCTGGTGGGGAAGTACCTGTCACCGAAACTGTTCGTGAGTTACGGCGTTGGAATTTTTGAACCCGTTTCGACGCTGCGGCTTCGCTATGCTTTGGGCAGCAAATGGAAACTGGTCGGGGAATCAAGCGCGCTGCGCAGTGGCGCTGATCTATTCTACGTCATAGAACTTGGTGAATGAGAAACTCCCGTTCAACAAAGCCTCCCTCTCCGCCACATAAAAAAAGCCCCAGCGACCTTATCAGTCAAGGCGTGTCACTAAGCGCGCGGGTCGGGATTGATTCGTCGCTTCGCTCCTC
>CBFDBP010000025.1:0-22024 GCA_965603065.1 uncultured Gammaproteobacteria bacterium
AACCGTTCGCCGTAGTTTGGTTGAGACATGTCATACACTCCGGTATGTGAAAATGCATACGACCGCCACACTCAATGTGGCTATCAATGTCAGTCGTCTGCGTAAGATAAGATACCAGGCATGCAGTGAACCCCACCGGCAGTCTACCCGGTAGACTGCGCTCACAACAGCTCCTCGATTCTATCTACAAGCCGTTTGTCTTCCGGTGTGACCTGACTGGGAAAACTGGCCACCACACGACCGTCCCGGTCCAGAAGATATTTGTGAAAGTTCCAGCGAGGTTGTTCACCCGTGACTCTGGCCAGTTGTTGGTAAAACGGATCGGCCGATACACCCTTGACCCGAACTTTTTCGAACATGGGGAACTGAACCGCATAGGTAAGACGGCAGAATTCCTGTATCTGCTTTTCGGTACCAGGTTCCTGGCCGGCAAAATCATTGGAGGGGAAACCGGCTACAATCAGCCCCCGTGCGCGATAGCGATCGTACAGTTTTTCCAGTCCGTCATACTGTGGTGTGTAGGCACATTGACTGGCTGTGTTTACCACCAGCACAACTTTTCCACCCATGACATCGCACAGGTGCACCGGCTGCTCTCCGGTCAGTGGCCGCTTGTAATAATCGAGGGCCGGTGGGCAAGCGGAGTAAGCGCTATTCGCAGCATTGAGCAGCAGGATAAATGCCGCGCTTTTGAAGAAACCGTTGCTCGTGGTCATTGATGTGTCCAGTTGAGACTAAATGTTGTACAAATTTATACGATTCCCTTTAATTGTACAACTTTTATTTTGTCTATCAGAAGCATATGGCATTCTTATTCGGCAATTGTAAATCTTTTCCTATTGTTTTTTCTCCATTTTTACCGATTTCCCCAAGAACCTGGGCAGCTTATTAAATTCGATGCAATCGCTTGACAAAGACGATTTTAATGTATAAGTTTTGTACATCGACATATGACCGTAATTATTTAAGGACGGGTAAATGCAACAGGCTGCAGCAAAAGCGATTGACTGGTCGGAGCAAGGGCTGGTTCCAGACGCGGTGATTCGCCACGGAATCAAGCGACTCCTCAAAAAACGGCTTGCCGGCTTACATACGCATGACTGTGAGACGCTGGCTGATCAAAAAGCCCATTTCATCCGCGGCATGAACGAAAGCGCGATCGCTCCTCTGCCTTTCAAGGCCAACCAGCAGCACTACGAAGTACCGACTGAATTTTTCCTCAAGGTGCTCGGCTCGCAAAATAAATACAGCTGCTGTCACTGGAGCGATGACACCCACGATCTCGACACCGCCGAGACCGAAGCCTTACGGATCACCTGCGAGCATGCCGGGTTACGCGGCGGCATGAAGATCCTGGAGCTGGGTTGCGGTTGGGGGTCACTGACCATCTGGATGGCCAGGCACTATCCAAACAGTCAGATCACTGCGATTTCCAATTCAGCTTCGCAACGCGAGCACATCACGCAGCGAACTCAGCAACTTCGGCTCAACAATGTTGTCGTCCAGACCTGCGATATGAACGATTTCGTCAGCCGGGATACCTATGACCGCATCGTTTCGGTCGAGATGTTTGAACACATGCGCAATCACCATGCCTTGTTTAACCGTATCGATAGTTGGCTCAGACCCGATGGTCGCTTTTTCATGCACATCTTCTGTCACCGTGATACGCCCTATGCATTCGAGCATAAGGATGAGACGGACTGGATGAGCCGGCATTTTTTCAGTGGTGGCATGATGCCCAGTGACGACTTGCCGCTGCACTTCCAGCAAGACCTGACATGCCTGCGACAGTGGCGCTGGGACGGCAGTCATTATGAAAAAACGGCTAATGCATGGCTTGCAAACATGGATGACAACAAACCGGTGCTTTGGCCCGTACTGGAAGAAACCTACGGTTCAGCGTCGGCCCAGCAGTGGTGGATGCGCTGGCGCATGTTCTTCATGGCCTGTGCGGAACTGTTTGGCTATGACAAGGGACAACAATGGTGGGTGAGTCATTATCTGTTCGAGAAAAAGGTGCGGCCATGAGAGCCATCATTATAAATGCCGTAGTGTTTCAAATCGGCTGGTTATGCTGCGTGCTGGCCGGGGCCAATCATGTCCCATGGCTGGGCACATTGACTGCCCTGTTTATCGTGACCTGGCACATCAGTCATGCAAAGGGCCCCCGCAATGAACTGTTGCTGATACTGTACGCCGGCATGATTGGTGCAGTGTGGGACAGCCTGCTGGTCTACGCAGGCTGGTTGCAGTACCCCTCCGGCACGCTGATTGACAACACCGCACCGCACTGGATCGTCGCCATGTGGATGCTGTTCGCGACCACTCTCAATGTGTCGCTGAAATGGTTGAAGCAACGCCCGGCGCTGGCGGCCGCGCTCGGCGCGGCAGCCGGCCCTGCCGCCTATTTTGCCGGTTACAAGCTTGGTGGTGTAGAGATACCGGATTTCACCACCGCCATGACAGCGCTGGCGCTGGGCTGGGCCCTGTTCATGCCCGTCCTTATGGCTCTTGCAAACCGCCTGGACGGTAATAATAAGTATCGAACAGCGGGACCGGCTGCCTCAGGATGCCATGCCCGTGTTTGATCTGACCCTGTTTCTCTACGGGCTGTTTGCAGCCCTTCTCCTCCCCTCACTCACATGGATCGTGAGTCTTTTTAAGGGCGACGCGAGCATTGTCGACAGCCTCTGGTCTCTTATCTTTCTTACCTTGTGCGCGACCTGGTTCTTCGCTCTCCAATACACAACGCCGCGCAGCATTATTGTTTTCGCACTGGTGGCGTTCTGGGCGCTGCGATTATCGGCATACATCACCTGGCGCAACTGGGGCGAAGGCGAGGACGCCCGCTACCTGGCGATGCGGCGCAAATATTCACCCAATTTCGCCGTCAAGAGCCTGTTTATCGTATTTCTGCTGCAGGGCTTATTGGCCTGGATCATCGCCTTACCCCTGCTGGGCGCCATCACCGGCAGCCGTCCCCTGAATCTGCTCGACGCGTCAGCCGTCGTGCTGGTGCTGTTCGGCACCCTGTTTGAAAGCATCGCTGATGCACAGCTGGCAGCGTTCAAGGCCCGACCCGACGCTCAGGGCCGCGTCATGGACACCGGCCTGTGGCGCTACACGAGACACCCCAATTACTTTGGAGAGTGCTGCGTCTGGTGGGGGTTTTATCTGTTCGCACTGGCAGCCGGAGGCTGGTGGGCGATCGTATCACCATTGCTCATGACCTTCCTGCTGCTACGCGTTTCCGGGGTGGTACTACTGGAAAAAGATATTGTCGAGCGGCGGCCCGGTTACCGTGAATACATCGACCGCACTAACGCCTTTTTGCCCGGGATCCCCAGAGAAATTCACAAGACGGTGACGCAGGGATGAACCATCGATCCTGTTATGCAAGAACATCCCTGGTGGCAGGCCTGATGTGCTCTTTTGCCGCCCTGTTGCCAGTGACTGCAAACGCATCTGCTGAACAGAAATGGAACTTCACGGTTTACCTGGATGACACCCCGATTGGTCACCACGACTTCAGTATCAGACGGGCGGAAGGTTATGAAGAAATAGCCACCCACGCGCGTTTCGACGTGAAATTTCTGAAAATACCCCTGTTTAATTACCGACATCAGAATGTTGAACAATGGAGCAACCGCTGCCTGAAAAGTATCTCATCGACGACCGACCAGAATGGCAAGTTGTTCCGGGTGGAAGGCGCCACTAGAGACGAAGGTTTCCAGGTCTCCACAAATGACGGTGACATCACACTGCCACCTTGCATCAGCACCTTTGCCTACTGGGACAAGTCCTTTCTTCAACATACTCAGCTGCTGAATTCACAAACCGGTGAATACCTCGAAGTCGACGTCGAAGACCTGGGTGAACAATTGGTCCTGATTAGCGATACAAGTGTACCGGCTAAGCGTTACAGGCTGACTGCCAATGAGCTCGACATCGAACTCTGGTATTCCGGCAACGACCAGTGGCTGGGGTTGAAATCGACGACCAGTAAAGGCCGCCTGCTGCGCTATGTCATCGAATGAGAGCGCGATGAAAACACTCATACAACTAAGCTTTATTATTTCCGCCATGGCACTTTCTGCTTGCAGTACCTCAGCTCCGCTGCGTACCGTGCCGCGAGTCGACCTTGAACGTTTCATGGGTGACTGGTTTGTGATTGCCAATATCCCGACTTTCATCGAACGCAAAGCGTATAACGCTATAGAATCCTATGAGCTGGTCGATCGCAACAAGGTCGCAACGACTTTCAGGTTCAACAAGGGTTCGTTTGATGGTCCGGTTAAAACGTACAGACCCACCGGCTTCGTTAAAGACGACCCGTCCAATGCCATCTGGGGCATGCAGTTTATCTGGCCCTTCAAGGCGGATTATCAGGTGATCTACCTCAACGAAGACTATACACAGACCGTCGTTGGGCGTAACAAGCGTGACTATGTCTGGGTCATGGCGCGCACACCGGTGATACCAGACACCGATTACGACATGATCATTGACCTTATTGGCAAACAGGGCTACGACACCACGAAAATCCGCCCGGTACCACAACGCCATGATCAAGGCGGAGAGCAATAACCATGAAGATAGCGGTAGTCGGGACCGGAATCGCAGGCAATGTGGCGGCCTGGCATTTGTGCAAGGACCACGACATTACCGTCTATGAGGCCGGTTCCCACGTTGGCGGGCATACCCATACACACGACATTGTCCATCAGGGCAGGCACCATGCCATTGATACCGGATTTATAGTTTTCAATGACTGGACCTACCCGAATTTCATCGCATTGCTCGACGAGCTGGGCGTTGAATCCCGACCCACCAACATGGGGTTAAGCAGCCGGTGTGAAACGAGTGGGATTGAATACAACGGTTCATCCCTGAACCAGTTGTTCAGCCAGCGGCGAAATATTCTCAGGCCACGTTTTTATGGCATGATCCGCGATATACTCAGATTCAATCGCGAATCGCGTGAATTAATCGATTTCAACGACGAAACGCTTACCCTGGGCCGATATCTTGAAGAACATCGCTATGGCCGGCTGTTTATCGATAACTACATCATCCCGATGGGCGCGGCTATCTGGTCGACTGATCCGCAACAAATGCTGTCATTCCCGGCCTGTCACTTTGTTCGATTTTTTGAAAATCACGGCCTGCTGAATGTCAAAAACCAGCCACAGTGGCGTGTCATCAAGGGTGGATCACGCCAATATGTAAAGCGTTTGACGGCGCCGTTCAAAGATCGGATCCGTCTCAACCAGGCTATTGCTTTGGTAAAACGACTGCCCACGCATGTTGAAGTTAAAACCGCTTCCGGCGGGACAGAACGCTTCGATCAGCTGTTCATAGCCACCCACAGTGACCAGGCCCTGGGTATGCTATCCGATCCCACCGATCTGGAGCGGGCTGTTCTTGGAGCCATTCCCTATCAGACGAACGATGTCGTCTTGCATACCGACACGTCGTTGTTGCCGAAAACCCGGCGCGCCTGGGCGGCATGGAATTACCTGCGCAGACGCGACAGTGATGGCCGTGTCTCTGTCACCTACAACATGAATATGCTGCAGGGTTTACAGTCGACAGAGACTTTTTGCGTGACCCTTAACGACACGAACAATATTAATCCGGAGAAGATCATTCGCCGCATGCAATACCAGCACCCGCTTTTCACCGCCCCCGGTGTCGACGCACAGCGACGGCACCGTGAAATCAACGGCAAGCACCGAACCTGGTACTGCGGCGCCTACTGGCGTTTCGGTTTTCACGAAGACGGGGTGGTCAGTGCGCTGAATGCCCTGCAGGATTTCAAGGAATACAGCGATGCACAGTCGTCTCTACGTCGGGCAGGTTAAACATCAGCGCTACAAACCAGCGCCACATGGCTTTCGGTATGGACTGTTCATGCTGTACCTGGACCTGGAAGAATTGCCGACGCTGTTCAAGCAACGCTGGCTCTGGTCTGTTAACCGTGCTGCGCTGGCACGTTTCAGGCGCGAAGACCATCTGGGCGACAAGGCTGTTGACCTGGCTAGCGCGGTACGTCGTTTTGTCGAGCAGGAATCCGGTATCAGGCTCAAGGGGCCGATTCGACTGCTCACCAATCTGCGCTATTTCGGTTATGGTTTTAATCCGGTCAGCTTCTACTATTGTTTTGACGAAGCCGATGACAAGATCGAAGTTATTGTCGCTGAAGTCAATAACACGCCCTGGGGCGAGCAGTACTGTTACATCCTGCCCGAATCACGCAACCTGGGCAGCAAAAGCAGGAAACGTTTCCTGCTTGATAAACGTTTTCATGTCTCGCCATTTATGGACATGAATATCGATTATGACTGGCGATTCACCTCACCAGGTGAGGTTCTCGTTGTACACATGAAAAACTACCGACAGAGAGAGATATTATTTGACGCCACGCTATCGCTGCGGAAGCGGCCCGTCAATGGCATCAACCTGGCCGGTGCATTGGTCCGGTACCCGCTGATAACAGTAAAAATTATCTCGGCCATCTATTACCAGGCCCTGCGTTTATGGCTTAAGAAAATTCCGTTTATTCCACACTCTGACCAGCAGGAGGCACCGAACCCGGTGAGCAGACCATGAAACCCGCTGCGTTGTGTATCGACAGACTCGTCTCACAAACCCGACAAACCGGGTTTATAACTGACTATGCAAAACGGGTCCTGTTGACCCGCCTGGACAACCTGCGTCATGGCGAACTCATAGTCAATGATAAAGACGAGCAGTATATATTCGGTCGACAGGATGACGCTTTTCCGAAAACGGTCACCGTTACTGTTACAGATGCAGATTTCTATACCAGGGTCCTGCTGTACGGCGAGATCGGGGCCGGCGAAGCCTACATAAACGGCCACTGGGAGTGTGATGACCTGACATTGATGGTCGAACTGTTCCTGTGTAACAGCAAATACATCGAAAATATTGACTCGGAGAAGAAATGGCTTGTCAAACCACTGCATTTTCTGATGCGGTACTTGCGCCGGAATACTCAGAAAGGCAGCCGCCGCAATATCGAGGCACATTACGATCTCGGTAATGATCTGTTCGAACTGTTTCTCGACAACACCATGATGTATTCCTGCGGAATATTTCATAGTCCGCAGACCACGCTGCAGGAAGCGTCTGAAGCTAAACTGGAACGAATTTGCCGGAAACTGCAGCTCAAGCCGACTGATCACCTGCTGGAAATCGGAACCGGCTGGGGTGGCTTCGCCCTGTACGCGGCAAAACACTACGGCTGCCGCATCACCACGACCACTATATCAAAACAGCAGTATGACTATGCCCGGCAGCGCGTGCGGGATGCCGGGCTGGAAGACCGCATTACCCTGCTGTTCGACGACTACCGGGAGCTGAACGGCAGCTATGACAAGCTGGTGTCAATCGAAATGGTTGAAGCCATCGGTCACCGTTACTATGACACCTATTTCAAAAAATGCAGTGACCTGCTCAAACCGGACGGCATGATGCTGTTGCAGTCCATCACCATTTCGGATCAACGCTACCCCGTTGCGAAAAAATCCATTGACTTCATCCAGCGATATATTTTCCCGGGCGGTTGCCTGCCTTCGGTGGTCGCGCTTGGGGATGCCATAGCACGAAAAACCGACATGCGAATCTTTCACCTGGAGGATATCGGCCCGCATTACGCGACCACCTTGAACAAATGGCGTGAACGTTTCTTTGCCAACATCGAAAAAGTCAGACAGCTTGACTACCCGGAAGGCTTCATTCGCATGTGGGAGTACTACCTGTGCTACTGCGAAGGCGGTTTTCGGCAACAAGCCATCGGCACCATACAGTTACTGCTGACCAAACCACAGACCCTGCGCTCGCCCCTGTCGAGCACCGATTACTGATTCTATCATCAAAAAGGAGAATGGCCATGATCACTTCAACAATAGACCCTATCTCGACAAACGACGTTACGGACCTGGAAAACGCGCCTTATGTTATCGAAGGTAAAGGCGATAATACCCTGAAGATTTACTTCGAATCCGAAGAAAACAAGCGGGAGTATCTGGATATTCCGGTACACGGTTCCGATGACATGCGCGGTTTGAAAAAGATATACGACGATATGGCGGATAACCCGAATACCGGGTCCATTAACTAGAACGCGAAAATTAAAGTGGAAACCAGATCCTTACCGCCGGCTTACGATAAGCGCAGCGATCTGTTTAACCGTTCGGTCATGCGCCAAAGGCAAGTTTCGCTTGATCGTATAGATCCAGAGTTCTGGTCTCTGGCAATGCGCCAGGTGAGGCCGATGGAAGATGCACGCGTACTTTGCAACCGTCGAAGTATGTCGATGTTTGCTCAGTGTTATAAGATGTGCGGCACATAGCGCGAGAGGTAAACGGTTATGAGTGGTATTGACCCCTATGCATACATGCAACAGGTATCGATGCAAATGCACGAACTCAACACCAGGAGAGAAATAGAAACGGCGCTTGATGAACTCGAATACCTGTTCGAGGTGATACCCCCGGAGATGCAGGATAACGCCGAACAGCTCATCACCATGCTGCGCGAAAAACTCGCGGATGTCAGCTAACGACAACAAGCCGTCCGGGACGGGCACCGTGCGCGGTTACGCCATACGGCGCGTGAACCCGTTTCTCGGCGTCCTGCAGGTCATCGAAACCGCGGGTGGACGCGCTGTCAGTACCAATGGCGTAGTCTGGGATATAGAAATTCGTGCGGAACGGGCAACCGGATGGGGAAGCCTGAATCGAAATAAGACGCAGGTGGCGTATTATCGCTACGGACTGTGGTCGAAAGCAAATCAAGGCGGGAGTAGCGTGCGATGACCGAACTGGGCCACGTGGTGTATTACGTACGAAACCTGGAAGCCTCGTTAAAGTTTTACCATGAAGCAGTGGGTCTCGGAGTCAGTGGGAAAATATTCCGTGACCGCGCTGCCCTGCTGACAGGAGGCCGCACGCATCACGAGCTGCTGCTGATAGAGGTTGGCGAAGCAACGGGCCCGTTGGCGGGAAAACGTATTGGTCTGTATCACGTTGGCTGGAAAATCGGTGAAAGCCTGGACGACCTGAAACAGGCCAGGGACCGTATACGTGAACAGGGTTACGCGATCGAAGGCCTGTCCGATCACACGATAAGCCAGAGTCTTTACCTGCGTGACCCCGACGGCAACGAAGTCGAGCTGTTCGTCGACAACCCGGCATTCGACTGGAAAAGTGACACGTCCTGGATGGCGGTGCCGGTTAAACCGCTGATTTTGTGACGGCCGGTTACCGCGGCCGATAACCATTTTGATAGAAGGTTATATAACCTGAATCTGTGGATAGAGATGATATAAAGCGTGCTCGTGGCGCCTGGGGCTTACGGGGGCAGACTCGGCCCGCCGGGGCGGTAGAGCCCGGCCCGGGGCAGGAGTCGGTTTGGGATTACCCACGCCCGCCGGTGATCGTGGATGACACGCGTCTGATACAGGTCAGGCTGAATGACGTGCTCATTGGCGAGACCCGTGCAGCCAAGCGGGTGCTGGAGACCGCCAGTCCACCGACTTTTTATCTGCCGCCCGAATCGGTTCGATTCGACTTCCTGCAACCCGACACTGTGACCAGCTTTTGTGAATGGAAGGGTCACGCGACATATTTCAGCGCCATTGTGGGGAAGCTTTGTGTAAAGAATGCTGCCTGGTCCTACCCTGAACCCTTTGCTGAATTCACAGCGATCAAAAGTTATCTGGCATTTTATCCCGGCCGGCTTGCATGTTATGTCGATGGCGAGCGGGTGCGTTCGCAGGCGGGCGGCTTTTACGGGGGCTGGATTACCGGGGAGATCGTCGGCCCGGTCAAGGGTGATCCAGGCACGTCTGGTTGGTAGAACGATCACCGGATGACATCGCCTCAGCGATTCGACCAGTATGGTGGCGAGAAGCGCCAGACATCGTTATCCACATTCAGGTAGTTGAAAGGATCGGTGAAATCAAATGTCTCACGAACGCAATCCTCCCTTGCCCCCCTTTACCGCCAGGGCATCGCAGTCGTATCTGATCTCTGCTGTTATGGCAGCATTCCAGGGCGAATCACTCACCTCAAGCGCCCGGTAACTCGGCTCTGGCCACTGCCCCATGCAGCGTCATTTGCGGGAAGGGTATCTCCCAGCCGTATTCAGTGCAGGCATCCACTCCCCAGCGTTGGATGGCCCGTCGCAGCCTGTTGTAGAGATCGCCCAGCTCCCCCTTGAAGTCGGCGATTACCGCCAGGTCCAGCGACGAGTTGCCGGCCTGTGCGAACTCCACCCGCAGGTTGAGCAGCTGTTCGCCATAGCCTTCCTGCTCGGCACGCTGTTGAATGTAGCGATGCAGGGTTTCCAGTATGCTGGTGGTACTCTCCTTCTGCAGCGAATAACTGATTCCCAAAGTTTCCTTGATGCGAAAATTGGTGACCAGGTTACGCGGCGACTTGGCGAGAAAATCGCTGGTCTGGTAGGTCAGCTGGGCACCTCCCCGCTCCACCAGCTGCACCAGCTCGTGGGAGATGCCGATCACCTTGCCGCGTACGCCATCACTTAGTATCACCCAGTCTCCTTTTTTGCAGGGAAACCAGGGTTCATCCCGCTTGGCAGGTCTTGACTTGAGGTCGATCAGGTCGGCGATGGGTAGTCGCTGGCTGATATCGGCCATCGGATTGGAAAAGGTGCAGTAAATATTGATCCGTTCCACCAGCCAGGGCAACCCCTCCATCAGGACACGCTCACCCTCTCGCACCGATCCGATGTTGAGAAACAACTGGACCTGATGCCAGTAGAGCGGCAGTGCCTGTCTGAGGGTCAGGGCCATGCCAAGCAAAAGCAGAATACCAAGGCTGAAGAGCACCCAGTCCTCCACCAGGTAGAAGACGATCATCGGTCCGAAGATGACCATGATAACGGTGAGTATGCGGTGAGCTAACTCGACCAGACGGACACGGAAGCTGCGGTGCTTTTTCCGAAATCCAGGTATATAACGTTGCATGGCTGCATAGCTCAAGCGCGAGAGCAGTAAGATGGCCAATACCAGCAACAGCGCCTCGGTAAGATAGAGTCCCCGCTTCTGAAAGAAGGATTTGAGATAGCTGTGCGAGGCCTCGGCGATGGACGTCTCCGCGGCCTCAAGTTTTTCGAGCTCTAGGCGTGCCGCCTGCAACTCACTCTGCATAAATGCCTGCTGTTTTCGCCAGATCCCTGCGGTGGCTTTCAGCGACTTTTTGAGTGACTTGTCCTTACTTTGTTCCTGTAAACGATTTATATTGGCAAGTGCCTGCTCGATCACCGGCAGGCGCTCTTCGTAGTAGACAATCTTCTCCCTCAGGTCCGACTTCTGTCGCACATGCGAGGTCATCTCTCTCATCTCGTCGAGCGCCGGCTTCAGCAGGGCAAAGATCTCCTTCTGGAAATTGAATTCTTCCTCTTTCTCCGCACGTAGACGGGAAATATCAACACCGGCGGCGATATTCTCCAGGTTTCGCTTGGTGGCACGCAGATCTGATTCGAGCTTCTCGAGTTCCTGCTTCAGCTTAACCTTTTCGGCCTCAGACTGTTCTGAATCGATCTGCTTGTTGAGAGCCTTGATATCCTGTAACAATTCATTTCTTAGTTTGACGAAAGAGACCAGCGTTGCAAGGGTGTCGGTATCCGCTGCGGTCTCAGCAGCGGTGGTTACGACAGCTGCAGGATCCGCCTGCCCATGGCCGATCATGGGCATGAAAAGCATAAACACACCTGCCAACACACCTGTTAACCGGCGCCGAGCTGTTGCCAATCGATACGTTGCCATCTGTGAACCTTATAACTTAAAGTCGCTGTGAACTTGCCTTAATTAGATTGCCTGTTAACGCCCACCATCGCAATAGCGAGCATAGCTGACCACTGTCGGGACCGGCATCAATAGCGCATGGCTCTCGCCACATCCACAGCTTTTCCCGGTGGTCGACGTGGTGCGACGAGGCAATCGTTCAAGGGTTCCCCCGGTGAAGACTCGGAAGCCCTCCTTCTGGGTCTCGTGTGGAGTGAGTCTCAAGTGCTGCCTTCTTGTCACCGTTGATGACGCACTTTAGCATAGCTCAATCCTCACGGCCCAACTCGCTGTGTATGCTTCGCACCCGCCGGTCAACCGGCGCATAGGAGACTTCTATACCGATGAAGCGGTTAATGTATTTCGCGTTAAGCACGATGGTGGTATTGACTACGACCGACGCAGGGGCTATGGGTGGGCTCGGCCTGTTGCCCGACCGCGGTGATGCGCACTTGAGTTTCTACCTGGACAACGACCTGTTCGCCGGCACCGACGAGAACTACACCAATGGCGCGCGCATCGCCTGGATTTCGGGCTCCCGCGATCCGGAGCAGTTCGGTGCAGTGCAGCGCGGCCTGCGAAGGTTGACGGGCGACGTTAAGAGTCTAAAACAGTTCAAGTATGTCTCGGGATTTCGGGACCTGGCAACCATCGAGTACAACTACGGGACCTCAATCACCCAACTGATGTTTACCCCGCAAGACCCGGATGCACGGAAATCGCCTCCGGGTGAGAGCCCTTATGCCGGCTGGTTGGGGCTCGGCTTTTCCCTGCACGCCAAGGACGCCCATGCACTCAATTCATCCGAGCTCAGCATCGGAACGGTGGGGCCGAATGCCCATGCCAAGGAGGTGCAGGACTTCGTCCACGACCTGAAGGGTGTGGACAAGTTTAAGGGATGGGACAGCCAGATCCCGAACGAACCGACGCTGAACCTGTTCTTCAGCCAGAAGCGGCGTTTGACTTTTCTCGAGTCCGAATGGGGCGAATTTGCGGTCGACGGTTTTAGTGAATGGGGATTCGGGCTCGGTACCTTCCGAACCGATCTCTATCTGGGTGCGCTCACACGTTTTGGCTGGAATCTGCCGGTGGATTTCTCCGATCCCCGCTTGTCCCCAACAGCTTATTCACATGAACCTTTCAAGACAGACCGTCGAGAAAGTGGTCGATGGTCTCTCTTTGGTTTGATCGGCCTTCGTGGGTCTGCCGTGGCTCATGACATCACCCTTGACGGCCCGGTGTTCAGCAACTTTGATACCGGCGTCACCCGCAAGCCTTTAGTCGGTGGCCTGTCTGTTGGCTTTGGCATACGTTACAGGGATTTGCAGTTTACGTATGTGCAAACCTACAGCAGCCGAAGATTCAAGGAGCAGATCAGGGGCAGAGAGTTTGGCTCCATCGCTGTTAGCTATCGATTGTGACATCAGGCCTGGAGCCAGTCTTCTGCCTGGCCAATGAAGTATAGCCGAACCTGTGGGTCTCGAAGCAGGAATTTCCCGGCGGCCCAACCGCAGCTTATCGTCCTGCTGATCGATGAAACTTTATCTACCGGCCCGCACCAGACCGCCCAGCCCGGCCCGTACCAATGCCCCGCAAAGCAACTCCCGAATTTCGGCCGCCTTCTCTATCTGCAATACTTCATTCAGCAGAGACTGCGCCTGTGCGCGGGAAAAAGCCCGAATCACGGATTTAATGCGTGGTAAATCACCTGCGCTCAGACTGAGACTCTGGATTCCCATCCCCAGCAGTAGAATAGCCATGGCCGGGTCACCGGCCGCCTGGCCGCAGACGCTGACCGGTTTGTTATGCTGTTCACCCGCTTCCATCACCTGCTGAAGCGCTCTTATCACCGCCGGGTGCAGGGAATCGAACCGCGCGGCGACCCGCTCATTGCCGCGATCCACCGCGAGCAGATATTGCGTGAGGTCGTTGGTGCCAATAGACAGAAAGTCGGCGCAACGAGCCAGCGCACCCGCCTGGTACACAGCCGAAGGCACCTCAATCATCAAGCCGCAAGGTGGCAGAGTCACCTCCTCCCCTTCGTCTTTCAGCTCCTGCCAGGTACGTCGAACCAGGTGAACCGCCTCTTCGGCCTCGTCAACACTGCCTACCATCGGTATCAGAATCCGCAGGTTGTCGAGTCCTGCCGATGCCCGAAGCATGGCGCGAAGCTGTGTGATAAGAATGACCGGGTTATCCAGGGCAAAACGAATACCCCGCCAGCCGAGCGCCGGATTCGGCTCAGTCACCGGGAAGTAAGGCAGCGTCTTGTCACCGCCGATGTCCAGAGTCCTGAGTGTCACCGGGTTAGGTGCAAAGGTCTCAAGCACCTGCCGATACAATATGCGTTGTTCGTCCTCACCTGGAAACTGCTCGTGCAGCATGAAGGGCAATTCTGTGCGATACAGACCGACCCCTTCGGCACCAACGCTGAGCGAGGGACTAAGATCCGCCAGTAATCCGGCATTGGCATACAGTGCCACGCGAAACCCATCGGGCGTCTCCGCCGGCAGGTCTCTCAGGTGTTCAAGCTCTCTCGATAGCGCCTGCTCTTCACGCAGCAGGCGCGAAAATTCCTGGCGTACGGCGTCACCCGCATTGACGTAGAGTCTGCCGCGATAGCCGTCAATAATGAGCTCTGCGGCCTCGAGCTGGCTGAGCGGAACGAGATCCGCTGTACCGACAACCGCCGGTATTCCCATGGCGCGGGCCAGGATGGCTAAATGCGACAGACTGGATCCGTGTCCGGAGATAACACCTGCGAGACGATCAACCGGCACCTTACCCAGGTCGATGGGCCCCAGCTCTTCCCCCACCAGTATTGTTCCCGCCGGGTAGTCCCGCTGTGTGTCCCCGGACGGCAGGAGGTGTGCGAGGATACGCCGTCCGAGGTCGCGGATATCCCGGGCCCGTTCCCTGAGATAAGCGTCTTCTATTGCCATAAATTGATCGGCGTACTGATCGATCGTATCGCGTAGCGCCCCGGGCGCCCAATTGCCGGCGTGAATCCTCGCAACCGTTGCCTCGACCAGCATGTCACTGGAAGCGATCATGGCCAACGCTTCGAACAGTGCCCCATCCTCCGGCAGCAATGTACTGCCGATGTCTGTCTGCAGGCGACGCAATTCATTGACCACCTTGTTTACTGCGGCATGAAACGCGACTTCCTCTGCGTGCGGATCCTGCGGAACCCGGTCAGGAACGCTGTCCAGCTCAGCCGGTGAATAGGCGACGACACCGACACCCAAAGCAACCCCTGGCGCACCGGCGATTGCATCCACGTAAGTCTCGCGCTGACGCGGGTGAGCCCCGAACAGATCAACTGCGCCACTTGCCCTGGCAAGGGTTATAACGCCGGCCAGTTGCGCTGCCAGAGTAACGAGAAAGGCAACATCCGTATCCCGGTATCTGCGCACTTTGGCCTGTTGAACCACAATCACGCCCAGCGTCTCACCACGATGGATGACCGGCACGCCAAGAAAGCCGTGATAGGGTTCTTCCCCGCATTGCGGTATCAACTTGAAGCGGGGATGTCGGGCGGCATCGCGCAGGTTGATGGGCTCGGAGCTTGTTGCCACCAGCCCCACAAGACCCTGCTCAGAATTCAGACACACCTTGCCTATCGCTGCCGGGTTCAAGCCTTCTGTGGCCGATAGCACAAGGGTTCGGGTGGTGGGCTCGGTAAGATATATCGAACAGACGTCCGTGTGCATCGTTTCCCTGACGCGTTTTACGACAATGCGAGATGCCCCGGGAAGATCAGGTGCACTGCTGACTTCTTGAACAATCCGTTGTAAAGAAACGAGTTTCCCGACCTTCGGCTTGTTCTGAGGCTCATATGGTGACAATTTCTCATTCCCTCGGGTCAATATCTTTGAATAAATTTCGGTACTGTTGATAATCGGTGACTCGAATGGTCAGATCAAATAAGAATTACTTTCGCTATTCTGGATTGGAATATCTTGCAGCAAATACGTGTCTTAAGGAGTCAGCGTAATCGCCAGACTGAATGATGACATCAACCCGCATGATAATACCCGCCATAGAAGCGCCGCCCTTGGGCGCGATACTGCGGCCAGGCGGCCGCTCTACGTTGTTTGTTTCTTTCTCGTGTGAATAGCCGATCCGTGCATATCGGCGCAGAATACGTACGTGCCGCCTTTGGGGCGGTATTCTTTGTCTCCCTCGGCGTCCTGGCAGATTTGCGCACCCTGGACACCGACACACTGATTTTTGCGGCCGCCCTCACCCTTGTCGCCTTTTTGTCCAAATTCGTCGGCTGCGGATTGACCGCCCGCATGACAGGTCTCGGATCAAAAGACAGTATGGTCATCGGCATTGGCATGGCACCACGCGGTGAGGTCGCGATGGTTATCGCCCTGCTGGCCCTCAACCAGGGCATCATTGAGCAACCCGCCTATGTCGCCCTGGTATTAATGAGCCTGTTCACCACCCTGCTGGTCCCGTTACTGCTGCGCAACTGGCTATATCGCAGTCAGTAGAAAAGGCAAATGTCATGCATCCTGAGCGCTCACTTTCACTCGGGGAAGTAAACAATCGATAACGACTTTATGGAATAGTGCGACATTGATACCCGGTGTATAACGGCGCACATTCAGAATTATTCGGCCATACAGGAAACCGTGTCATGGAAGTTCTACGCCATTTTGAATTCGGCCTCAGCCCGGTGGCATTGGATACCCGGCGACTGCGTACTCGGCCAGGTTGATGGTCTCCTTGAAAGTCTCAAAACCCTCTTTCATGTAATGAATGCCGAGAAACAGAAATCCCATTCCAGCCAGGATGTAGCCGATGCCCTTGAGCGATTTGGAGGACTGAAATATCAGAATAACGCCGAATGCCAGCAGCGGCATCGCATAGGCGGCGATATCGACCTTGAGGCCAAAACCGGCAATCAGCCACGCTCCAGTCGTGGTGCCCAGGTTGGCCCCAAAAATGATGCCGATACCGGCGGCCAGGGTAATGAGCCCCGCGCTGAGAAAGGAAATTGCGATCACCGAAACCAGTGAACTGGATTGCATCAGTGTGGTGCTCACAATACCAAACAGCACACTCTTTCCGGTGGACGACGTGGTACGCCGCAGCATCCGCTCCAGGGTCCCGCCAGTGAAGGCGCGGAAGCCTTCCTCCAGCGACAACATGCCGAACAGAAAACTCGCGACACCCGCGGCAATCATCTTGACATTGGGACTCACCCAGAAACCGTAGGCGAGTATCAGCAGAATAGTCGGTAGAAAGATTTTCCTCAGCAAGGACTTGACCCTTCTTTAATGCCGTTTTGCACATTACGTTTTGCGGGCTGCTCTGGGATTAACTGATAACAGGATTAGCCGTCCGCTCCTGATAATCAGGACTCGTGCGATAGCTGAAAAGTCACAAATGGCTCTTAAATCCTATAGACCGGTTGCTTCGTGAGGCAATCACCTATTTGTAGGGTTCTAATTTCTACCAAACTCCTGCCGGGGGCTAGTCACCCACCAAGGGTTTGCCCTTACCGTCTGCCGGTAGTTATCATTGACCCGTGATGAATCTATTCAGGTTCTCCTGCAGGGAACCCCCACCCAACAAGTCCGTGCCGAGCGCAGCAGGCTGACCGACTAATATGATCTACGAGGATCAATGAATGGCAAATTCTTTAAGCAACCTTTCTGAAAAGGCTGGAATGCCACCCGGTTCTCTTGTGCATGTAGGTGACGTTCATGAGCTGGAATCAAGAATAACCCTTATCGACTACAGTAAAGAGAACATTGAAGAGAAGACTATACAATCTGCAGATGACATCATGGACTACAAAGATAGTGATACCGTTACCTGGGTGATTGTCGAAGGATTAACAAATATCGATATTGTCGAAAACATTGGAAAAATACTCGGCATACATCCACTTGTACTCGAAGATATCCTGAATACCCATCAAAGGCCAAAATTCGAGGAGTATGATAACTACTTATACGTAGTACTGAAAAGCCTGCTATCAGAGGACGACCAATTTACTGTTGCCCATGAACAGATAAGTCTTTTGGTTCTCAAGAATTTTGTAGTCGCATTCAAAGAAAAAACCGATGATCTTTTTTACCCCGTGCAACAACGAATCAGAACCAGCAAAGGTCGCTTCAGAAGCTTCGGAGCTGATTATCTTACCTACGCAATACTGGATACAATCGTTGACCGGATTTTCATCCTGATAGACTCGCTAGATGACGCCGTTACCACGCTTGAAGATAGCATATTAAGTTCTGAACCAAGGCAAGATTCACTTAATACAATTCAAAGACTTAAAAGGGAAATAATTGGAATAAGAAGATATACCTCGCCGCTAAGGGATTTAATGGCTGGATTGCTTCGTAGCGAGTCTGATTTGGTTCACGAAAATACGCATATATACCTCAGAGATGTGTCTGATCATGCAATACGAGTAATAGAGTCAATTGAATCATACCGTGAAATATTGTCAGGCTTGTTAGAAATCTACATATCCAGCGTTAGCAATAAAATGAATGAAGTGATGAAAGTTCTGACTGTATTTGCTTCAATTTTTATCCCATTAACATTCCTGGTCGGCATATACGGGATGAACTTTGAATATATGCCTGAGCTCAAATGGAAATGGGCATATCCAACACTGTGGGTCGTGTTTATCAGCATTCCTGTTATATTGCTTATCTATTTTAAAAAGAGGAAATGGCTCTAGGATTTAATTAAAATCCTCTGCCTGTCGAATACGCGCTATCTCGCCGCAATCGCGCCGCGCTACATACTCGCGAGGAACTTGGTATATTCGCGAGTATCAGGGCGCGGCCAGTTCAAGCGGCCTTTTCCTCGGCAGGTACATTTACCATTGGTGCAGCATTGCCGTTATTGGCAGCCTGGGCCGTACCGGGAAGGCAACTAATACCAGTAGTCGCCGCATTATCACTCATCTTCCTGCTGGTTTTAGGCGGCCTTGCTGCGCAGGCGGGAGGAGCACCAATAACCATCGGTGCATTCCGAGTTACATTTTGGGGGGCGCTTGCAATGGGTTTAACCGCCGCGGTAGGTCGACTATTTGGTGTGGTTGTATAAGCAGTCTTTTATTATGAACTTCACGACAGCTGCGCGCATCAACACGATCATGATTCCGTGCTTTAAACCCTGCCCGCAAATTGCCGAAGCCGAGCTGAGAAGGTTTATACCTTTAAGCCGATATCGTAATAGAGAAACATGGTTACCAGCCCAACGGCACCGATCACCAGAAAAGACAACAGCAGCCGCTTGAAAAGAGCCCGGTGACCCAGGCCGAATATCAGCATCAGCTTCATAAAGGTATTCGACAATGCACCCAGCACCAGGTTGAAGCTCGCCCAGTCGAGCGAAACCAGCCCGGCGTGTTCCAGACTGCTGAGGGAGAATGCGATGGCATCGGCATCGGTCAGACCACTGATGATGGCCACCAGCGGTAACCACTCGCTCCCCAGGTATGAGGTCGCAAGACGTGTGACCATCAGGATGGTGGCAAACACCAGGGCGAAATTGATTGCCGTCTTTAAACTGAACGGGTTGTCAAAGCGCACGGCAATTCCGTCGGTGGTCATGTTACGGGATTTTCTGTAGAGATAGTAGGCGAGCAAAAGCCCGGTGAGGCCCATGACCCCCATAGGCACCATAATATTACTCATCAGAGCCTGGTTGACGACCGCAATTTCCAGCACCAGCCGCGGGAACATCACAGAGCTGGCAAGAATCACCGCCATTGCAAACAATCCACTGGCCTCAGGGTTTTCCTTGCTGCGCCGTGCGAAGCTCAATGTTGTCACTGTACTGGAAACCAGACCGCCAATAAGCCCGGTGAAGCCAATGCCCGCCCCGCTCCCGATGCTCTTGATCAGCACATAACCAATGAAGCTGACAAACGAAACCAGAACCACGATCAGCCAGATGTTGTAGGGTTTGAGCGCTGAGAGCATGATCTGCAGGAACTCAATGTCCAGCGGTTGATGCACCATTACGCCAGCTTTCAGGCTTTCGGCAGGTTTCTCCTTTAGAACCGCCAGGATCTCGCTGCCGTCCACCGCGCTCACCTCCGCCTGACCCAGTTTTTCATGCTCTTGAGTCATCAGCACGAGCAGCTGACCAACCTCAACCTCCCTTTCGGGAAGCAGTTTCATCCGGACCAGCCCCTGGTCGGCCTCGGCTTCGGTCAGAGTGGCCACGGTGAAGCCCAGGTAGTTGTCCAGGGACTGGGTGGGCAGGACGGGCAGCACGATGAAGGTAATGGTCAGGAAAAGCACCACCGCACGCAGTTCATGCGTCTGTACCCTTGCGCGAAAGCGTTTGATCTGCTGCTTCGGAAACAAGACACCCAGGGTGACGATGGAAAGCGCTATGGCGATCTCGCTTGAGCCATGCATAATCAACACACCGAGAAAGAAGGTGATCACTGCTGCCGCCTCGGTGGTAATGCCCGATCCATGATCGCGATCCGCCCAATAACTGGACATTATCAAGCTAAGCAGAGCAACCAAGCCGCCCATGATGAGCCAGGAATTCTCGTACTGAGTGGAAAGGTAACCGCTCAACGCACCCAGCAGCGCGAAGAGCACAAAATCGCGGATACCGAGCGTTACACTCTGCTCTTGGCGCATCTCCCGTTCGAGGCCGATAAGAAAACCCAGCATTGCGGCCAGTCCGAACTGCCAGAATAGATTGATCATGTTTTCGCTGCTCATGGTTCGTGATTGTTGCGCAATTTCGTCGGCGGTATCCTACCGACATGAATAGTAATTCCTGTACACCTAGTTGGTTATAGCACCCCCAATGCTTTGCTCGTTTCGCTATTGTCTACTTTGCGGCGATCACACAACGTTTTTAATTCAATTTCCCACCACAGTACTTGCAAAACACAGCGTCCGCATCATGCCCTTCGCGGCTGCAGTCGGGGCACACCTGGGTGGTTGGTTTATTGCGCGAGAGCTTGATGAGTTCCATTGCGAAGATTCCCGTAGGAATAATGATCAGGCTGTACCCGAGCACCATTGCCACCGAAGCAACCGCTTGGCCAAGCGCCGTTTTGGGCGCCACATCCCCATACCCAACAGTGGTAATCGTGACTATCGCCCAATAGAAGCCCCGCGGGATGCTGGTGAAACCATTCTCATCCCCTTCGATGACGTACATGGTGGTACCCATGATCAGCGCAAGGGTGACCATGGTGAACAGAAACACCGCGATCTTGATGCGAGTGGCCCGCAGGGCATCGATCATAGACTTCATCTCCCCGAGAAAACGCACTACCTTGAAGACCCGAAACACCCGCAGCAGGCGCAATGCCCGGATTACGATCATGGATTGGGTGCCGGCAACGAACAGGCTCAGATAGGTGGGAATGACAGCCAGGAGGTCCACTACTCCATAGAAGCTTGTGGCGTAATGCCAGGGACGTCTTACACAGATGAGGCGCAGGAAATACTCGACAGTGAACAGTATGGTAAAAGTCCACTCAGCATACCGCAGGGCCTCCCCATAAATCGATCGAATCGATTGCACGCTTTCCAGGATTACTGCAACCACGCTTAACGAGATCGCGAGGAGCAGAATGACATCAAACAGCTTTCCGGAGGGCGTGTCTGCCTCGAAAATGATCTCGTGCATTCGGTGGCGCCAATCGTGCCACGACTCTTCCGGGTGCTTCTTTATTCGATGCTTTTTTTTCGACCCGGATGCGACGGTTTGACGATACTTAGCGTGCTTCATGATTGGTGCCTGGTAAGTCGCGATACCGGTATTGAGAAATTAAGTGACGGGTTGCTGCATATCCTCGACAATTTGCCTTATATAACGCCGCAGCGCAATTCCAAGATACAAACGCTCGCATTCGTAGCATCCGATCATTCTTTGCTGATACCAGGTGCCGAGCAATATTGAATAGATTGTACACGGCCGCGTGTGCAGCCAAAAAGACTTTCGCTTGTCGGGAGGATTTAAATCGTCGCAGAGGAAGTTATAGAAATCCTCGGCCGCGGCGGCACACACTACACGTTTGCTATACGTGGCAATTACCTTGCGACACCCCTGGCCTTTTGGCTGTTTGCTCCATTGTAGTTGCTGGCGGGGACGCCATTGCAGTCAGTCGTCCTCTATCGGCTCGATCGTGGTGTCTAAACTTCATGTCTAGTTCGTCGTTACCTC
>CBFDBP010000026.1:0-21434 GCA_965603065.1 uncultured Gammaproteobacteria bacterium
TCTCCTCCAGAGGACCTTCTCTTGCTGCGCAATTCACCTTGTCTCGCCTGACGGCGATTCACCTTGTGAATACTTCCCTGTACGCTCGACGGCAGCATCCCTCGGCATTTGCTCCTGCACTGCTCTACCTTCGCCCATCCCTGGGCTCGTGCTGCCGACGGCCCCGTAAAGCGGGAGCGGTGCTTTTCCGCGTTACAGTTATCACATCGTGATCGCCCTGTTACAACGCGTCACACGTGCCTGGGTCGATGTAGAAGATTCGCGTATCGGTGAAATCGGCCCGGGACTGATGGTACTGATCGGCGTCGAGCGCGGAGACGCTGCCGCGCAGGCGGATCGTTTGCTCGAACGCCTGCTGGGTTACCGCGTATTCGCTGATGATGAAGGACGTATGAACCGCAGTGTGACCGACATCGGTGGTGGCTTGCTGTTGGTGCCGCAATTTACCCTGGCAGCGGATACCCGCAAAGGCAGACGGCCCAGCTTTACTGCGGCTGCCGACCCCTCAGAAGCTGAAAAGTGGTTCGAATACGTTGCCGGGCAGGCCGCAAAGCGGCATGTAGAGGTGGAAACGGGTAGATTCGGCTCTGATATGCAGGTTGGACTGGTCAACGATGGTCCTGTGACCTTCTGGCTTCAGGTCTCGCCAGCCCGACTGCACCGATACGGATAGGGCTTATTCCGCGGTTTTTTGGGCTGCACCCTCCCTAACGATGACCTTTTATCTGTTCACAGGGCTTCTGGAAATAGCAGGTCAGCCCGCAGGTGGTCGCTGTCAACAGCCAGAACAGGAAAAACCCGATGCTGTAGACACCCATGCGGCTGATTTCCGCTTGCCCGGATATCATCATCAGATCAAGCGGGTCGAAAGCGGTAAAAAACAGGCCGGTGGCTATGCCGGAAGTAATAAAGGATGGCCAGAGTACAGCGATAACGCGCTGGATTACGGGTATCTCAGCCCTGCTCTGCTCCATTGTCGGGTTTATTGCGGCTTTCATCATGGTCTTCGCCCCCAGCGCTGACTTGTCTGATTATCCTGGTTTCCGCCGACCGGTCGCGAACGTTGTTGGGCGCCGGTCAGTTTGAAAACACCGCTAATACTATCGGTTTAAGGATGGACAAGTCCAGATCAAATACAGGCCGGGTGCGGTTTTTTTGCGGCTGGTGTCAACTATCGGCGGCCAAACGGACCTGGAATGGCCCATCAATGCCAATGCGCGCCCGTATTTGCCACGAGGCATCGCCGGGCTGCAGGCGCAGGTACCAGTTTCCAGGCGGAAGCATCGGCAGGTCAGTGGCGTAACGTCCATCAGGCAGGCGCTGCAGGGTCAATTCACGATCCAACTCGGCACGGGTCGAATGGATAATGTTCAGCGTCAGCGCCTGTTCGGTAACGGCGGGCTGGCTGGTCAGGCTCAGGGTCAGTTGTTTTCCATCGCTGCGCAGCAGGCCTGTCATTCCCATCGTGTCAGCTGTTGCCAGGCGCTGTTTTCGCTGGTTTATGGCCAGGCCTTCCTTGTAATAGTCATCCACGACCAGCGCGTTGGGGCTATTTACGGCGAGCATGAGGGTGATGATGCCGCCGATGACGGCACTGGCCGGAAGCGAGATCAGGAACCAGGGCCAGGCTTGCTGGTACCAGGGTCGGAATTTTTCAGCAGCTGTCTGTTGCATGTTAACAGGTCCTGGTTACCTGGCCATTGCCGGTCCGAGGAAACGCGCCGTCTCCGTGCGTGTCAACTCGGCATCGTCATGCGCGGTAATGGTGAATTCAAATTCATTGGCGGCACGTTTGAGCACTACCGGATCGACGCGCACGGATGCCGGCAGGGTGAGTACCTCACCGCCAGAAACCTCGATAACCGGGTCTGCCAGTACGAGTTCTCCCTCCAGACCCGACATTTCAAGACTGTAACGGTGTGCCTGTTCGTCCATATTGACGATTTTGAGGATGTAGACGTTTTCCACCAGGCCATCGACTGTTTCGCGGTACAGACTGTTGCGGTCACGAATGATGTCGAGTTCCAGGGGCTTGCGCTGGCTGATTGCATAAATCAACCCGATCGTCAGCGCTGCCAGCAGTATCGTGTACATGATGGTTCTTGGCCGGACGATATGAGTACGCACGCCGGCCATGGCGTGTTCGGTGCTATAGCGTACCAGGCCTTTTTCGTAGCCCATCTTATCCATGACTTCGTCACAGACGTCGATGCAGGCTGCACAGCCGATGCACTGATACTGCAGACCGTCTCGAATATCGATACCGGTCGGACACACCTGCACGCACAGCGTACAGTCCACGCAGTCGCCCAGCCCCGTCTGCCTCGGGTCGCTTGCTTTTTTCCGCGAACCGCGTGGTTCACCGCGTGCTTCATCGTAGGCGATAACCAGCGTGTCCTTGTCGAACATGGCGGCCTGGAAGCGTGCATAGGGGCACATGTAAATGCACACCTGTTCGCGCATCCAGCCGGCATTGCCATAAGTGGCAAACCCATAGAAAAAAATCCAGAATGTTTCCCAGGGACCGAGATTCCAGTTGACGAAAGAGGTCGCCAGTTCCCGGATGGGTGTGAAATAGCCGACAAAGGTAAATCCGGTGAACAGCGAAAAGGCAATCCAGATGAAGTGTTTGGTGGCCTTGACGCGGAATTTCGCCAGCGACACGTCGGCCTTGTCACGCTTGATCTGCTGGTTGCGTGAGCCTTCCACCTTGCGTTCTATCCACAGAAATATCTCGGTCCAGACCGTCTGCGGACAGGCATAGCCGCACCACAGCCGCCCGGCCAGCGCAGTGACATAGAACAGCGCCAGCGCGGAGATAATCAGCAGCCAGGCAAAAAAGAAAAAGTCCTGTGGCCAGAATGTCATGCCGAAGATATAGAATTTGCGGGCCGGCAGGTCCAGCAGTACGGCCTGGTGGCCTTCCCAGCTCAACCAGGCAACACCGTAATACAGCCCCAGCAGAACGCTTACACCCAGCACCCGAAGGTTGGCGAAGACACCGTGGACTTCGCGCGGATAGACCTTCTGGTGCCTGGCGTATACCTCGTCCCCGCCGGAGCCCTGCTGGGGCGGCGGCGTGGCGGTTTGTGCGGCTGTTGCCTGCTCGCTGGACATGCGTTACCCGCTACTTGTTGGACAGGCTGTAGATATAGGTCGCCAGTACGTGTGCCTTGTCTTCACCCAGGAAGTCGCGGTGCGCCGGCATGCGTCCGTTACGGCCGTCGTTGATGGTTTGTCGGATGACGCCGGGGGATCCGCCATACAGCCAGATGTTGTCGGTCAGGTTCGGTGCACCCAGTGCCGTGTTACCCGTGCCGTCCGCGCCATGGCAGGCGGCACAGTAGGTCGCGTAGTGCGTCTGACCGGCGGCAACCTTGCCGGCATCGGCATCACGTCCGCCCAGGCTGAGCACATAGGCGGTGACTTCATCCACCCCCTGTTCGTTCAGTACCGGGCCCCAGGCCGGCATGGCACCGCTACGGCCATCGAGAATGCTCAGCTTGACCGCCTCCGGTTCACCACCGTACAACCAGTCACCGTCACTCAGGTTGGGGAAGCCGGGGCCGCCACCCGCGTCCGAACCATGGCAGCTGGCGCAGTAGTTCACGAACAGCCGCTGGCCGATCTTCAGGGCATCGGCATCCGCGGCGAGCTGGGGAATGGGGGTGCCGGCGTATTTTGCAAACAGCGGACCATATTTCTGATCGGCAGCTTCCATATCCCTGGCATATTCGCCCTGGTGCGTCCACTTCAGATAGCCGGCATAGGTGCCCAGGCCCGGGTATAGAAACAGGTAGATCGCACCAAATACCATGGTGATATAAAACAGCCACAGCCACCAGCGTGGCAGCGGGTTGTTATATTCGGACAGGGTGCCCTCGTCCCAGCTGTGTCCGGTTACATCACCCTGTGCGGCCTCATCGGCTCTGGGTTTGCCAGTCCAGCGGACCAGCCACCAACAGGCCAGTATATTCCCCACCGTCAGAACGATAATCCACAGGTTCCAGAAATTACTCGTAAAACTGAAATCATTGACAGTCATTTTTGAATACCTTTGCTGTTTTGGTCGATGTCATCGTCTGCGAACGGCAGGTTCGCAGCCTCATCAAAGGAACGTTTGCGCTTCTTGCTCCAGGCCCAGATCCATACCCCAATGAAGGCGATCAGGGCCAGTGCGGTAAAGATGCCGCGCCATGTATTGATATCCACGCTGTTTATCTCCGCGACGAAATGACGGTGCCCATGTTCTGCAAATAGGCCACCAGTGCGTCAAGTTCGGTTTTACCCTCGACGGCAGCCGTGGCGCCGGCGATATCGGCATCCTCGTACGGTACGCCCAGGGTGCGCATGACTTTCAGCTTCTTGGGTGTCAGCTTGCCGTCCAGCACATTATCTGCCAGCCAGGGGAAGCTCGGCATATTGGACTCCGGCACCACATCACGCGGATTGATCAGGTGTACCCGGTGCCAGTCGTCACTGTAGCGACCGCCGACACGGGCCAGGTCCGGGCCGGTGCGCTTGGAGCCCCACTGGAACGGGTGGTCGTAGACGAACTCTCCGGCCACCGAATAATGGCCATAGCGTTCGGTTTCAGCGCGGAACGGCCGGATCATCTGTGAATGACACAGGTAGCAGCCCTCGCGGATGTAGACGTCTCGTCCTTCCAGCTGCAGGGCGGTGTAGGGTTTCAAGCCTTCCACCGGTTCCGTGGTGCTCTTGAGGAAGAACAGCGGAACGATTTCAACCAGTCCGCCGACACTGATGACCAGCAGAATCAGCAGCGCCATCAGACCGATATTTTTCTCGACGATTTCATGACTCATGACAGTACTCCTCAATCAGGCCGTTTGTGGAACCGGGGCATCGACAGGACGTGCACCGGAAACCGTTTTGACGACGTTGTAGGCCATCACCAGCATGCCGCTCAGGAACAGTGCGCCGCCCAGGAAGCGCACAAAGTAAAATGGATACATGGCTTCCAGCGATTCAACGAAGCTGTAGGTCAGGGTGCCATCCTCGTTGACCGCCCGCCACATCAGGCCCTGCATGACGCCCGAGATCCACATGGCGACGATGTACAGCACCACGCCGATGGTGGACATCCAGAAGTGCCAGTCAATCAGTTTGACGGAGTACATCTGTTCACGACCGAACAGTTTCGGGATGAGGAAGTAGACAGCGCCGATGGATACCATCGCAACCCAGCCGAGTGCGCCGGAGTGCACGTGACCGATGGTCCAGTCGGTGTAGTGCGACAGCGCATTGACGGTCTTGATGGACATCATCGGGCCTTCAAAGGTCGACATGCCATAGAAGGACAGAGACACGATCAGGAACTTCAGGATCGGGTCGGTACGCAGTTTGTGCCACGCGCCGGACAGGGTCATGATGCCGTTGATCATGCCGCCCCAGGAAGGTGCCAGCAGAATCAGTGAAAACACCATACCCAGTGATTGTGCCCACACCGGCAACGCCGTGTAGTGCAAGTGGTGAGGGCCGGCCCACATATACGTTGAAATCAGCGCCCAGAAGTGCACGACTGACAGTCGGTAAGAGTAAACCGGTCGGCCCGCCTGCTTGGGTACGAAGTAATACATCATGCCCAGGAAGCCGGCGGTGAGGAAGAAGCCCACCGCATTATGCCCGTACCACCACTGCACCATGGCGTCGATGGCGCCGGGGTACACAGAGTAGGATTTTGTCAGCGAAACAGGCAGTGCGGCGCTGTTGACCAGATGCAGCACGGCTACGGTAAGAATAAATGCCCCATAGAACCAGTTGGCCACGTAGATATGTTTTACCCGGCGTTTCATGATGGTGCCGAAGAACACGAGGGCATAAGAGACCCAGACGGCGGTGATCAGTAAATCGATGGGCCATTCGAGCTCGGCGTATTCCTTGCTGGTGGTGATACCAAGCGGCAGTGTAATGGCAGCCAGAATAATCACCGCTGTCCAGCCCCAGAAGGTAAAGGCCGCCAGGCCATCGGAAAACAGTCGTGTCTGGCAGGTGCGCTGCACGACGTAGTACGAGGTGGCGAACAGGGCTGAGCCGCCAAAGGCGAAAATCACGGCATTGGTGTGTAGTGGACGCAGGCGGCCAAAGTGCAGCCACGGTAAATCCATACTTAACTGGGGCCACACCAGCTCAGCAGCGATGATGACGCCGACCAGCATGCCGACGATGCCCCACACGACGGTCATCACGGTGAACTGGCGCACAACTTTGTAGTTATACGTGGTTTGTGAATCCATAGCGTTTTCCTATGAGTTGAAAGTTTTTCAGAAAAAGCAGCGGCTTGCGCCGTTGCCGTTAAGGGATACGGAATGCATCAGAATTTATTACCGGCTCCGGGCATAAGTGGCTCTGCTTCTATTATATAGAGGGCGGCTGCAGGTGTAGAAACCGGCACTTCGGCCGAGGTCAGTGCATTTTTTCTGCATGGGCTCATTTTATGAGTCTCCCGAGCAAACGTTTGATACCGGATGCCAACTCTGGGGGATGAGACAACTGACAACATTGATGCAGGTCAATTGTATATCAGATTTTACTAATAATGCTATTGGCTTTTGGAGGGGTGGGGTTGACCGTATGGCTTGGGGTTGCCGTCCGAGCACTGTGCGCCGGAAAATACACACAGGCGGTCACGATTGATCAATTCGATATGTTTGCGGTCGACCCGCAGCAGGCCTTCATTCTGGAAGCGGGTAAACAAACGGCTGACGGTTTCCAGGGCCAGCCCCAGGTAGTTGCCGATATCGCTACGTGACATGCTGAGGTTGAACTGATTGGCGGAAAATCCGCGTCTCATAAACCTGTTGGATAGACCTATAAGAAATGACGCCAGGCGTTCTTCAGCCGATTTCTGGCCCAGTATGACCATATTACGTTCGTCATCGCGGATTTCCTTACTCATCACGTGCAACAACTGGCTTTGCAAGCCGGGTAATTGCGTGCTCAGCGATTGCAGGTCGTGAAACGGAATTTCGCAGATACTGGTGGTTTCCAGCGCTTTTGCTGCCAGCGGATAGTCGCCTTCCGCGATGGCGTCAAGGCCGATCAGTTCTCCGGGCAGATGAAAGCCCATGACATGTTCCTGGCCGTCTTCCGACGTTGCGTAGGTTTTTAACGAACCGGAGCGTACTGCGTAGAGACACAGGAAGGGATCCCCGATGCGGAATAAATGGTCGCCACGTAGCAGCGGGCGTTTGCGATCGATGATCGAATCCAGACGGTCCAGATCCTTAAGCCCTATTCCGACCGGCAAACACAGCTCGTTCAGGCTGCATGCCTGGCAGGCAACTTTGATATCTTTGAGCGAAACGACTTTTTCGAGTTTTCGGGTCGGCATGCGTGCACACTTTTGGAACACATGGTTTAATTGGAACACATGGTCTAACCTGGAGCAAATTCACGCGTGCAGATCAACTGAACGTAGGAATAGAAGAAGTTTCGCTGCAACGGTTCTCTAAAAGACGGATTTCCGCTAGGATGCAAAACACAGTTGACTATCTGATTTGATTGAACAAAAAATGCCTTCAAGAACATCGCAGATAAAGCGTGATACCCTTGAGACGCAGATCGAGGTAGGTCTGAGCCTGGAGGGTAGCGGTAATGCAAAACTGGATACCGGTGTGCCGTTCCTCGAGCACATGCTGGATCAGGTCGCCCGCCATGGCCTGCTGGACCTGACCATTGATGCAAAAGGGGATTTGCACATCGATGCGCACCATACAGTGGAGGACATTGGCATTGCCCTGGGGCAGGCCTTTGCCGAGGCGCTGGGTGACAAAAAGGGCATCCGGCGTTACGGACACGCCTATGTTCCGCTGGACGAGGCACTATCACGCGTCGTGATCGATTTCTCCGGGCGCCCCGGCCTTGAATACCACGCTGGTTTTGCCCGTGCCCGCATCGGCGACTTTGATGTCGACCTGTTGCACGAATTTTTTCAGGGTTTTGTCAACCACGCAAAAGCCACTTTGCACATCGATTGCCTGCGCGGTGACAATGCGCACCACATTGCCGAGACCGTTTTCAAGGCCTTTGGTCGGGCGCTGCGAATGGCAGTTGAGGCGGATCCCGGTATGGCCGGTATGATGCCGTCCACCAAGGGGAGCTTGTAAGCTGGGGCAAACCGGTTTGTCGGCCAGGCTATCGATCTTTACGTCATGTCAACGATTGCCATTATTGATTACGGAATGGGGAATCTGCATTCCATCGCCAAGGCGGTGGAACACGTTGCGCAGGATACCCGCGTGCTGATCAGCTCCGATCCCGAGGCCATCATGGCCGCTGATCGTGTGGTATTTCCCGGTGTCGGCGGCATCGGCCACACCATGGAGGAGCTCACCCGTACCGGCCTCGGTGAGGTTGCGCAGCAAAGTGTGGCCAGTAAACCGACGCTGTGTATTTGCGTGGGTATGCAGGCCCTGTTTGAGCGCAGCGAGGAAAATGACGGTACCGCCTGCCTGGGGCTGGTTGCAGGGCAAGTATTGCGTTTCCCGGAAAACATGCGTGCTGCCGATGGCGGCAAACTCAAGGTGCCGCACATGGGCTGGAACCAGGTGCATCAAAATCCCCATCCGCTTTGGCAAGGCATTGAACAGGACAGCCGCTTTTATTTTGTGCACAGCTATTATACGGCCCCGGCCGATAAGGGCCTGCAGGCTGCCACGTCTGAATACGGGCGTGAATTCTGTTGTGCGCTGGCGCGTGAAAACCTGTTTGCAGTACAGTTCCACCCGGAAAAAAGTCAGCGGGCAGGCCTGCAACTGTTGCGGAATTTCAGCTCTTGGGATGGCCAGGTCTGAACCGGATTATTAATAGTGATAGTTAAAATGAGGATGGAAGCATGCTGCTTATTCCTGCCATTGATCTGAAGGACGGTAAATGTGTGCGACTCCGCCAGGGGCGTATGGAGGATGAAACCGTTTTTGCCGATGATCCGCTGGATATGGCGCAGCGCTGGGTGGATGCAGGTGCGCGGCGTTTGCACCTGGTTGACCTGAATGGGGCTTTCGCCGGCCAACCGGTGAACGCTCATGTGATTCACCGTATCGCTGACGCGTTCCCGGATGTGCCGATCCAGGTCGGCGGCGGTATTCGCGATGAAGATACGGTACAGCTGTATCTTGATGCCGGAGTGCAATACGTCATTATCGGCACCAAGGCGGTGAGTGCGCCGCACTTTATCAATGATCTGTGTCTGGAGTTTCCGGGACATATTATCGTTGGCCTTGATGCCAAGGATGGCAAGGTGGCCATTGACGGCTGGTCCAAGTTGTCCCACCACGATGTTATCGACATGGCCCAGCATTTTGAACGCGATGGTGTCGAGGCCATCATTTATACCGATATCAGCCGCGACGGCATGATGCAGGGCGTTAATGTCGAGGCCACCGTCAAGTTGGCCAGTGAAATCACTACACCGGTCATTGCATCGGGCGGTATCAGTACGATGGACGACATCAAGACGCTGCGGGCAGTTGCGGAAGAAGGCATAATGGGCGCAATTATTGGCCGTGCACTGTATGAGGGCAGTATCGATCTTGCTGAAGCACAGAAGCTTGTCGATGCATGATGATAAAGCGTGGTTGATCACAAAGGACACAAAACCTTGGTGCGTTTTGTGGTGGTTGACGTGATTTTGCTTTGGTTACGGATAAAAGGTGGGGCACATGCCACTGGCAAAACGAATCATTCCCTGTCTGGACGTCGATGCCGGCCGTGTTGTTAAAGGCGTCCAGTTCGTTGATATTCGCGATGCCGGCGACCCGGTCGAAATTGCGCGCCGTTACGATATGGAAGGTGCCGATGAACTGACCTTTCTGGATATCACAGCCAGCCACGAACAGCGCGAAACCATGGTACACGTGGTTGATCGGGTGGCCGGAGAAGTGTTCATACCGCTCACCGTGGGCGGCGGTATACGCGAACTCGCCGATATTCGCCGCATGTTGAATGCAGGTGCAGACAAGGTGGCGATCAACACGGCTGCGGTGTTCAACCCCGGGTTCGTGCGTGAGGCGGCCGACAAGTTTGGTTCCCAGTGTATCGTTGTCGCTATCGATGCCAAGCAGGTAGACGATGGTTCAGACAGCGGCAAGCCGCGCTGGGAAATCTTTACCCATGGCGGGCGTAAAGCTACCGGCATCGATGCCATCGGCTGGGCAAAAAAGATGGTTGCTTATGGTGCCGGTGAAATTCTCTTGACCAGCATGGACAGGGACGGTACCCGGAACGGTTTCGATCTGGCGCTGACCCGCGCTGTTTGCGAGGCAGTGGATGTGCCGGTGATTGCATCCGGTGGTGTTGGAAACCTGGATCATCTGGCCGAAGGGATCCTGGAAGGCGAGGCCGATGCGGTACTGGCGGCCAGTATTTTTCACTTTGCTGAGTACAGTATTGCCGAAGCCAAACGATATATGGCCGGGCGCGGTATCGAAGTGCGCCTGTAGATGAACATAATCGTGTTCAGAAGGCCGCGTTTTTGCGTGTTGTCTCCCCATGATTGGTATGCAAGCTGTAGGCGCAGTCTCCCGACAGCGAAAATCTAGCAGGCACTTGAAAAATCCTGCAATGAGCAGTTTATGTTAAAAAACTGGCTAGATGCCATCAAATGGAATGATGACGGTCTGGTGCCTGTCATTGCACAGGACGCCGAAGACGGTCGGGTGTTGATGGTGGCGTGGATGAATCGTGAGGCGCTGCAACTGACTGCACAGGACAACCACGCCGTGTACTGGTCACGCTCCCGGCAAAAACTGTGGCACAAGGGCGAAGAGTCCGGAAACCAGCAGTTGATTAAGGAAATCCGTCTGGATTGCGATAATGATGTCATTATCCTGCAGGTCGAACAGAAAGGTGGAATTGCCTGTCATACCGGCAGGCGCAGCTGTTTTTTCCAGCGCCTGGAAAATAACGAATGGAAGAGCATTGATCCGGTGTTGAAAGATCCCTCAGAGATGTACGGAAAAGGCTGATATGCCGGACGATATCCTTCGACAACTGGCGAAAGTGCTGGAACAGCGCAAACAGGCTGATCCTGATTCTTCCTACGTGGCCGGCCTCTACCACAAGGGGCTGGACACCATTCTGAAAAAAGTCGGTGAGGAAGCCACGGAAACCGTAATTGCAGCAAAAGGCGGAGATGCCGATGAATTGGTTTATGAGACTGCCGATTTGTGGTTTCATACCTTGGTATTACTGGTCCACCAGGGAGTGGACCCTGATAGGGTGTTGAATGAACTGGAGCGTCGTTTTGGCCTGTCGGGCCTGGAAGAGAAGGCGGCGCGCAAGGATTCTTGAAGTTCTGACGGTTGCAGATTTCCAATCTGTCACCGTCACTGGAGAGATATATGGGTATCAGTATCTGGCAACTGTTGATTATTCTCGCCATCGTCCTGGTGTTGTTTGGTGCCAAACGGTTGAAAAATCTGGGCGGCGACCTTGGCGGTGCCATCAAGGGTTTCCGCCAGGCAATGAAAGAGGAAGACCAACCAAAGGGCAACGAGGGCAAACTGGAAGATCAGGACAGTGGTCATGTTATCGATGGTGAAGTCACTTCCAAGGATCACGACAAGGTCTAGCCCCGGCTGGGCTGGGCGTTGAACTATCATGTTCGACATTGGTTTCTGGGAGCTGGCCATTATCGGTGTTGTGGCTTTGCTGGTGATTGGGCCGGAACGCCTGCCGCGAGTGGCGCGTACCGCCGGCCTCTGGCTGGGGCGGGCGCGACGCTTTGTCTCCACGGTGAAAGCGGATATTGACCGTGAACTTGCCGCCGATGCATTAAAGCAGACCCTGGCCAAGCAGGCGGAAGTCCCCGAACTGCACGATATTGTCGAAGACACCAAACAGACGATTCAGAAAACACAGCAGCCAGTCGTCGAACAGCCGCCGGCAAAAAATGAAGCGGTAACAAAGAATTCGAATGACGCAAGCGGATAACAAGCTGCAGCCGGAAGAAGGCGAAGAACAACCTTTTGTCTCTCACTTGATTGAATTGCGCGACCGCCTGCTGCGGGTCGTGCTGGCGGTTACTGTCATTTTCCTCGGCATGACGCCGTTTGCCAACTGGCTGTTTACCCGGCTGGCGGGTCCCCTGATGGCACACCTGCCGGAAGGCAGTTCCATGGTGGCCATCGACGTGGCGTCACCGTTTTTCACACCCTTCAAACTGGCGTTGGTCGTGTCGATCTTTATCGCCATGCCGTACATTCTCTATCAGCTCTGGGCATTCGTAGCGCCGGGTTTGTATCTGCATGAGCGTAAGCGCGTTGTCCCGCTGCTGGTGTCCAGCACAGCACTGTTCTATATCGGCGCCGCCTTCGCCTACTTTGCTGTATTTCCACTGGTGTTTGGATTTCTGACACACACTGCACCGCAAGGCGTCGAAGTGATGACCGATATCAGTCGTTATCTCGATTTTGTATTGACCTTGTTTTTTGCCTTTGGCATCGCCTTTGAAGTGCCGGTTGCCGTAGTGTTGCTGGTGTGGACCGGTGTGGTGAATCCGCAGTCTTTAAGAGAAAAACGTGCTTATGTTGTTGTTGGCGCCTTTGTCATCGGTATGATGTTGACGCCTCCGGACATCATTTCGCAAACGCTGCTGGCTCTACCCATGTGGCTGCTGTTTGAGGTGGGCGTTTTTCTGGGCGAACGCTTCGCCCCTAAAAAGGATCAGGACAGTAGCGGTCATGAAGAATACGAACCACCCATGACGGACGAGGACATGGAGCGGGAGCTGGATCGTATCGAGGATGAAGAAAAGCAGAAACCCGGTGGATGACGGTTGATGCAATTAGTGTACTGTACAAATTAAATTGGCGATTTCAGGGCCCATATATGCGTCGCAGCGAGCCGCAGCTATGCGGCAGAATACCAGCCTTATGTTCCGCTGCTGCCTTTTTGTACTGGCTCTGGTGGCGGCAAATACCGCCTTGGCCGGCACCGCTGCGCTACAGAATCAGCTCGTCAATCATCCTTCCCCCTATCTTGCCATGCATGCCGAAGACCCGGTGCATTGGCAGGTCTGGAGCCGGGAAACTCTGAAAAAGGCGCGTGAGCTGAACCGCCCCTTACTGGTTTCCATCGGTTATTTCTCCTGTCACTGGTGTCACGTCATGCAGCGTGAAAGTTACCGGGATCCGGTGCTGGCGAAACTGCTCAATGATTACTTTGTGCCGGTGAAGGTCGATCGCGAACTGGCTCCGGCGCTGGATGCTCACCTGATCGAGTTTGTGCAGTTGACACGCGGCCACGCCGGCTGGCCGTTGAACGTGTTTCTGACGCCCGACGGCTATCCCCTGCTCGGTATGACCTATGTTCCACCTGATCGTTTCAGGCAGATTGTTGAAAGCCTTCGGGATGGTTGGAACGAGGATTCCGCGCAACTGCGGCAAATGGGCAGCGACGCCATGGAACAGTGGCGGCAGATTCGCATATCCGACACTGAGAAAAAACCGGCCGGGATGTCAGCGCTGCATGGCATGCGGGTTCAGACCGATCAGCTCAAGGATGAAATGGCCGGGGGCTTCGGGCGGCAGAACAAGTTTCCCATGGTGCCGCAGCTGCGGGCGCTGTTATGGATACGGGAACAGCAGGATGACAAATCTCAGGACAGTTTTATCAGGCTGACCCTGGACCGTATGGCCAACCAGGGCATGCATGATGAGCTGGGTGGCGGTTTTTTCCGTTATGCCACAGATCCGGACTGGCAGGTTCCACACTACGAAAAAATGCTCTACGACAACGCCCAACTGGCGCAGCTGTACCTGCAGGCCGCCGGGCAGTTCCAGTCATCTTATTACCGGGACATAGGACTGAGTACGCTGGATTTCCTGTTGCGTGAAATGCACCGCGGTGGCGGTTACTTCATCAGCAGTTTCTCAGCGGTTGATGAGCAGGGCCGCGAGGGTTTCTATTACCTCTGGGATGATGCCGAACTGGACCAGGTATTGAATACCGAACAACACAAGGCAGTTCGTGCAGCCTGGTTCGGCAAGCAGACTGCCCATTCGGAATATGGGAAATTGCCTCTCTGGCAGGGAACACCTGCAGCCATTGCCGAAAGCCTGGGCTGGCGCACAACACGGCTTAATGAGGTGCTGACATCTGCACGAAAGACATTACTGGACTCGAGGTCAGGTCGTTCACTGCTTCCGGATGACAAGGGGCTGGCGGCCTGGAACGGCCTGGCACTCAGTGCGCTGGCTGCGGGTTATGCGGCTACGGGAGACGCCCGTTATGGCAAGCCGGCTGACAAGCTCGCCACCTATATCAGCGATAGTCTGTGGGATGCTGATCATCTGGTGCGGGCGCGGAACGGCGAGCGTGTGATAGCTGACGCTACGCTGGAAGATTATGCCCTGGTTGCTCAGGGGCTTTGGGACTGGAGTGAGCAGAACCCGCGGGAAAAAAAGCGTTATCAGGTGCTGGTAGAACAGATGGTGCGAATGGCCTGGCAGCGCTACTACCGTAACAAGCGCTGGATTCAAAGTGATACCCCTTTGATCCCGATGCTGGACGGCGTTGTTGCGCTGGATGACAGCCCCTTGCCGTCGGCAACTGCCACCGTTACCCGCTTAAGCAGACAGCACCCGGCTTTGAGAAAAGACGCTGAGCTCCAGAACAGCGTTGATGCACACCTCGACCAGGTGCGCGCTTATCTGGGGGATTCGATGTTCTGGTACGCCAGCTATGTGGAATTGCTGGAGACTGATTATCCCTTGCGGTAACGCATGCGGATGCCGTGTACCAGTGACAGGGTGAGCTCCTCGGCGCTCACGTCCCGTGGAAAGTAAGCACCGGAAATCTTGGCGGCATTGATACTGGCGCCTTCCAGGTTAGCTTCTGACAGGTCGACGCCGCGCAGATCGGTTTGTCTGAAGTAACAGTCGCGTAAATCGAGCCCCCTGGCATCGAGCTTGCGCAGGTCAAGATGCCGGAAATCGCAGCCACGAAGGTTGCACGCTTCTCCGCCTGCCCGCCGTGTGTTGAATTCATCCACTGCGCCCTCGCGCAGCAGGCGGTACATCGGGTCGTCATTGATTTGTGGTTGTGTAGTACTCATCTCATGGCTCCTGGCGCTCCTTGCGTATAAGCTCTTCTATTAAAGCACCCAGGCACCTTTGTGCCAAGATTATCCGTTTCAACCTGTGCCTCGATCTTATCGCGGAATTGGCGGCCACTTCCTGGTTACCGAGGCCGGCTTCCTGGTCGAAATTCCAGCACGGTCGGCCTTAATAAGGATAATAACGGCCAGATCCTCCATGGCCTGGTGCAGGAGGGAAGGCGTAAGTCCCGGGCTGCGGGTAGTAGGTGGGCGCTGGTACAGAAGAAGCGCGCGGGGCCTCGCTTGCGGCACTTGGTTGGGTTGGCGGCGGCGGCTCCTTTTCCGGTTCCAGTGGCCGGTAGAGTTCCGGTCGGTATCCGCTTGTTGGCTGAGAAAATTGACCGGAATGAGGTGTCGGAGGTGCAGCACTCCGCTGGTTTGCAAGAGCTTGATCAGCGGCTGGTGTAACCCCGCGAGTTACACCGGCTGTATAGGCAGTTTCCGCTACGGGTTCATTTGCAACGCCTGCCCCGGCAAACGTTCCCGGCACGTTGTTGTATCCGCGTAACGATTCCGGATGAACTATATTTGATTGCTCTGTTGCCGGTGGGAAAACAACCCCGCGGGCCCTTCCCGCATCAACTTCCAAACCGCCTGCAACTGACGCATCGCCACCCTGAGCGCTGGCGGCCGCCTGCGTTGCCTCCGGCCTGGAAGCAGCCTCGTCTTCGCTGAAAAAAGAGTAGATACCGATGACGCCGGCAATAATAACAAAGGCTGATATACCCAATTTGATCCAGAATCCCATCAGTCCAGTCCCGCCCCGGGGGGCTGGCTTGGAATGTGGCGGTGCTGTCGCTGGACTTACTGCCACCACAGGCTTCTCAGGCTGGATTTGTACCGCAGGCGTGGCTTTCCCTGCTTTGCTGCCGGTGACTGATGCACTCTGAGCGGGCTCTGCAGGTCGCTCAAGCTGAATCTCCGTGCGTGTTGCTTGCGCTGTTTCCATTTTTGCCGAGTCCTTGCGGCCGCCAACTGTCTTTGCGGCCTTTTTCCGAGCCGTCTTCTTTCTCACAGTCGCTTTCCTGGAGGGCTTTATTTGTTTGGTTTCCGCTTCGCTGCTATTGGGCTCTCCGTTGTGAATCTCCGCCCGTGTTGTTTTCAATGTTTCCGTTTTTGCCGGGTCCATGTGGCCGACAGCTTTTTTTGCGGCCTTTTTCCGTGCTGTTTTCTTTTTCGCAGCCACTTTCCTGGAGGGTTTTACTGGTTTGGTTTCCGCTTCGCTGCTATTGGGCTCTCCGTTGTGAATCTCCGCCCGTGTTGTTTTCAATGTTTCCGTTTTTGCCGGGTCCATGCGGCTGACAGCCTTTTTTGCGGCCTTTTTCCGTGCTGTTTTCTTTTTCGCAGCCACTTTCCTGGGCGACTTTATTTGTGTCGTTTCCGCTTTGCCGCTATTGGACTCTTCGCTGGACGGCGAACCTTTTTCGTCCTTCGTCTGGTCCTCAGGTTGGTCATTCCGCTCGATTGTTGGCATGGTAAAGCTCCTGCATCCGGGAAGGCTGCACTTCTAGCAATTTAATACACAGGACGACCGGCATCCGTCCTCAAAATCGTTGACAACAAATATGTTGCCGTCGAGCGCACCCCGTTCAGGGTGCACTGGCATGAATTCATCACACAGCCCAACATATACACTCGGCTGTCTTGAGTACGACTTAACAAGTTTTATTTTTAATATCATAACATCAGCGCTTCGTGGTGCAGCGGCACGGTGCGGAGCCGTTTACTGATGCTGTTGCCGGATTTCAATGGCGTAACCATATGTGTTGATTATAGCTTGTTGATTCGCGTGCTCGTTTGACCCGGATTTCCATGCCTGCGACGAAACTGCTCAGGCCAAAAATTACTTCATATATACAGGCAAATAGAGTTTAATCAATGGATCAATTGTCGGCGCAAAAGTGGTAATGAGTACAAATCTACAGCTCGGTGATCTACATCACCATTATGAGCGACTGATGGCGGTGAGGGGTTAGGTAAGTCGTTGAATTATAAAGCGGTAGGCCTGCCAGGACTCGAATCTGGGAGCAAGGCATTATGAGGGCCAGTGAAATCAATAAGTTCCTGATTATGCTGGCACACGGGAGGTTCGGTGCAGATCTCGAAGCTCCGTACCGAATCAGTCTGGACAATGCATTGAGAACATAGCATCGCTGCAGTGATGCTGGTGGGTCAATCGAACGTGCAGGTCGACATCCACGGCAAACAACGCTGTCCTGACGTCCTCCACTGATTAACAAATTGCTCATTGCACGTGCGATGAGTATTCCTCCGGTTGGGTCCACATGACTGCCGGGCAGTTTCGGTCATTCACGAACGGCGTCATTGGGCTGCGCGGTAACGAGCCGGCCCGATTGACTGGCTATATTACATTTCCCGCAGCCACTTCCAACAGTTTGGCTAGCTCTCTCGCGTCAGAAGTGCTCAGCGAAAAAGGCTGCATGCTGTAACTCAGGCGTGCTTTGTGCACCAGCTCGATTCCGACGATATCTTCACCAGTATTCGAATCGCGCATTTTGTGGACGCGAATAGACGATGTGACGCCGAATCGTCTAAGACCATCGACCTTGCCGATTTCCGCTTCCTTTCTAGCCCCGAACAGAGCGTTTTTAAACCCTCCGTTTTTGTAGATTTGATAGCCAAAATACGCTGCCACACCGGCAAATACGGCAAAGCCCCAATATTGCTCCATAACTTCAATCCTTTCGTCGATGACACATAAAAGGTACTAGCGGGTCCTTTGGAGGACGCAACATACCCTGTTTGTCGGCTCGGTAACGTGTCACCTTGAACTCGTTGAATGTTAATGTGGGTTCGAACTTAATCGTTGCGTAGCCTGATCCACCCCCTGGAATTTTCTGGATTTCATTTCGTCGCAGACAGGCATTGACAAGCTATCGGGTGGGATATAGTTTTCCCACCCAGGATCCTTGCTGCATCTCGGATGTTCAAGTAGCAGTTCAGTGACAACGCCGCTGGCTAGAAAGGAAGGGGGATAGACATATTAGCAAACGACCGGGTTATTTTTATTGCCAGTCAGGAGTGATTCCATTTCGCAAACGCAAGGGTAAGCTGGAACTTCTCATGGTAACCTCAACCAAGAAGAAGCGCTGGGTTATCCCAAAAGGTGTCAAGGAACTGCATCTGTCTTCAAAGCAATCGGCGATCAAGGAAGCCTGGGAGGAGGCCGGTATCCGGGGCAAGGTGTCCAAGCCTTCCATCGGAGCCTACCGATACCGCAAGTGGGGGGGAATCTGTACCGTCAAGGTGTTTGCCATGGAGGTCAGCAAGGTCGTTAGAAAATGGGAAGAGAGTTTTCGGGACCGGGAATGGTTTTCCCACCGCGAGGCACTGCGTCTCATCAAGGCCAAGGATCTGCAGCAGATCGTGCGTCAATTACCCGATCTCGTATAAACCCCAGCCTGCTTGTCAGGCTTGGGCGATGAGTTGCGCTTCAAAATCGGGCCTTTTCGTTCAACTGGAAATTACAATCGTGTGCCGCGCGTTTGCCGGTTGAAAATGGCCCCTTTCGGGCGACGGTGAAGGGTCACATAAGTCTGGACCTCCATTCAAAACAAGAACGGTGACCCCGAAGGCCACCGATTTTGAAAAAAGCTCACGTAATAGGTACTTTTCATTGATGTAACTCTTGACCACTTAGGGATATTAGCGGTTGTCGTTATCGACCGGGAGCTTGGGCAGCTCGTGTGCAATGCCATCGTGGCAGTCGATACAGGTCTCACCTTTTGCCAGGCCGCGTTCATGACGTTTACGCGCGTAACTGTCCTGCTCACTGAGATCCATGGATTTGAACTCATGGCAGTTGCTGCACTCCCGGGAATCCGTCGCGCGCATAGATTCCCATACACGCTCCGCCAGGTGTAATCGGCGTGCTTCGAATTTCTCAGGCGTGTTAATTGTTCCTGGCGCCTTGTGATACAGCTCATTGGTCGCCTTTATCTTGCGTACAATCTTATAGATCCATGGCCTTGGCACATGGCAGTCTGAGCAGGTTGCCTGAACACCCAAAGGGTTCTTGTAATGGATCGTTTCCTTTTATTCCTGATAGACATTGTCACGCATTTCATGGCAGGAGATACAAAAAGTCATGGAATTGGTAGCTTCCATAGCCGTATTAAATCCGCCCCAGAATATAATCCCCACCACCATGCCCACAACCAGGATATTCCAGTATGCCCAATGGTGTATCCTGGACCAAAGCGAGCCGCTCTTGTCATTGCCCATAGTCGTATTGCCTCCTTTTGGTTACTGCCTTTCCTGGAAGTATGAATTATTCAGCCTTAATTGAAGTGGGGGATTTTAACTTCATGCTATAGGGGTGAAGTTGATGGTGATCAAATAATCGTGAAAATAATTGAGCACGACCTGATTGATTGGGGCTGATTCGCAAACAGCTGCCATGCGGCGTCCTTCTGGGTCGCTGTTTTTCGTTGTGCTGTATGACCGAAGTTGGTCGATCCCGGCAGTTTAACCTCATGCACGGGGCATAAAATCAATGTATGGTCTTTGAAACCGGCTGTACGGTGAAAGTCGACCCCAAACGGAAGTTTAGCGTTTGGTTATATAGCTGTTGCGGGTGTAGTCTTGCGAGCGGCTGGTCGAAAAATAAATAAGACTGGGAATAACGAATAATAGATTGACGGAGTAGATCAAATGAAACTTGCCATCATTGATATCAAAGGCATCGGACCGGCAGCGGTTGCGACGCTTGCCGAATATCGCATAAACAGTGTTAATGCGCTTGCCGGGGCATCCGTCGAGAAGATCGCCGCAATTCCAGGATTCAGCGAGACGCGTGCCGCCATGGTGATCGCCGAAGCAGCTGACCTGCTTGCTGCCTCCGGAATAACTAAAGCTGCGGATGACAGTGATAAGGAACACGGCAAGAAAGACAAAGAGAAAAAGAAAAAGAAAGATAAAAAGAAAGACAAAAAGAAAAAAGGTAAAGGGAAAAACAAGGGCAAAGATAAAAAGAAAGGCAAGAAGTAGCGAGTGACTTGAAGTATGGGATGAATTAACGTCCTTTCCGCCTAAATCCTAATGGTCTTCGGTGTCAGGGGAACGGCAACTCTTTAGCCCATTTCTAAGAATAGTGTCGTACTTTATTCAGGACAGCTTCTACTGCTCTGACCATAGACACTAAAAGCATGCCTGCAAGACAGACCACCCATAGAAGTGTGAATTGTAACTAATTGAATTGTCATGGCGCCCCCGCCAAGCCCCCAACCCGCTGACGTCGGTTGAGTCGACTCGATCGGGTAACTGAGCCTTGCCGAGCTGAGTTGGACATTCGTCGGAATTCGCCGTCCATCCACCCCGCTATGGGATGCACCAAGGGAATATGAGGGCCAGTATAATCAATAACTTATTGATTATACTGGATCAGGGAATGTTCGGTACAGTTGGGGATTATTTCGTTAATTCAACAGGTTAGTGTGGGCTGGGGCAGGGAGTGAAAACTGGGCGGGAAAACCAGGGTCAGAGAGCAATATTCCCTAACATACCGTTAATGCTATGATCTTCGTGCGCGTTGTTCACAAGGAGGTGAATCATGCCACGCAAACCCCGTTTCAATTTACCTGGGATCCCCCAGCATGTCATTCAACGCGGTAACAATCGCGAGCCATGCTTTTTTACTATAGCTGATTACCAACGTTACCTGGATGACCTGAGCCAGTCAGCTGCCAGGTTTTCGTGCCAACTGCACGCCTACGTGCTGATGACCAATCACGTACATCTGCTGGTATCGAGTACCGATACCTATGGCATTTCACAGATGATGCAGGCACTGGGGCGACGTTACGTCTGCTACATCAACCGGCGCTACAGCCGCACAGGCACGCTTTGGGAGGGGCGCTTCAAGGCGAGCCTGGTCGATAGCGAAAACTATCTACTGACCTGCATGCGTTATATTGAGATGAATGCTGTTCGTGCAAAGATGGTCGATCATCCGGCTGAATACCGCTGGTCCAGTTATGCGGCTAATGCGCAAGGACAGCAGGACCCGATCGTTACGCCGCATCCATCGTATCTGGCGCTTGGCAGTTCCGCAGATAAGCGGCGGAAAGCGTATCGCGAGTTGTTTCGGCAGCCCATGGAGAATCAGCCATTGCACGAGATACGCCAGGCGCTGAATAACGAACTGGTGCTTGGCTGCTCATCCTTCAAGGATCGAATCGAAGCCCTGACGAATCGTCAGGCACGGCTGGGTCAACCCGGAAGGCCGCGAACAAAGTGTGCGCAAGAGGGTGGGTAGAAGGATGTAAAAACAAGAGAGGGCAATATTAGAAAA
>CBFDBP010000027.1:0-21336 GCA_965603065.1 uncultured Gammaproteobacteria bacterium
GCCAGATCTTGCGTGACTGGCAAAGGGAAATAGATGCTTCATTCGATACGAAACAACATCTTTCGCGTATTTGCCGCAATTATAGTATTCCCGGTACTTTTTGGTTGCGATCAAAAGCTCCAGGAACCACTGAAATTCGCCCTGCATAGGTGGTCAGGGTACGAGCCATTATTTATGGCAGAGCGTGAGGGTTGGCTGGACAAGACCCAGGTACGACTCATTGAAAGCCATACCGCAGCAGACTCCATTGCAGCGCTCAAGTCAGGTGCTGTTGATGGTGCCGGTTTAACTTTAGATGAGGTATTGCGTGCCAGAGCGGAAGGCGTGCCCATCAGCGTAATTTTGGTGTGCGACATTTCCGCTGGCGCTGACGTGGTATTGGCGCGTCCCGAAATCACGCGCATTGATCAATTAAAAGGCAAGCGCATTGCCGTCGAACAGGGTGCTTTAGGTGCACTGGTTCTCTTCAAGACGCTGGAAAAAGGCGGGCTAACACCAGCCGATGTCACCCAGATCAATATCCCACCAGCAGACCAAATTGCTGCCTGGAAGGAAAACAAGATCGATGCGGTGGTCAGTTATGAGCCCGTATCCATGGAAGTCGAGAAGACAGGTGCCACCCGCTTACTGGATAGCCGTCAGATACCCGACACCATTTTTGACGTACTGGTCTTGAGGCAGGAGGCAACTAAAAAGAATCCCGAGGCCATTCGTCACCTCGTTGCGACCCATCTAAAAAGTTTGGATTTCTTTCACAGCCACCCGCAGGATGCCGCGTACCGCATGTCCGAGCACCTCGCGCTCCCAGCCAATGAAGTGTTGGCCTCTTTCAAAGGGTTAACTCTGCCAGACCTTGCCAATAACCGCCGATTATTGGCGGGTAACAACCCGGTATTGCTAAGCCAGACAGACAACTTGTCGGATATTCTGATACAGGCCAACTTGCTCAAACAACCGGACGCCAAGCTTAATCTGGTAAATGCGGCGTTTCTCCCAGATTCCGAAAGCACTAAATAATTACTCTGAGTGGTTCAGGTAATACAGTGAGCGTTATACGCCGTAATACACTGCGTAGACTCCTTGTGGGGCTACTTGTCGGGTGCCTCACCATGATGGCCCATGCCGTTGAGCCGGTCAGAATTGGCATTTCAGCACTGTCCACCGTATCCGAAAGCCAACATCAGTGGTCACCCCTGGTTAATTCGCTCAAGCGGGCCATCCCCGACCAGAACTTTGTCATCGAAGCCTTCAGCCCCTCACAGTTGAAAGCTGCCATTGAAAGCCGTCAGCTGGACTTTGTGCTGATGGAGCCAAACCTCCATGTGCTCATGGCTCACCGAATTGGCATATTGGCACCACTGGCCACTTTGCACAATATTCAGATGGGCGTCCCCACTCTCGCCTATGGCGGGGTTATCTTTAGCAGCAGCCGTGACCCCACCGTACACAATCTTGAAAGTCTGTCCGACAAGCGCATTGCCGTAACAGACACCACCAGTTTGGGCGGCTATCAAATGCAGGCCTACGAACTCCTGCAGGCCGGGCTGCCCCAACCTGATCCTCAGCAACTGATTCTGACCGGCTGGCCGGAAGAACAGGTGGTCGATGCGGTGTTCTCGGGCAGAGCGGATGTGGGCTTTGTGCGCTCCGGACTACTGGAACGATTAGCGCTGCAAGGGAAAATCGACTGGAAGGCCATTCGCCTTGTTAATCGCAATAAGCTGCCGGGCTTTCCCAACGCTTCGTCTACACGCCTCTATCCGGAATGGCCATTTTCGGCCCTGCCCCATGTGGACGACAACCTGGCACGCAAAGTGGCGGCTGTACTGTTCAGTCTTTCAGAGACTGACGCTGATACGGTGAAGGCGATCAACATTAACGGATTCTCCATTCCCGCCAACTATCTACCGGTTGGAAAAATGCTTGAAGCCTTGCGTGCACCCCCTTTCGACACCGCCCCCGAATTTACAACGGGAGACGTTTATAAGCGCTACCAGTGGCCAATCGCGACCGCTTTGATCATGATTCTTGCGCTTATTTCCCTGGGCCTTGCCTTACTGGTAAATAACAGGCGACTCATTTCCGAACGCGCCAAAGTGGAAATGCAAACCAAGCTGCTCACAGAAAGCGAGGCCAAGCTGCAAAGCTTATTGGATTCCTCCGCTATCGGCATATTCTGGTCGAATGAGCAGGGAGTCATTGAGTACACCAACGACCAGTTTACCAACCTGTTCGGTTACACCCCTGCAGATACACCCAACCTGCAAGTCTGGTATTCAAAGGCTTTTCCTGATCCGACTTACAGGCAAGACATTACCGACGGCTGGGAAGAAAGCACCGCCCTCGCCAAGGCACATAACATTCCCATTGATCAAAGGGAAGTAAACGTCACCTGCAAGGATGGCTCAGAACGTCATGTCATTCTGGCCGGATCATGGGCGGGACCCAGACTAATGGTTAATTTCAGCGACATTAGCGAGCGCAAGCTCGCGGAGGAAACCATTCAAAAACAAGCCAATTTTGATATCTTGACTAGTCTCCCCAATCGCCGCCTGTTCCGGGATCGACTGGAGCAATCGATCAGACAGTCCGCTCGCACGGGTCATCCCAGTGCATTAATGCTCATCGATTTAGACTTCTTCAAGGAAATCAACGATACACTCGGGCACGACCAGGGCGATATCCTGCTCATCGAAGCGGCAAAACGAATCAGCCAATGTGTCCGCGAAAGCGACACTGTCGCGCGACTCGGCGGCGATGAATTTACCGTCATCCTTTCGGACCTGACAGATGACCAATGCGTAGAAGCCATTGCCCAGAAGTTGGCTCTGGCCTTATCTGTGCCATTCCGCCTTACCCATGAAAAAGGATACATTTCTGCCAGCATTGGGATCGCCATCTTCCCGGACGACGCCAACACGGCTGAAGACCTGATCAAGCACGCTGACCAGGCCATGTACGATGCCAAATCACAGGGTCGCAATGGTTACCGGTATTTCACACCGGCACTGCAGGAATCCGCCAAGGCCAAAATGCGCCTTACATCAGAGCTCAGAAATGCGCTGGCGCTGGGTCAATTTCATCTGCTCTATCAGCCCATTATTGAGCTTTCCAGCGGGCATGTGCATAAATGCGAAGCGTTGATTCGCTGGCAACATCCGGAACTGGGTTTGGTGAACCCCGCGTCTTTTATTCCTATAGCCGAAGATACCGGTTTCATCATCGATATTGGGGATTGGGTTTTTAAAACCTCCACGACCCAGGTTAAACAATTCCGTGAGCAATACCACCCGGATTTCCAGATCAGCATCAATAAGTCACCCGTGCAATTTCGCGACAAAAATAGCGTATTCCTCGATTGGCACGCGTATCTGAAAAACCTGGAGCTTCCCGGCCAGTGTATCTGCATCGAGATCACAGAAGGCTTGTTGCTTGATGCGAAATCCCATGTCATGGAAGAACTGTATGCCTTTAGGGATAGCGGCATTCAAGTCGCCATTGATGACTTTGGAACGGGCTATTCATCCTTGGCCTATCTCAAGAAGTTCGATGTGGATTACCTCAAGATCGACAGAGTTTTTGTCCACAATCTGGAACACGACAAGAATGATCGGGCTTTATGTTCAGCCATCATCATGATGGCCCATACGATGGGGTTTAAAGTTATTGCTGAAGGTGTGGAAACGGAAGCGCAAAAGACGTATCTGATACAAGCAGGGTGTGACTATGCGCAGGGGTACCTTCTTTCCAAACCCATCAGTGCAGAACGTTTCGAGACGCTACTCAAAAACCAGATCGCGCAAACGCAATAAATCAAAAATTGCGCTGACCGAGAATGGTGAGTCGCCCCGATTACGATAATTCCCAGTCCGCTGAATAGCCACGTCGGTACCGTCAACTTAACGATATTTAACCCTACCAGCCAGAACCCTGTCGGGTTTAGTCAACGGCAGAAGACAAAATCAGCAAATTTGCTGGTAAAAGGCTGGCAATTTTTCGTGGCAGCAAGATGAAGATAGCGTTGAGCCAAATCGGATCTTATTGGTTTTCTAGTTTTTTATTCTTCATGCGGGAAGTGTATCGAGGGCTTTTCTGTTACTTAACTTATTGGTTTTAAAAAACTTTGGCGGAGGAGGAGGGATTCGAACCCTCGATACGTTATTCACGTATACACACTTTCCAGGCGTGCTCCTTCAACCACTCGGACACCCCTCCGGGAAACGCGGCAGGTTAACCCAGTTGGCGCATGCTTTCAACGCTGTTTACTAATGGGCGAAGCGCGGGTGGGAAATCCATGTTGTGAACAGCTACTGTAGGGTTGAAGCTTCGCGGCAATGGCGGGGTAGATTTATTTCACAACTTTCAGCGACGGGCGCGATGCGGGTCTGGGCCCTGAATCATCCGGCTCGGGCTCATCTGCTTCATTGAACATCATGCCGCGACCGTTTTCCTTGGCATAGATCGCCAGTACTGCGCTAACCGGCAATGAAATCAACCGGGAAACGCCGCTGAAACGTGCCACAAAAGTGACTTCTTCATTGGTAATTTGCAGACTTTCCACCGCATGCGGTCCGATATTCAGGACAATCTTGCCCTCCTGAATGTGCTCCTGGGGCACATCGACACCGGGGGCTTCAGCATTGACCAGCAGGTGAGGTGTACATTGACTGTCCAGCAACCATTCATTGATCGCACGAATCAGGTAGGGGCGATTGGGAATCATGGCTATCAGGCATTTAAAAAATGCACCCTTACTCGCGCATTTCCTTTTCAGCTTCGGTCAGGCTGGACTTGAAAGATTCACGTGCAAACATGCGCTCTGCGTAATCGAGCACCGGTTTTGCCTGCGCCGGTAATTCAATACGGTAATGCGGCAATCGCCACAGGATCGGTGCAATGGTAGCGTCCACCAGCGAGAATTCATCGCTAAGAAAATACGGTTTGGCACTGAAAACTTCGACACTGGCCGCCAGACTGTCGCGTAGGGCCTTGCGTGATTTTGCCGCTGTTTTTTCAACCCCGGACTCAAGATCACTGATCAGCGAATACCAGTCCATTTTGATACGGTACAAAGCCAGACGGCTGCGCGCACGCGATACCGGGTCAACCGGCATTAAAGGCGGATGAGGAAAACGCTCGTCCAGATACTCGGTAATCACCTGTGGATCGTAGAGCACCAGTTCACGATCAAGCAGTGTTGGCACACTCTGGTAGGGATTCAGATCGATCAGATCTTCCGGCAGATTATCCGGGTCGATGTTGACGATTTCGACGTTCATCCCCTTCTCTGCAAGCACCATGCGTACGCGGTGGCTTTGCGGACAGGTTTCATCCGAATACAGAGTCATCACCGAACGGCGATTGGCGATTACGGCCATGCGTTGTCTCCAGGTCTAAGCTTATGGGTCCCGGCAGTGTCCAGGCTGTAACCCCTGTCGCGCGCAGGATTAATGGACGTCCTTCCAGTACTCTTTCTTGAGCAGGTAGGCGACAATAAAGAACAGCAACAGAAACAGCATCACCTTGATGCCCAGACTCTGGCGTTCCAGCTTGATGGGCTCCGCCATGTAGGCAAGAAAATTGACCAGGTCACGCACGGTGCGGTCAAAGTCCTCCGCTGACTGTGCGCCGGCTTCAACAAGTTCAAGCCCTTCGAGAACCTGATGCTCGTGCCCCTCATCATCGGCCACCGTTTTGTAGACCGGCTTCTGGACGCCCTGCAGTTGCCACAGCACATTCGGCATACCGACATTGTCGAATACCTGGTTGTTGACGCCGAATGGGCGCGAGTCATCCTGGTAAAAAGTGCGCAGGTAGGTGTACAGCCAGTCCGTACCACGCACACGGGCAACCAGAGTCAGGTCCGGGGGGGCAGCCCCAAACCACTTCTTGCCCATCGCACTGCTCATGGCGATGTCCATCTGATCACCGGTTTTCTCGCCGGTGAACATCAGGTTTTCCATGACGTCCTCTTCGCTGATACCCAGATCACGCGCCAACCGGTTATACCGCTGGTACTTGGCTGAGTGGCACCCCATGCAGTAGTTGACGAATGTTTTTGCACCGCGCTGCAGGGAATCCTTGTTGGTCGGATCAATGTTGGCATTGTCCAGGTGAGCGCCGCCGGCACTGGCCAAAGCGAAGGCGGGAGAAACAAGCAACAGAATAGCTAACAGTTGTTTTTTCATTTTGATCGTTACCCCCTTACCCTGTCCGGAACCGGCTTGGTCTTATCGATCCTGGTATAGATCGGCATTAACAGGAAGAAGGCGAAATACATAATCGTACCAGCCTGTGCCAGCATTGTCCTGCCCGCCGTCGGCGCCTGGGTACCGAGATAACCAAGCACAAAGAACGAGACGACAAACGCAGCCAGCATGGTCTTGTAGACAGGCCCGCGATAACGAATGGACTTCACCGGACTACGATCCAGCCATGGCAGGAAGAACAGAATCACCACCGCTGCACCCATGACGATGACACCCAGGAACTTGGCACTCAACGGCCCGATGTCGATAGTCACCGCCCGCAACATGGCGTAATACGGTGTGAAGTACCAGACCGGTGCAATGTGATCCGGCGTCTTCAGGGGATCGGCCGGTTCAAAGTTCGGCGCCTCCAGGAAATAACCGCCACCTTCCGGTACGAAGAACATCACGAACGAGAAGAACATCAGGAACACCACCACACCGACGATATCCTTCACCGTATAATATGGGTGGAATGGAATACCGTCTTTGGGAATACCGTTTTCGTCCTTGTTTTTCTTGATCTCGATACCGTCAGGGTTATTGGAACCCACTTCGTGCAAGGCGAGAATGTGCATCACGACCAGTACCAGCAGCACCAGCGGAACCGCGATAACGTGCAACGCGAAGAAGCGGTTCAGCGTGACATCCGATATGACAAAATCGCCACGGATCCACAACGACAGGTCATCGCCAATCACCGGAATGGCGCCAAACAGGGAAATGATAACCTGGGCACCCCAATACGACATCTGTCCCCAGGGCAACAGATAACCAAAGAAAGCTTCCGCCATCAGCGCCAGGTAGATCATCATCCCGAACAGCCAGAGTAATTCACGCGGTTGCTTGTAGGAACCGTACAGCATGGCACGGAACATGTGCAGATAGACGACGAGGAAGAACGCCGAAGCACCGGTGGAATGCATGTAGCGGATCAGCCAGCCCCACTCCACGTCGCGCATAATGTACTCGACGGACGCGAAGGCCTCGTCGGCGGACGGCTTGTAGTTCATGGTCAGGAATATGCCGGTAATGATCTGGATCACCAGCACCAGCAGGGCCAGGGAACCGAAGAAATACCAGAAGTTGAAATTCTTGGGCGCATAGTACTTGGAGAGATGTTCTTCCCACATTTTGGTCAGTGGGAAGCGTGCATCGATCCAGTCGCGCAGGTTGACTAACATTCCCATCAGGCGGCTCCTCTGTCATCACCAATGAGAATCAGCGATTCGCTGATGTACTTGTGTGGCGGCACTTCCAGGTTCAAAGGTGCCGGCACCCCCTGATAGACACGACCCGCCAGGTCGAACTTGGAACCGTGGCAGGGACAGAAGAACCCGCCCTTCCACTCCGCATCATACGGCTGCGGCACCGCTTCCGGGGCAAAACTCGGCGAACAACCCAGATGGGTACAGATACCGACGGCAACCAGTATTTCCGGTTTAACCGAGCGGGTACCATTCTGTGCATATTCAGGTTGCTGCGGATCGACCGAATCCGGATCGCGCAATTTGCTGCCCAGGCCCGGCAGCGCCGCCAGCATTTCCTCGGTTCGCTTCACCACCCAGACCGGCTTGCCACGCCACTGCACGCGGATCATCTGGCCGTCTTCCAGTTTACTGATATCCGCTTCCACCGGAGCCCCGGCGGCCTTGGCACGCTCGCTGGGCATCCAGGACGCCAGGAAAGGAACTGCGGTATACACCGCACCCACGCCACCGACAACAGTCGTTGCGGCTATCAGAAACCGGCGCTTACTGGTATCTACACCGTCGCCACTCATTCAATGGTCTCCACACAAAAAATCACCGGCTGACGTTTAGGTAGCGGAACCGCTAGTGCCGATGAACATTAGAATATTCAGAAATTCGAACTCGTGTCCGAATAGCCGCCATAGCATGTCGGAACTGCCCGATGAGGTCAAGTAATACACCTGTAAAAATGGAATAATTGACCGAAAAAGTCACACAGGATTTTCTATATCGATAAAAGTATGTTCGATCGCTAACTCATTACTCAGATGCGCGCCGAGCGCCTGCACCCCGTAGCGCTCCGTCGCATGATGCCCGGCGGCAAAATAATCAATCCCGTATTCACGGGCGATATGCACGCTTGGCTCGGAAATTTCGCCGCTGATAAAAGCATCCAGGCCGCGCCGGGCTGCGGCTTCCAGGTAGCTTTGAGCAGCCCCGCTACACCAGCCGATACGTTGCAGTGGCCCGGCCCTGCCCGCTATGCACTGGGGCTTACGTCCCAGCACACGCTGAATCCGCTCGCTTAACTCAGCGCTGGAGAGTGGTTCCTGCAGCCTGCCGTAACAGGCCAGCTCAGGCCCCCGCCCGTCGCCGAAACGCCCCTCTTCCACCAGTCCCAGCCGCTGCGCGAGTTGAGCGTTGTTGCCCAGCCAGGGGTGGGCATCCAGCGGCAAATGGTAGGCCAGCAGGCTGATTTCGTTAGCAAGCAGTGCACTTAAACGCCGTTGCTTCATACCGGTGAGACAGGGATCTTCTCCCTTCCAGAAAAAACCATGATGAACCAGGATCAGGTCAGCACGCTGCTGCAGCGCCGCGTCGATCAACGCCTGACTGGCGGTGACACCGCTGACGATGTTGCTCACCTCTGCGCGTCCCTCAACCTGCAAACCGTTCGGGCAATAATCCTGAAAGCTGGCTGCATCCAGCAATCGATCACAGTAATCAACGAGTTCAGTCAAACCAACCAATTCCGCTTTTCTCCATTAAGACCTGCGTCTAGTTGCCGCGTGTAGGAGCGCCCCCCGAAACACGATGGCCACTTTACCAAGGCATATACGGAGGTTCGCCGACCCGGGTTTACGGGGCCGTCGGCCGCATGGACGTGGCCGTCGAGCGTACAGGGATGTATTTACAGCGAGCCCCGTAAACCCGGGTCGGCCAGCCTTAGTATCAGCTATCGCGGTCAGGAGACCGCTCCTTGTATAATTAAGCGCCATGACTATACGTGATACCGTTTCCTTTTTCCTGCAGGCCGCCACGGTCGGCATTGTGGCGGCCTTTCTCATGCTGCTGTTCAAACCCGAATGGTTCGAACCCGGCAAGTCAATCATCGAGGTCCGGCAGGCACCCGCCCGCAGCGCGCCGGTGGTCAGTGAAGCCCCGGCGTTCGAGCGTGTTTCCTATGCCGATGCCGTCGAACCGGCGGCCAAAGCTGTCGTCAACGTGTATACCACCAAGGTGATCACACGCAAAAGTCACCCCCTGCTTGATGACCCTTTATTCCGCCATTTTTTCGGCGACCAGCTGAGCACCCCGCGCAAACAGACCCAGACCAGCCTGGGTTCCGGTGTCATTGTCTCCCCGCAGGGTTACGTCCTGACCAACAACCATGTCATTACCGGTGCCGATATCATCAGGATATTACTTCAGGACGGGCGCAGCTCACGCGCTTCGGTGGTCGGTGTGGACAAGGATACCGACCTCGCGGTACTGCGAATTGAGCTGGATGATCTACCTTCCATTTCGATTGGATCGACATCCAATCTCAGAGTGGGTGATGTGGCACTGGCGATCGGCAACCCATACGGCGTCGGACAGACGGTTACGCTGGGCATTATCAGTGCAACCGGGCGTAATCAGCTGGGTATCAATCGTTACGAGGATTTCATTCAGACTGACGCTGCCATCAATCCGGGCAACTCGGGTGGTGCACTGGTCAACGCCTATGGAGAACTGATCGGCATCAACACGGCCATATACAGCCGCTCCGGCGGTTCGCAGGGTATCGGTTTCGCCATCCCTGCCAACGTGATCTCCAACGTCATGAAACAGATTATCGAGCAGGGTCATGTGCAACGTGGCTGGCTCGGCATCGAGGCACAGGATCTGACCCCGGAACTCGCCGAGAGCTTTAAGCTCGATGACATCCGCGGCATGCTGGTCGCCGGTGTATTGCGCGAAGGCCCGGCCGACGAGGCCGGCATACTCCCCGGTGATGTGCTGGTGCGCATCGAGGGCAAGGTTGTAAGGAATGCCCGCTCCGCCATGAGCCAGATTGCCCAGTCAGGCCCAGGAACGAAAATTACACTCGAGGGCATCAGAGACGGGCAAGCCTTCCGCACCACTGCCGTCACCGGCCACAGACCGGAAAGTTAATTGGAGCCGGCGTCTTTCTTTTTACGGGCAATGTAATCGTCGAGCTGCTTACCGGTCACCGGTCCCACCTGGCGTGCAACCGGTGATCCATCCGGGGCGATGATAAAGGTCGTGGGCAAGCCGGGAATAGAACCCAGCGGTGTTTCCGCTAACGGCTCCGAACGCAAGATGGGATAGCTGATCAAAAAGGAATCGACAAATGCCGACAGTTGCTCCTCACCGATGTCTTCAAAATTGATGCCTATCACCACCGCATCGTCGTCTTTGTGCCGGTCATGAAACTCGACCAGGTCGGGGATTTCCTCCTGACAGGGCGGACACCAGGTAGCCCAGTAATTCACAATCACCCATTTGCCTTTGTAATCCGCCAGCGAATGTTTTTTTCCGTTCACATCGGGAAGGCTGTAATCAACCGGCTCGGCAACGCCGGTAACCGCGAATAAAATCATAAAAACAACAACTAACAATCGCATTCATATATCCTTCGTGGCTTGGGAAATGGTGCTTTATCGCTCGAATGACTACACTGATATCAACACATAGCAGGATACCAGTATGACCACAATCGTTCAGGAAGATTTCGTTGAGTCCGTCCGCAATGCCTTGCAGTACATATCTTATTACCACCCGATAGACTTTGTACACGCCATGCACCGGGCTTACCAGAAGGAACAATCTCCCGCCGCACGCGACGCAATCGCGCAAATCCTGATCAATTCCCGCCTGTGCGCCGAGGGGCATCGACCGATCTGCCAGGATACCGGTATTGTGACGGTATTTCTGGAAATCGGCATGGATGTCCGCTGGGACAGCCAACAAAGTGTTGAGGATATGGTCAACGAGGCTGTCAGCCGCGCCTATCGGGATCCGGATAACCCGTTGCGCGCCTCCATCGTGGCGGACCCGGCCGGCAAGCGCAGCAATACCGGAGACAACACGCCGGCCGTGATTCACATGAAAATGGTTGCCGGTGACCGGGTTTCAGTCACCGTGGCCGCCAAGGGCGCCGGATCGGAGAACAAAGCCAGGTTTACCACCCTCAACCCCAGCGATGATCTGGTGGAATGGGCCGTCGACCAGGTACCGACCATGGGCGCCGGCTGGTGTCCGCCCGGTATCCTAGGGATCGGGATCGGTGGTACCGCGGAGAAAGCCATGTTGCTCGCCAAGCAGTCACTCATGGCACCCATCGATATCCAGGCACTGCGGCAGCGTGGCCCGGCCAGTCGTGCCGAAGAGCTGCGCCTGGAGATCCACGACCGGGTCAACGCCTTGGGCATCGGTGCCCAGGGGCTTGGCGGACTGACCACAGTGCTCGACGTCAAGGTTCTGGACTACCCCACCCACGCCGCCTCCCTACCGGTAGCCATTGTGCCCAACTGTGCGGCCACCCGTCATGTGCACCTGGAACTCGACGGCAGCGGTCCGGTTTTTCCGGAACCCCCCGCCCTCAGCGCCTGGCCCGAGGTGCACTGGGAGGCGGCGGGCCGGTCGCGCAAGGTCAACCTGGATGAACTCGACGCTGCCACGGTGCGGGACTGGCAACCCGGCGAATCGTTGCTGTTGAGCGGGCGTCTGCTGACCGGGCGGGACGCGGCGCATAAACGTATCGTTGACAGCCTCAGCAGAGGCGAGGCCCTACCCGATGGCCTGGACTTCCACAACCGCATGATCTACTACGTGGGCCCGGTCGACCCGGTGAATGATGAAGCAGTTGGCCCGGCCGGACCCACCACCGCCACCCGCATGGATAAGTTTACCGATATTCTGCTGGAAAAGACCGGCATGATCGGCATGATCGGCAAAGCGGAGCGTGGCGCAAAAGCGATTGATTCCATTAAAAAACATCAGGCTGTTTATCTGATTGCCACGGGGGGTGCGGCGTATCTGATCTCGAAAGCGGTTCACTCGGCACGGGTGGTTGCCTACCCGGAACTGGGCATGGAAGCGGTGTACGAATTCGAAGTCAGGGACATGCCGGTCACCGTCGCTGTCGATTCACGCGGCGGATCGGTACACCAGACGGGGCCGGCGATCTGGAAACAGCGTATCGCCGGGATCGCCGTTACAACAGAATAATCCAGATTCTGGCAAATTGACCGCTAAAGGGGACGTCACCAAACGGATTATTGATTCCCTTGACCGCCCTGCAACTCACAATTCCGGCCCAGAACAGCAGTCGTCCCGGCGTCAAGATCAAGCCTCGCGAGGTCTACGAGTGGCTGGACAACCTGCCCTACCTGGATCTGCCGCGGGCGGCGCAGGCGGCCAGCCAGCAGTTGCGCCTGATGAACCGGCAAACGCTTGCACCGGCAGCCCGTTTGGAGATCCTGGGTCACTTTCTGGGAACCTACCAGCGGCTGAATGAATCGCTGCCAGCCAAACCGGCCGATGCCGATGCTATCCAGCCATTGCTGAAACGCCTGTGCCAGGATATCGGCTTTGGCTACAAAATCGTCGCCCACGAGATGATCAATAAACGCGGCGGTTTTATAGAGACACGCAGTCTTCCATTGGCACTGCTTGGCTCGATCTACACACTGGGACTTCAACTCAGCTACTACTATGCCGGCTATCAACGCACGCCACGCGCTTTGTGGAGCGAATGCCTGGCCCTGTACAACTACGCCTGGCAAACCGGGCGCGAGAGTTACTCGTCGGAATTACCGGGTAGCGGCAAGATTCAGATCGAGACGTCATTCCGCCTGATTGCCTTACTGCGCCTGGCCGATCCCTACGGCCTGCCGGCGGGCATGATCCCGGTTCTGAGAAAGTACATCGAGTTACACAACGGGCTGGTTACCATTGAAAACGATGTGGATTCCCGCGACACGTGTTTTGCGTTAGCAGGTCTTGAGCGTGGCGGAGAAGCAATAACAGACGACCCCTTATACCTGAATCTTACTGCCCTGATGAAACAAATGGAAAAGGATGTCGAGCAGCTGCAGAAGCACATGCAGCCTCACGTCCTCGGCCTGCCTGCCAAAGTTCCGGCTCCGACGCTGCTGCGTACACTGCAGCAAGTACAGGATCGCTGGCAGAGTCAGCGGGCGCGCGCCGCCGAAAGACAAGCGGCACACGCCAGAATTGAACTGGTAAGCGGCCTGGATGCGGCCTACTGTGCGCTCAACAAGGGCCGCTGGTTTAATCCTGCCCTGTTTCTGGCAGCGGGACATAAAGACACTATCGATCCGGGAACGCAAGCTTCGCCCGATGCTGCCGGCCACAAGACACCGGCATTACTAACCTGTACCAGCATCAACCGCAGCGGCGGCGGCCTGGCAGTCAGCTACCGTGGCACGCCGACAGTCCACCCGCGTGTCGGTCAACTGGTCGCGCTGCGCAGAATCGGTGAGAAACACAGCGCTGGCTGGGTTATCGCGGTAGTCCGGTGGCTGATGGAGGCGGAATCCGGTTCAGGTTTTGATCTGGGGCTTCAGTACCTCGCCCGTGAACCCAAAGCTGTCGTCACATGCGTCAAAGACGCATCAGGCCTGGGCGATGACTACCAGCCGGCGATATCAGCCAATCAGAAACGGGGGGAGCAGCGCGTGTATACCCTGATCGCGCACAGCGGAAAAATAAAGATCGGGGATAAGGTGACGATCTACGAGCAGAGCGGTGGTCTCCACAACACACTCTGCACCGAGTTACTGGAAAGCGCTCAGGGATTCGAACGCCTGATTTACGAACTCGAGTAACAGAGGAAAAACCGGGCCGCCAAAAAAGCAAAAGACCCCAACGGGGCCCTCCATCATCCGACGATCCTCGCGCCGAACTATAACTTAAACTTACTGCAACTGCAGTGAACCACCGAGGTAACGGCGGTCCCTTTCTTCGCGCACTCCAATCGACCAGGCACCCCGATTTTTGGCATGGTTGACCGCCGACTCAACATCTGATGCCGATGCATTGCGATCCACATCGAATGTCTGCCCCGGATGAATCAGATCGGCATCCTGGATCTGGTCGCGATTGGCTTTGAAGATCAGCGGCCACTGGTACGGGTTATTATAGGTCTCCGGTTTGCCGGAGATAGCCCAGAGGCTATCTCCGCGTACCACTTCGTACTGCATGGAGGCTGCTGCCCGGATTTCAGTGAGCAGCGGTGTCAACAGATCGTAAGCCTTACGGCCTTCGGCATTTTTTATGGCCTTATCGGCTTCACTCACGGCATTTTGCTGGCTGGCGTTCAAGCCCTGTACCGCACTCACCTCACTGAACATAAACTTGGCTTGTTCCAGGTAATACTGGTTTTCCGCCAATTCAGCCTGACTACGTGCCTTGTTGGCCAGGCTGACAGCCGCGTCACTGTCACCCTTGGCAGCGGCATCCTGTGCCTGTTTCAGAAACTTCTCGGTATCCCGCCAGATCCAGTCGTTCGCCTTGGCTTTGGCAATGGCAGCCTCAGCCGCCGCAATCGCCTGGTCAGCTTGCGCGCTCCCCTGATCGACAGCCGGTTCCTTCGGTGTACTGGCGCAACCAGCCAACATGCCCAGCACCAGAACCACAGCAACAAGCTGCCCACCAAAAACATTTATCTTCATTGAAATTCACTCCGCTAGTGGTTGATACATCGAGACTTTTCATGTCTCTTATTGGTCGCCTGAAGCTAACACCCGACTCAGCCGCATGTCAAGCAACGAACCAGGCCATCAATGACCCGGTATTACCGGCATTAAATGAAAAAGACGCAATAAAACCGAAAAAATTCCTTCATCGTTGGATTTAATTCAAGGGTGTGGATTGTGGTTTCGTTTGCTGGGCTGTTTCACGCGCCCGAATCGCCTCATCACGGGCCTCGTTGGCGTTCTGCCTGGCTTTATCGTAATGGCGATTGTTAAGCATGTGCTCAGCGGTCTTAAGCAGTGACTCGGCCTTGTTATATTGGTCGCTCGCATAGTCCCGGGCGCCCACGTCGCGCGCCGCCGCGATGGCCTGACGTGCTTCGCTCATTTCCTGCACGGGCGCCGTACCACAGGCCGCCACCAGTACTGACAATAACAAAGCGGAAGCCCAGGCTGCCCCCATGGAGCAGGAGCAACAGCATCCGAACAAACTTAAACTGTATTTAGTCATGGGTGGCGCGGCTGAAAAATCTCCATGACACGCTAGCACCGAGGCAGGAAGGGGTCAAGAAATCATCACCGACGCAGCATGGACTGATCAACCGGGATACCGCAAAATAGCCCGATGGAGGTAACAACCATGTCCAAACCAACCATGTACCACAATCCACGCTGCAGCAAGAGCCGTCAAACCCTGGAATTATTGAGAGCACGCGGCATTGAGCCGGAAATTGTCGAATATCTGAAGACGCCGCCCGATGCACAACAACTCGGACAGATTCTGGACATGCTGCGCCTGGAGCCACGCCAGCTGATGCGAACCAGCGAGGCGGAATACAAGGAAAACAACCTGGCGGATACCAGCCTGGACCGGGATGAACTCATCCGGGCGATGGTCGAACATCCCAGGCTCATCCAGCGCCCGGTTGTCATAAGCAATGGCAAAGCTGCACTGGGCAGGCCCCCCGAAGATGTACTGGAGATAGTGGAGTGAGCCAGCAGGGTGAGATACTGGTCCTCTACTACAGCCACTATGGCGCCACCGAAAAAATGGCGCAACATATCGCACGCGGTATTGAGGGGGTGAACGGCATGCAGGCGCGCCTGCGTACCGTGCCGCCGGTTTCAAGCGTGTGTGAGGCCACCGAGAACAGCATTCCATCTCAAGGCGCACCGTACGCAACGGAAGATGACCTGCGCGTCTGCGACGGCCTTGCGCTGGGCAGTCCAACCCGCTTTGGCAACATGGCCGCTCCGCTCAAGTATTTCATCGATAGCACCAGCAGTCTGTGGCTGGGAGCCGAACTGGCTGGCAAGCCCGCCGCCCTGTTCACTTCGACCTCATCCATGCACGGCGGCCAGGAGACCACACTGTTATCCATGATGTTGCCACTGATGCATCATGGCATGCTGATTCTGGGTATCCCCTACAGTGAAACGGACCTGCTGCATACCGACGCGGGAGGCACGCCGTATGGCGCCAGCCACCTGGCAGGTACCGACAGCAAGAACCCCCTGACCGAGGCCGAACAGCGCCTGTGCCGGGCGCTTGGCAAACGACTGGCCGAAACCACCTTCAAACTGTCCCGCTAATCGGCACTACCTTGCTAATCAAAGTCCGCCTGTTCTACATACTGACCCTGTCAGGCTATTTCGGCATCATGGCACTGCTACCCGCCTGGTATGGATGGCTTGCCCCGCCCCGCACGGTGCCGGCCCAGCTTGCCCTGCTCGCCCTTGGGCTGCCGCTGTTCGCGCCGCTGCGTGGCCTGCTGCACGCACGCCGCTATACCGTGGCCTGGAGCCTGTTTCTCTGCCTGCTTTATTTCACACACGGCATTATGGAAGCCTACAGCGACGCTGAAGCCCGCTGGCTTGCGCTGACGGAAGTCGCTCTGTCACTGTGCTGGCTGGCAGGTGGGATCGGCTTTATCCGGGCATCGAAAGCCGAGGCGGCTTAGCAACATGTCTCACGGGGCAGCAGGAACCTGTACTGGTGAGAAACGCGTCTCAATACCCAGCCCTTGTAGGAGCGAAACGCTGCCATCGTCGACAGCGGAATCGCTACAGGCCCAACACCGATTTCACGAACGGCACCGTCAACTTTCTCTGCGCCACTAATGATGCTTCATCCAGTTGATCGAGCAAATCAAACAGGGCCGGCATATCGCGCGGCAATCGACGCATGAGATAACGCCCGGTTTCATCGGGCATTTCGCAACCACGCTGCTGCGCACGCAACTGCAATGCCTGCAAGCGCTGGTGATCGTCCAGGGATTTCAATTGATACGTCAGCCCCCAGCCCAGGCGGGATCGCAGATCGGACAAACAAAGCTTTAAGTGGGCAGGCGCTGAGTTCGAGCTCACAACCAGGCCACTACCCCGTTCGCGAATCCGGTTATACAGGTGAAATATGGCTTCTTCCCACTGCCATTGCCCGGCAATGGCGTCCATGTCATCCAGACACACCAGATCGTAAGCGTCCCAGCCATCCAGCAGTTCCGGCTGGAGGTTCGAATATTCCTGCAGAGAAAAGTAAGCCGCTGTGCGCCCCTGACTGGCTGCCTGGTGACAACTGGCCTGTAACAGATGGGATTTACCCGACCCGCTGTTGCCCCAGATCAGAAAAAACGGCTCTCCCCCGCCAGTGGCCGATAATTGCAACTGGTCAAGCAATTCGTCATTGGGTCCGGCAACGAAATTCGAAAAGCGCGCCGCTGCCTTGATCTGTATACCCAGCGGGAGCTGTTGAATCATTCCGGTGAAGTACCGGCATTCCGTGCTCGCCGGCTCCAGGTGATGACGTAGTCTATGCCACTCCAGACAACGGTGACGGCAACGGCGTATATCAGCATTTCTATCCAGCCACTGCCCCCCCAGCCCGTGGCCTGATGAACAATCACCAGCAAGACCAGCAGAATCTGTAGCAGGGTATTTAATTTGCTGATGAGCGTAGGTTCGGCTTCAAGACGCTCGATGTGAAAATTGTACACCACGGCTCCGCTTACGATCACCACGTCGCGCACCACCACCAGCACCAGCAGCCATAACGGCAGCAGGCCGATCCACGTCAGTGCCAGGTAAGAAGTCACCAGCAGAAACTTGTCCGCCAGCGGATCGAGCAAAGCGCCCAGGCGGCTGGTCCAGCCGTAGTACTTGGCGAGGAAACCGTCCGCGGCATCGGATACACCAGCGACAAAAAACAACGTCAGGGCAAGCAGGAAATGCTGCTGTATCACGACCCAGGCGATCGGTGGCACCAGTAAAATCCGGCCCACAGTGATCAGATTGGGTATGTCGCTAGCCCGCATAGATGTCTCAAGGATTTAAGCGAAATCGCCAGGTAGATGGGTCCTCAATGGCCTGCAGCACTCTTCCAAGCGTGATGACCTGTAACAGATTGCGTTCTTCGCTGTTGAGATTCAGGGAAAATTCCACTTCCCGGCCGTTTACACGAGCCACCTGCACCTGTTCGACCGGGGTCAATGAGGCCAGGTATTTCGAGACCCGGGCATAATCCTCCAGGCCCTGCACACCCTCAACCAGCAGTGAACGCACAACTTCACCCGTAGCAACAACCGCGTATTGAAGCGCCAGCCACTCGCTTGCCTCGCCAATACCCTGTTCGACCGCGGCTTCCAGGTTTGCGGCGTGCGAGGTCCAGCTTTGCTGACCGCCGGCACCGAGCAGATCCCAGCTGCCTCTCCAGCCGCCGCTGGCTCCTGAGCGGCCCAGTTTGCCGACCAGAATGACTTGCGGCCGGTAACGCTGTGAAGCCGATTCCAGGGCACCGACAAAACCACCCCAGACGTCGGTAAACTGCACCGCACGCTGATCCTCAAGATCCATCAGCGGCAGGGTAAGCGGCAAACCCCGGCGGTAAGCCGACTGCGACAGGCTACGGGCCACGCTGCCTCCCGAGTTATCGGAAACCAGGTATCGCCGGCCACGGTCATCTATCGCCAGCCACAGCAGAACGTCAGGCCGCTCACTTCCCCAGTACGGCAAGCCGGCCTCACGTACCTCCCTGGCCAGTGCCACCCCGTCGAATTGCACCCACAGCCTCAAGTGTTCCGCCTGGCCCGGCGTCTCCGCGGGAATTTCCCGAAACCTGTACTGTTGCGCGAAACGACTGGGATTCTTAAACAACGGCTTGAGCGTAGACTTGCTCAGCGACTCGGTACTGCCGGTAATACGCACCAGCACTTGCCCCAGCGCCTCCCCCAGCGCGGCGTCACGTGAACGGGCATCACGGCCGCCGGCCGTCACCTCGACCTTGAACAGGTCGTCCACACGTGCAGCATGAGTTGTCACCGATACCAGCAGCAGAGCAAACAGCCAGGCAATATAGTTGCGTACAGTCAATTATTGCATCACACATTTGACAATCTGGCGCTACCATACCATAGGTATGGGATGGGTGGTGATATGGCATCGCATTGGCAATTACCTGTACCATGACCATGACGTTTTCCACAATCTGGAGTCTGATGTGTCGGGGCAGCATTCAACCTCTTCCGGTTCACCGATCAGTTATCGGGATGCCGGCGTCGATATAGATGCCGGTAATTCCCTGATTGAACGCATTAAACCCGTCGTCGCCAAAACCCGCCGTGCGGGCGTTGTTAGCGGTCTCGGCGGCTTTGGCGCCCTGTTCGAGCTCCCGCTCGATCGTTACCGTCAACCTCTGCTGGTGTCGGGGACCGATGGCGTAGGCACCAAGCTGAAACTGGCTATCGACAGCGGACGCCACCACACGATCGGCATCGACCTGGTCGCCATGTGCGCCAACGACATTGTCGTTCAGGGCGCCGAGCCCTTGTTTTTTCTGGATTACTACGCCACCGGAAAACTGGATGTCGACGTTGCCGCCGATGTCATCCAGGGCATTGGGCGCGGCTGCGAGCTGGCTGGCGCCGCACTGATCGGTGGTGAAACCGCTGAAATGCCGGGCATGTATAAGCACGAAGACTATGACCTGGCCGGTTTCTGTGTCGGTATTGTTGAAAAGGACAAGCTGATCGACGGCCAGTCGGTGCAAGCGGGTGACATCCTGATCGGGCTGCCGTCCTCCGGCCCGCATTCCAACGGCTATTCACTGATCCGCAAAATCCTCGAAGTCACCGGTACCGGCACCGACACCCGGCTGGAGGACAAGGCCCTGCTCGACTGGCTGCTCGAACCTACCCGCATCTATGTAAAACCCTTGCTGGCGCTGCTGGAGCAGGTTGAAATCCACAGCCTGTGTCATATTACCGGTGGCGGTCTGCCGGAGAACCTGCCGAGAATGCTGCCCGATAACACGCTGGCCCGCATCGAAGAGTCCAGCTGGCAATGGCCGGTCATCTTCTCCTGGTTACAGGAACAGGGGCAGGTCGATACCTTCGAAATGTACCGTACCTTCAACTGCGGTGTCGGCATGGTGATTTGCCTGCCGGCTTCCGGGATCACGCAATGTCTGACCATCCTTGCAGAACACGGCATAAATGGCTGGGTTCTGGGCAGCGTCGAGAAAGCGGAAGGCCAGGCGCGTGTTGAACTGAATGCCTGAGCACAAACAGCCACTCTCTCTGGTGGTACTGATATCGGGACGCGGCTCCAACCTGAAAGCGATTCTGGATGCCATCAGGCGCGGCGAATTGTCCGCCGTGGTGAGCGCTGTTGTCAGCGACCAGACGCGAGCTCCCGGCCTTGAATACGCGCTCCAGGAAAACATCGATACACTGGCGCTGGATGCGGCCGACTACCCCGACAGGGGCGACTACGATCTCGCATTGCAGGGACTGATCGACAGGTTTGAACCGGGGTTGGTCGTACTGGCCGGTTTCATGCGAATTCTGACACCTGGGTTTGTGCACCACTACCAGGGCCGGCTGATCAATATTCACCCCTCCCTGCTGCCTGAATTACGTGGCCTTAACACCCATCAGCGGGCGATTGACAAAGGCATCCGGGAACATGGTGCCAGTATCCACTTTGTCACCGAGGAACTCGATGGCGGCCCCGTGATCGTACAGGTAAGGGTGCCGGTACTGCCCGATGACGACGCCGACCGGCTGGCGGCACGCGTACTGAAACAGGAACACCGGCTGTATGCGCAGGCCATACGCTGGCTGGCGGAAGGCCGTGTCAGCCTGGACGGGGAGCAGCTACTGTTTGATCAAAAGCCCTTACGACAACCACTGCAGATCGACGCTGACGAATAGACTGATATAGAAAAACCACTGTTCTCCCGTTAAGTTGTAGTTAAATCCAGTAACGTCTTATAGACAAGCTGATAACGATGGTAATCGACCAAAAGTAGGCGCCTTAGACGACGCAGAACATAACGAATCACCAGTGGCTGAAAAAGAGAATCCCTTCTCCCTCCGGAGGGTGTCGCAAAAGGTT
>CBFDBP010000028.1:0-21206 GCA_965603065.1 uncultured Gammaproteobacteria bacterium
GTGATCGAGCAGCCCGCTGGAAAAATGCGGCCCGGCATTGCTGCCGGGCCCTGAAGTTTCCAGCTCAGTAAGCCGCTGCGTCGGCTTCGTAGCGCAGGCCTTTTTTTCCGGCCTGTTCGCGAACGGCGCTGTAGATTTTTTCATCCAGTGAGTCCCGGGCACCGCCGGCTTCTTCCACTTTCTTTTTGAGGAAGTCGGCGCGTTTCTCCGACAGGTCTCCGATCTGTTGCTGCAGTTCGTTACGGCGATGGGCGGTTTCCTCGATCAGCGCTTTTTGTTGTACCGGAGCCATCGCCTTGATGGATTCCGGTAGCTGATCCTTGTCGATGTCGGCAAGTTCCACGCGACCGCTGGTGATGTCATCGACCAGTTCACCTTCACCGAGAAAGTTGCTTTCACCGCTTTTCGAGCTGTTGAAGACCGCCCGGCGGGCGCGTGACGCGAACGATGATGTGGCGTGCAGTTTGTCGGTGGCGTCCAGTTTCGACCGCTGTTTTTCCTTCTCCTCGGCATCGCCGTAGTACAGGCGAGTGTGGTCAAGCTTTTCAGACAATACGGCGATCTTTTTGTCAAAGGGCGTCGCGATGGTCACGGCGTTACCCGCCTGTGCCACCTGGAAGTAACGGCCCTGGCCCAGTTGCGCGATCTGTTGCCAGCCCGCGGTGGTTAGCTGGTTCTGACCGCACTGGATTGCATTCACCACGATGCCTTTCTTCAGCGCCATGGCCAGGGTTTCCGGGTACCTGACGTCGTCCGCGTAATCCATGTGCGGTGGCGCATCGCCGACCAGGAACACGACTTTGTAGGTGTTCTGATCCTGACTCCAGGACACACTGTGTACGGCGTCATGCAAGGCCTGGTTGACACTCTCCGGACCATCGCCGCCACCGTCGGCCTGAAAATCCATCAGGCTGGCGTACATGGAATCCAGGTCATCGGACAAGTCCAGTACTTTGGTCACGTAGGCGTCACCACGATCCCGGTAGGCGACCAGCCCCATCCTGATCTCAGGTGCCGATTGCGCCGAGGCCATGGTGCTGGCGATGGACCAGATCTTTTCCTTGGCGGCCTGAATCAGGCCACTCATGCTGCCGGTGGTATCCAGCACAAACACCACTTCAATACTGGACCGTTCCTGGTTCAGTGGGTTGACCGCCGGCGTTGTCTGCGCTGCGGTACTGATGGCACCTATGCTTTGATAGGCCGGATAAAACGCGACACCCGCCGCGGTAAAGCCAAATAGTGCCAATGCAAGGATTTTCGATTTCATGGGTATATTCTCCTGTTTAATTGATGGAAGAAAGTTTGCGCACCGCAGTCTCGGCAGCACGGTGGGCGTGTTGAAAACGGTCTTCGATTTCCGGGCCAGCCGGTATTTGTCTGTTGCAGCGGCTCAGCCGGCCGGGGATGGCGACGAACAGGGCCTGCACCAGGAAGAAACACCAGAGACTCAGGAACACACTGCCCGTTTGCCCGGTCGCCCAGATCGCAGCGGCCAGACTCAGGCCATTCAATCCGAGGTCAGCCAGCGCGGGCAGGACACTGGAATAGAAGTACAGCGAACGGATCAACCAGATGAGCCCCAGCTGCACCAGTACGAACAGCATCAACGGCGGTTCGATAAACCAGATAACGCCCGTTACCAGGGTCCAGCCGGCAACGACAGTGACGCGCCCCAACCGTTCGCGGCTGCGCGATAACAGGTACAACACATAGGCGAGACCGATGCCGGCAATCAGCAGGCGCAATACTGCGCCGGCCGGAAACACCGAGCTGAGTACGCTATACAAGGTGCTGCCAAGCAGGCTTGCCGCCACGGCAACCGCGACACCCTCGAAAAAAGTGGGCTGTTTCATGACAGGCTCCTTTTCTGTTTTTCGCAAAGAAAGGCCACTTCCACGTCTTCGTCGCGTACCACAATGTCGGGGCTGGACCAGTTGTCCACGAATGATTCGGCGACTGTCTCCTCGGCCAGCAGTTCGGCTTTCTGACGCATGCTGTCCAGGCGCGCCCGGTTTTCCTGCAGTCGTGTCCTGAGTCCGCTGAGGGTTCGTTCCTGCACCTCGCGTTTGCGTGACAGAAATTTCTGAAAGCGTAGCGCTTCCAGCTTGCGCTTGATCAGCGCGCGAGCCAGATCGTCTTTCCCGGACTCAAAGCAGACGTCAAGTTCGGCCTCGATTTCGTCCAGTGAATGTCCAATGTCTGTTTCGCGGCTGATGAGTTGCCCCAGTTCGTGGTCCAGTACCTTCATGCCTTGTTCGTCGCGGGCCAGATCGTCTTCCATCTCCCGCACGGCCTGCCGGAGTAGCTGTTCGGGCTCCTCGATACGGTCGAGAACAGCGTGCAGATCGGCCTGGAACAATCTAGATATACGTGTGATCAATGCCATGGTGTTCACCTCCTGCCGGGTGTTGTAAGTGTGAATTCAGTCTAGGCAGGGCGCTTGTCCGCTTCCAGACAGGGTTTTGTAAAACCTGCCACGGATGATTTACAAAAGATTTACATGCCCGAAGGGCGCTTAGCTGATAGGCTTTAATACCATGCAACGCAAAATCCGTATTCTTATCGTTGAAGACGAAGAGGCCATCCGCACCGGACTGAGGGACGTGCTGGTTTTTCACGCTTACGAGGTTGACTGCGCGGCCGATGGAAACGAGGGGCTGGACAAGGCCTTGAGTGGCAGCTTCGACCTCATCCTGCTGGATATCATGTTGCCTGGCATGGATGGTTTCGAGATCTGCAACCGGGTCCGCTCGCAGGACCGTGACCAGCCCATCATCATGCTGACGGCAAGGAGCAGTGACGAGGACATTATCCAGGGCCTGTCACTCGGTGCCGACGATTACGTGGCCAAGCCATTCTCGGTGGCCCAGCTGGTGCTGCGGGTACAGGCGGTGCTGCGCCGTTCGCGTATTGCTGTCGCGCTGGATCATCAACTTCGACTGGGCGACGGTATTGAAATTGACAGCCGCAATCTCTCCGGTTGTCGGGGTGAACAGGCGCTGTCCTTCACACGCCGGGAAGTCGAGATCCTGCAATACCTGAAAGCAAACTCGGAGCGGCCGGTGTCGCGCGAGGAACTGCTCACCAGGGTCTGGGGGTATGCCAGGAATCTGCAACTGGAAACCCGTACCGTCGATATCCATATCGCCAAGCTGCGGCGTAAGATTGAACCCGATCCCGCGCAACCGCGTTATCTGCTGACCGTGCGAGGCGCAGGTTACCGCCTGCTGACGGAATAAACCCTTGCGTGCTTCACTGACAGGACTGGACAAGAAAACACTGGGGCTGTGGCTGCTGGTGTTTTTTCTGGCGCTGTCGATCCCGACGGCAGTCCTGATCCGCCATGCCTACAGTGAATTGAAGTGGGAGGCATTTCACCAGCACCGGGTGCTGGCCGAAGAGCTGTCGATGCGTATCAACGGCCGGATCAGCGAACTGATCAGTGACGAGGGTGCGCGATCGTTTGCCGACTATAGCTTCCTGAATGTTGCAGGCGATCCATCCGCGAATTTTCTGCAGCGCTCACCGCTGTCAGCGTATCCGGTTACATCCGCCATCCCCGGTTTGATCGGTTACTTCCAGGTGGATACACAGGGCGCGTTCACTACCCCCTTGTTGCCACAACTGGAAGAGAGGACAAACGCCTATGGTATTTCAAATCAGGAACGCGAGCAGAGGCTGGTCTTGCAGAACCACATCCAGCAGATCCTCAGCGACAATCGACTGGTAAAGGGCGGGGAGGCCGATAGTGCCGTGGCCGGGGAGTCACTGGCGGGCAGGCCGCAACGCCGCGACAAGCCTGTTGAGTTGGGCGCTACGCCGGCCACTGTGGCCGATACCCCGGCATCTATGTCCTCCGTTGGCGGCAGTGCCGGATTTGCAGCAGAGGAAAAGAGCGAAGAGCAGGTGCCGGCTCAGGCGGCCTTCGATCGCTTGAACGCGCCGGCGGGTGTGCGCGAACAGGAAAACAGGCAGAAGACCATCGGCAAGCTCGGCCGGGTTGAAGATCTGAAGCTGGACGACCACTACCGGGTCGACTCAGGCGATGCGATACAAGAACCTGTCGTTTCCAGGGTCGTTCCCGCGCTCGAAAAACGTGCGCGTAAGGAACGCAGTGCCTTGCCGGAACACACGGCGGTGTTTGCCGATGAAACACGTGAGGCCACGGCACCGCGTGCAAACCGGGTTCGTATTGATATCTTCGAAAGTGAGATCGATCCCTTTGAATTCAGTCTCCTCGACAGCGGTCATTTCGTGCTGTTCCGCAAGGTATGGCGTGACGGGCAACGTTATATCCAGGGGGCCTTGATCGGTCAGCAGGCGTTCCTTGAAGGCAGCATAAAAAGCTTGTTTGGCGAGACGCTGCTGTCGCAGATGAGCGATTTGATTGTCGCCTATCAGGGTGACGTGTTTTCGGTGTTCAGCGGTCAGCCATCACGCGAGTATCTCTCCGGCAGCGAAGCCTTGAGTGGTGCGCTGCTCTATCGGGCGCGCTTGTCTGATCCCTTGAGTGATGTGGAGCTGATCTTCAGTATAAACCGTTTGCCCTGGGGAGCCGGCGGCACACTGATAAACTGGGTCGCGGCTATCCTGATGCTGGTGCTGTGCGGCGGCTTTTACCTGATGTATCGTCTGGGGGCAGGGCAGATCGATCTTGCCCGCCAGCAACAGGACTTTGTCTCCGCTGTCAGTCACGAACTGAAAACCCCGCTGACCTCCATTCGCATGTACGGTGAGATGCTGCGAGAAGGCTGGGCCAGTGAAGAAAAGAAAAAGACCTATTACAAGTACATCTTCGATGAGAGTGAACGCCTGTCACGTCTTATCAACAACGTGCTGCAACTGGCGCGTCTGTCCCGCAATGGTGTACAAGTCGATTTGAAGCCGGTAAACGTGTCCACCTTGCTGGAGGGCACCCTTTCCAGAATATCATCACAGATCGAAAGCGCGGGGTTCGAGTTGAACCTGGACTGCAAGGCCGAAGCCGGTGAGTCGCTGATCAACGTGGATGCCGACTATTTCACCCAGATTATTATCAACCTCGTGGATAATGCGCTCAAGTTCTCAGCGAAAACGGACAGCAGGATCATTGACCTCAGTGTCGGGCTGCTGCGCAACGCGTCTGTTCAGTTCAGCGTGCGCGACTATGGCCGGGGTGTACCCAGGGACCAGATGAAGAAGATCTTTAAACTGTTCTACCGGTCAGAGAATGAACTGACGCGGGAGACCGTCGGCACCGGTATCGGCCTGGCGCTGGTGCATCAATTGGCCGCAAGCATGAACGGGCAGGTGGATGTGGTCAACGCCAAGCCGGGTGCGGAGTTCAGGGTGTCTTTTCCCATTGTCACCGGCGAATCGTGCTAGCATTGGTTTTCAGCAATTAACTGCCTGGTCAATTATGCCGATCTATGGCACAGACTGTGAAATACTGGAAACCGCCGTTAACTGGATCGGGCAGGGTTTTAATCCCGCACTCGTTACAGTAGTGAGGACCTGGGGTTCGTCACCACGGCCGGTTGGGTCGCTGATGCTGATGCGCGACGACGGTATCCATACCGGCTCAGTGTCGGGAGGTTGCGTCGAAGAGGATCTTATCAGTCGTTACCGGAGTCACCAGCTGGGCGATTCCTTTCCGACCTTGATTGATTACGGTATCAACCGCGAGGAGGCGAGCCGCCTGCGCCTGCCCTGCGGGGGGCGGCTCGAGCTGCTCATCGAGCAGCTGCACAGTGTTAAAGCACTGCGGGTCCTGTTGGATAACCTGCAAGCCAGTCAGCTGGTGGCGCGTCGGGTATGTCTGAACAGCGGTGAAGTCAGTCTGCATCCGGCAACGGCCAGCGAGGATTTCAGTTATACAGCGGATACCGTAAGCAAGATATTCGGGCCGCGCTGGCAGTTGTTGTTGATTGGCGCCGGCCATCTTTCTCAATACGTCGCACAGATTGCGTTGATGCTGGACTACCATGTCATTGTCAGTGATCCGCGCGACGCCTATGGCGAGACCTGGTCCGTGGAGGGCGCAGAGTTGCTGCGGCTTATGCCCGACGATGCGGTTCGGGCGTACGCCCGTCATCCGCGTAGTGTTGTCGTTGCCTTGACCCATGACACGACGCTCGATGATATGGCGTTACTGGATGCACTCGATTCAGAGGCGTTTTATGTTGGTGCCCTCGGTTCGAAGCGCAACAGTGAACTGCGGCGTGAAAGGCTTGCGGCGCTTGGTATAACGGAAAAGCAATTGCAAAGATTACATGCGCCGGTCGGATTGGCTATTGGCAGCCGCACAGCAGCGGAGATTGCAGTGTCCATCATGGCTGAAGTGACGTCCAGGCGTTATCAGGCTGCGCGGCGAGCGCAGGACACCGCGCCGGCGGCATGAACCGGATTATCGCCGGTATTCTGCTCGCTGCCGGTCAAAGCCGACGTTTTGGCGGAAACAAGCTGTTATATCCCCTGCCGGACGGCACTCCCATTGCAGTTGCAGCTGCGCGCCATCTGCTATCTGAATTTCCGGAAACAACAGCGGTCGTCGATGACGGGGATGGCGAAGTGGCCGGGTTGCTGGCGCGGGAGGGGCTGCGGGTTGTTGTCAATCGGTCTGCCTCTATTGGTATGGGAACCAGTATTGCGTGCGGTATCGCAGCTTGCCGTGACGCGCAGGGCTGGGTTATTGCCCTGGCGGATATGCCCTATGTTCCCGCAAGTTTGACGGGGCAGATTGTCTCGGCCTTGAAACAGGGTTACGACATTGTTGCACCTGTCTACCGTCGGAAACGCGGACATCCGGTGGGATTTTCAAACAGGCATGCAAACGCTCTGCTGCAACTATCGGCAGATAAAGGTGCACGCAGCGTTATTGCAGCGAATAGAGACACGTTGCATTTGATTGAAACAGCGGAGCAAGGTGTCATTGTCGATATCGACAGTATCGAGGATGTGCAGACCTGCCCGTGACGGATCACTTTGTACGCGTCACGCCCAGTTTAATATAAAATAAGTTGCCATGGTCTTTTCTTCCTCTTGTGGATCACCTGCGTGGGGCATTCGCCTCGATAAGGAATACCCGGAGCCAGTGGTCGATCTGAAAAAGTACCAAAAAGAGCAAAAAACCACCAGATCGTGATATATACTAAAAGGCAGAGAGGCTGGATGAGGGCTATAGCACAATCCTTAAGCCGAGCCTCCGTGGGAATACCGCAAAACTAAAAGAAAATGAATAACCACGACAAAAATAGCAAGCACTTCAGACATCATGGCCAGCGACTCTCACAGGGGTAAACCCGTTGAAGAATCAGCCGCTGGCCTGGCTGCGGTCATTTCTGGAATGTAAGTGGTTGAATTAGGAGCTGTTCTCCATGAAACCCATGTCTCAAACAATTGTCAGAATCCGGAATTATTTACCGGCCTTATTATTTGTGACTCAAATAATTTATGCTGATCAGGTGTTTACATTGATTTCGCCTGAAGAATATGCGGAAGCACTGAAGATCATTCAGCCCGCTGATCTGGAATATTTGCCGAAGGCGGCATTCGATGCCCCGAGGATTCACGTGAAGTCACCGACTGCCCGTGCATCGCTTGTTTCGCCTGTCGATATAGAAGTTCACTTTGAAGCGACTAACGGCGCAGATATTGACATGAAGTCTCTTAAAATTCTCTATGTGTTGTTGTTAAAAAAGGACGTCACCAACCGTATATTGGAGCACGCAGAGGTAGGTCCTGACTTTTTGAAGGTGACCGGCGCGAACTTGCCTGCAGGCAGGCACGCATTTATTTTGAAAATTCAGGATACCCAAATGCGTAAGGCCAGCCAGAAATTCGAGATAGTTGTAGATGGATAATGCGGAAAGTTGAACAGAACAAATATTTGCACAAGAGTCTTGCCATTCTTGCAATTCTCTTCATGCATTTTTCGTTTATCGGTAGTGCTTCTGCCGGAAATCGAGCGCTATTGATTGGTACCGGTGAATATCAGAATAGTCGATATAACTTGCCGGGGATTACATACGATATTGACGTTATGGAGGGTTTCGCGCGAAAGCTTGGTTTTCAGACACAGGAAATCAGAACGCTAGTCAATGATCAGGTCACGTTCGACAATATCAAGGAATCTTTTGACAACTTTCTCACTCGAGGAGTAGGGCCAACGGATAGTATTCTGATTTACTATACAGGTCATGGCACACAAGTCAGGGACAAAAACGGTGATGAGTTGGATGGACGCGATGAAGCCCTGACTCTGTATGACCTGGCACCGATTGCCGGGGGATACCAGGGTGTGCTTATTGACGATGATATTGAGATTTTTCTGAACGGATTGCCGAGTAAAAACATTTTGTTGGTCGTGGATGCCTGTCATAGCGGCACAGTGACCAGAGGGTTTTCAGAATCGGTAAAACTTCAGACCCGGGCTTACACGATCAGCGATTTTGTTATCAAGGCGCTTCCATACAGAGGAGCTGTAAGAACCGTCAGTAAGGAAAGTGATGTAAAAATAGAGAACCTGGCTACAGGCGTGGTCTCACTTTCCGCAGCACAGGATAACGAACAATCGCTGGCGACAAGCAGAGGCAGCGTATTCACTTTGGCGTTAAACGAAGCTCTGGATATCGACAAGCGGAACACCACACCGCAAAAGCTGTTACAGGGAACAAGCAAATTAATTCGACAGAAAATTGATGCACACCGATTATTTCGGCCCAACCTGACTGGAGACACGACGTTATTCGACCAGGAACTGAAAGTCAGTAGTGCAGCAGAAAGAGGCGAAGTGAACTGGTCAGATTTACTGGAAATGGTATCGGTTCTGTCCACTCTGGACGCCACACTGAATCAATATGACTACGTGAAAGATGAACCGGTCAGGCTGCGCGTTCGTGCCCCCAGTGACGGATATTTGAATGTGATTGTGGTGGATAGTGAAGATTCAATGGTGTTGCTGTTTCCCAACAAACACTCACCTGACAACCACGTGTCAGAAGGGTGGATTAATTTACCTGGTGAGTTAAATTTCGAATGGATTACGCAGGCACCCTGGGGGAGAAATATGCTGGTCACTATATTCACCCGATATCAAGTAAATCTCTTTGAAACGAGCTTGCAAAAAGACCAGGAAGGAATTGCCATGGTTGATTATGCGATAGCGTCGCCTGCAGCCCTGCGTGAACAGGGTGTTGGTGGTGGGTCCGCCAGGAGTAAGGGGGCTGCCGGTATTCCATTATATTTTTATACATGTGAGACCGCACCGGGCTGCAAGTAAAACCGGTCTCCACAGGCACGCACAGAGCATTCGGGGTTTTCTTATGATAAACCGGGCAATACCTATTTCGGTCCTGACATTGCTACTGGTCAATGGATCGGTATTTGCCAAATGCGGGCCGCAGCAGCTTGAAAGCGCGGAATCACTGGCCGCCCAGGCCAGCGCAGTAAATGATCTGAATGAACGAGTATTGCTGTTAAGAGAGGCGCTAAAGCTATGCACCCAGTTTGACTGGTGGATGAAATTGGGGATGACCCAGGGTGAGTTGAAACATTGGCAGGATGCCGCGGATGCATTTGTGTACGCTCGGGATTTCTATGTGCCGAACGAGCGTGGCGAACTAAGCGCAGGAAAAATCAGCCGGCAGGCGATTGCCAATTCGAGGCTCGCGGAAGCTTACTGGGAAGCCGGGAATCCGGCGTATGCGCTATCTGCGGTGGAAGAGGCCAAACTCCAATTTGAAGTCATCCAACGCCCAATACCGCCCTCACTGCTGCAGTTGCAGGCAAAAATTGACGACGCTTTGGCAATATCCGATGCTGGAACTTTGGCTCGTTCCATTGATATCCAGCGCTCACGCAGTTCACGAGGTGTTGGTTTACGCCCAAGAATTGAGACAGTTGCCGTAGTCAACGATAATGCATCAGTCGATACTGCCGATGAGACAGAGTCAGTGGACAACGACGCTGTGCCAGTCACATCTGCACTGGCGCCTTCGCCACCCGCTGCAAGCCCTGCGGCATCTGCACCACATTCGACAGCTGAAGCAAAAATCAATATTCAGGTATTATTTGATTTTGATAGCGATCGCCTGGCTAGCGAAGGATTGAAAAGTGTCGAGCAGATGGCTCGGGCGATCGAGCAATTGAATTTAGGTGAGTCGTCAGTGATTGTAGTAATTGGCCACACAGATTCAACAGGCGCTGAACAATATAACCAGAAGCTGAGTGAACGACGCGCCCGCGCAGTGCTCACAAGACTTTCCGAATCAGCACCAATCAGAGCGCGTATCAAAGCCGAAGGTCGAGGGGAGTCTGAGCTTCGCTATCCGGGTGATTCGCGAGATGTTCATCGTCGAAATCGGCGCGTCGAGTTGGTAATCCGAAATTGAATCCTGATGAGGGGCGTTTTGATTATGGGTATTAACTTCTCAATTGTCGTGGGAATACTGGCGCCTGCACTATTGGTCTTGTCAGCTTGTGCGACTTCCATTCCTGCGCAAAGTCACGCTGAAAGTGCCGAGTCAGAAATGGTGTTTATTGATGTAGACAGTTTCGATCAACGCTTTATCGAAGCTATGGAGGCTTCGCAAAACAATATTACTGTGACGTTCGCCGGCCATTCTGTTACGACCAATGAGATCCCTGAAAGGGTACAAAAATGGTTATCGGCAGCAGATACTAAGGGGAAGGGACTAAGAATCAGCTCTAAAGATGGCACCCAGAGCAAAGACATATTTTCCTTAGTCAGCCTGATTCCGATGGGTTTTGAATTAATAAAAGACTCCTATCACCAATCCCTTATTAGCAAGTATGGCGCGACAGTATTTATCGATAACCGCGATGCCTCAATTGATAAGATTGTTTTCACCAGGTCTTCTGGTAAAAGTTGAATACTGACTATCGAGCTGGCAACGATTAGGCGACCTGTCATGCAAAAATACTGGAACATCAGTTGTTCGAATTGGCCATAAAGAAGCGGCCGGGATGATCTATCAGATGATTCCCATCGGTTAGCGTTAAGGAGAAGTTGTGCTTCGCATCAAAGTGATATTTCTGTCGATCTGGTTTTGTCTGAGCTGCTCAGCTTTCGCTGAGGAAAGAATAGCACTGGTCGTAGGTAATGGTGTCTATACTTCTGTCTCACCACTCGACAACCCGGTGTCGGATGCCACGCTTATTGCGCGGAAACTGGAAGGTCTTGGGTTTCAAGTGGAACTTTTAACGGATTCCAATCTGATCGAACTCAAAAGAGGTATCTCTCAATTTGGTCGGCAACTCAGATCGGCTGGTAAAAGCGCTACTGGATTGTTCTACTATGCTGGTCATGGAGTGCAGTCATTTGGGACAAACTACCTTTTACCTGTCGATACCAGTCTGAGTGACGCAGCAGATCTGGATTTGGTAGCAGTTGAAGCAAATTCCATCCTGCGACAGATGTTTTCGGCGAAGAATAAAACCAATATCGTAATACTCGATGCGTGTCGTAACAACCCGCTGGTTGATATACCTGAATTCGGTGACAATGGCCTGGCAGAGATGAAGGCCCCAACTGGCACCTACCTCTCCTACGCGACCTCGCCGGGCAAAGTGGCGCTGGATGGAAGCGATGGTAATAGTCCTTTTACAGCCGCGCTTGCGCAGGAAATGACAATTCCCGGCGCGCCCATTGAACAGGTATTTAAGCAAGTAAGGGTCAAGGTGTTGCAGCAGACGGGCGGCGCTCAAATCCCCTGGGATACGTCCTCACTAACCAGTCAATTTTACTTCACCCAGCCAATCGTACTCAGCGAAGCGGAGTTGGCAGAGCAAAGGATGTGGGACTCGGCCAGGTTTTCGCGCGATATACTGCAGATCACGCTGTTCCTGCGTTCTTATCCTGACAGTCTGTATGCAAGCGAAGCAAAAACACTGCTGACAGAACTTGTTCGTGAACTTGCGCCTTCAGGATATGAAGAAAATCCGATTGAGACCAGGCCGGTGACACGTCCTGCAGCTGTGGAAATTAATAAGGGTGAAAAGGAACTGATCGAGAAGGCGCAAAGAAGCGGTGCAATTGCAGACTATGAAGCCTACATGGTTCAGTATCCAAACGGTCTTTTTGTTGAACTCGCACAGCACGAAATTGCGACCCTGCGTGAAAAGCAGGCAGCCCATACTGATGCGGTGCCTGCGCAAACCGAAGATGTGGCGAGCGACACAAGCACCGTCGCTCCAGCTTCGGTCGGCTCCGAGCGGGACCAGCACATTACTTTTCAGTCACAGCTTGCGATCGGTTCACCTGAAATAGACGGCAGGAGTATCGAGGAATTACTGCAGGGCAGTCCTCTCTTCCCTCCGATCAAGGGCCTACCGGAAAGCATCTGGATAGATGAGACTTGCAGCAACTGCCACCTTTGGAAACGGGATACGCTTTGTGAGCAAGCAAAAGTCTACCTCGGTAAGAATGCAGAAAGATCGCTCGCCAAACAACATCCATATGGCGGATTTTTTAAAAAAGCTTTAAGCGCCTGGGCCAACGGCGGGTGTCAGTAGGACGGGTATAAATAACATGATTACTATCAATATTTTTTGTCAGTTATGCAGGCTGGATAAACTGGTCATCGCGATTACGATACTGTGCTGTTTTACCGGCGTTGCAACAGCCCAAAGTAACCCGTTCGCTCCCGGCTGGGAATTACAGTCTGAAGCTTCTGCAATCCGGTTTCAGTCGGTAAAAAACTCCACAAAAGTTGAAACGAGTTCGTTTGCGAGTCTTTCCGGCAACATCGACACATCAGGGTTGGCTACGGTAAGAATCCAGCTCGATTCTATTGATACCAACATCGACCTGCGCAATGTTCGTATGCGATTCCTGTTTTTCGAGACGTTTCAGTATCCGGAAGCGACAATCACCATACAACTGGAACCGAGCATCCTGTCAGACTTGGGCCAGAATCACCGGAAAGTCCTGACTTTGCCCTATATACTTGATTTGCACGGCATCTCAAACACCCTGGCAGCAGAAATTGCAGTGACTGAGATCAGTGAGGGCATCGTGTCGGTGTCTTCCAGTATGCCAATCACCATTTCAGCGGCGGATTTCGCGCTGGACCGCGGCATAAAAAAACTTGAAGAAGCCGCCAGCGTCTCAATACTTCCATCTGCCACAGTCACGTTTGACTTACTCTTCTCCCGGCTTACGTCGGATACGGACCAGGTTGCCGCTTCCGCAACCAGCTCCACCACGGCCACAACCGCCCTCGAGACGCAAGGCGATTTCTCTGTGGAAGCCTGCAAGGGTCGCTTTGAGATATTATCGCGTACAGACAATATCTATTTCGGGTTGGGAAGTGCACGGCTTGACCCGAAAAGCCGCCTGATCCTTGACAGCATCGTGGACATTATCCGCCGATGTCCGGGTCTCGTGATTGAGGTCTCGGGCCATACGGATTCAGACGGACAGGAATCAAGCAATCAGTATCTGTCCGAGAAAAGAGCAGAATCAGTAAAGTCCTACTTGACCGCAAGTGGAATTGAGACGAACCGGATCGTTACTGTTGGCTATGGAGAAAGCCAACCGGCCGTCCCCAATGATACAGTGGAAAATAAACTTCGAAATAGACGGATAGAATTCGCCGTTGTTGAAAACTGAGTAGCGACGCTTGTAATACGTGACTACAAATCAACCAGCGTCATCTGTCAGCATAATACCCGCTGTGGTCTCGGGGCCCAATTACTCATGCGGATTGCCGAATGCTGCCAATCACGTGTTCTACAAAAACCTCTACCAAGAACTTCGCAGTGCAATAAGACCTCTCCTATGCGCATGCTTTTAACGCGCCGCGTTTCGTTACGCGCGCCATCGCCCGGAGCGGACTCTTCTTTACCAGATCGTCGAAGAATACTACCCCGCTTTCGTGTCCCATCTGGCGGCACAGGCCACGACATTGCCGGGGTATGTCCAGCAGGAATTTGAGGATTACCTCAAATGAGGCTGTCTCGAGCACGGTTTCCTGCGGGTGCGATGTGACAGCTGTCATGCGGAACATGTACAGGACCAGGAACGACCTATCGGGCCGTCATTCAGCGATCAGCTGCCGTAGCGTATGTCACTGGTCTGTACTTTATGGCCGTTGGCGATATCCTCAACAATCGTTTCGAAAACGAACGCCTGGCCTGGCAACGCCTGGTGGATTTTCTAAAACGTCAGTTGCGTTCCACCCAGGGTAGGGGTGTAAAGGGTCCCAATGCCTCGCGCTGCCACCATTGCCCGGTTTTTCGACGCACCTCCGGCGTGCTGAACCGGTACTTATAGGCCTCCACGCGGATATAGCGTGGAGGCTGATCGGGGAACGGGTTATGGCGCAGCAGTGCGGTGACCGTCGGTGAGTTGTCCAGCAGTGCCTGCAGGAAGCTGTGGAAGAAGCGCATGTATTTCGGGTGCTGAGTGACGAACCACATCTCCCAGTCCAGTCGTGGCTGGTGCGGCAGCACGATGGTCGGCCGCTCGTTCAGATCTCCCGGTTTGTACCTGAAACGGTAAATTTTCCATTCCCTGCCGTCCTGTGACCCCGATAGTTCGAGTTCGACACGTTCGGTCCTCATGGTTGGGAAGACGTGGTACTTGTTAACAACCCGGTAGGCCTCCGCATAGTCGACCAGCGTGCCAACGGCCCCGGAAGATCGTTGCATGGTGGCTAGTTCCCAGAAGTGCACGCTGCTGGTCAACAGGATGAAGGTGGTCAGCGCTGCTACCATCGCCTGACCGGCTCTACCCGCGGCGGCTGCCGGCGGGGGCTGTCGGCCCAGCCGGGTCTGAAGGTGTGTCGGCAGTACGTGCTGCACGGCCTTGTCGTCGAACAGGAACAGGCATAGCACGATGGTCAGGAGGTTGAACCAGTTGTGGTTGCTGGTGAGCATAATCAGGAGCTGCCAGAGTATCGTGATCCAGGCGGCCAAAAAGCGCCAGCGCCGTGGCAGGAACATCATGAACGGCACCAGTATCTCGATCACCAGGGTGGCGGCTGTTGCCGTTTTCAGCAGCCATTCCGGAAGTTGGTGTGCGTACCAGGCGAGAGGGGTGGGCAGGGGCTGGACCTCGAAGTAGCTGTTCAGGGCCGTGAGGCCGGACCAGCTGGGGTCCTGCATCGTCAGCTTGGAGATGCCGGACATGAAGCGCAGTCGAAACAGCAGCCAGCGAAACAACAGGATGACGACGCGTGATGCGGGAGTCAGGAAAATTGCCAGAAAACCCGCTTCCAGTAACAAGCCATCCCATTGAAAATTCAGGAATAGCTGGCCGGCGTTATACAGGGAGAGATAGAGCACGAACGCCGCTATCAGGCACAGCCGGGACCAGCGGTTGAGGATAATCAGCGCTGACACACCACAACCGGCGATGGCTGCTCCCGTCAAAGCCCCGTCACTGGCATTCAGCCAGAACAGATTAGGTATCAGGAAATAGCGCTCGATACCCAGCTGGCCTTCGAGATACAGCAGTTGCTGGCTGAATGGCAGGATACCCTGACTGCCCGCCAGGCCCTCAATCTGTACCCCGATCGAAGCAAAGGCGATCAGGTAGATCAAACCCAACAGGCGCAAAAAAAGCGCCGTGACCAGCCGATAGCTATTGGTTGAATCTGCAGCCATTATTGACAAGCATAGTCAGGATATCGCCGGGCTGCGCCTGTTTTCAGCGACGTTCAGGTTGCCGTTACTTTCGAGTTGTCTGTCCACTCCGGTCAGCCGGGTTCACTGGATTATCGCGAATTGCGTGGGTTATGCTACTAATGCGGCTGTCGGCGGTATCAGCAATACCGGCTGAGTGTGGTTCAGCCCGCGTTTGCATTAATAGAAACTGATTGGAAAGACTATGGAATTCGATAACGGTGTTTTGCAACTCAGCGCTTTTTTCTCGGTTACATTGGGTATCGTCGTGCTGTTTGTCGGCAAGCGGGTCAATGATGCGGTCGGTTTTCTCAGGGAATTCAGCATACCGGAGCCGGTAACCGGCGGCTTGATCGTTTCCCTGCTGGTTTCGCTGCTGTATTTTATCAGCAGTATCGAAATCAGGTTCGAACTGGCCGCGCGGGACGTCCTGCTGGTTTACTTTTTTACCACCATCGGCATCAACGCCAGCCTGAAAGACCTGTTGTCGGGCGGAAAACCGCTGGTGATCCTGCTTTCGGTCACTATCGCCTACATGTTTGTGCAGAACCTGACCGGTATCTCGGTGGCTGCGCTGTTCGACCTGCCCACTCCGGTAGGGCTGCTCGGTGGTACCGTTTCGTTGATTGGCGGTCACGGCACAGCCATTGCCTGGTCACCGAGAATCGCAGAGGATTACGGGATTGCCAACGCCATGGAGATCGGTATCGCCTGCGCCACACTCGGCCTTATTCTTGCCAGTCTGATGGGTGGGCCGATTGCGAAATTTCTCATTGCGCGACACAAGCTGAAACCGGCACAGGCGGAGCCACTGGATATTGGCGTTCCGGAAGAACAGAAAGGCAAGCACGGAATCGACCACCTGGACTTGCTGGATGCCATTCTTGCCATTCATGTCAGCGCCATTTTCGGCATTCTGATCAACTCAGGGCTGGAAAACCTCGGACTCAAGCTGCCGCTTTTCGTCACCTGTCTGTTTGCCGGTATTCTTATCACCAACCTGATCCCGAAATCCTTCCCGCGTATCAGCGGCACCGAATGGCCCAGTCGCAAACCGGCCATTGCCCTGATTGCCGATGTATCGCTGGGCACCTTTCTTGCGATGTCGCTGATGAGCATGCAGTTATGGACGCTGATTGATCTCGCCGGCCCTATTTTTACGATTCTCGGCGCCCAGTTTCTGATCGCCGTCAGCCTGACCCTGTTCGTGGTCTTTCCCCTTATGGGCCGCAATTACGACGCAGCCGTCGTTTGCGCCGGGTTCGGCGGGATTTCACTGGGCTCGACCCCCACCGCCATGGCGAACATGTCGGCAGTGGCTCAACGCTACGGCGCTTCGCACCTGGCGTTTATTATCGTTCCACTGGTGTGTGCGTTTTTCATCGACCTGGTCAATGCCTTGCTTATCCCGTTCTTTCTGGCGCATTTCTGAGAAACACTGACATACGCATTGGTGCCTGAAAACGTGACGGGGGTTCGTTTCGGAATTCGTCTTGCCTCACTACTGCTATTCACGGCGGAATTGGCCTATGCAGCTCCGGAGTACATTCAGAGTGAGCAGCCTGCGGCAGGCAGCATCGACGAATCTCTTGAGTCAACCGAGCACGCCTTCAAACCACCTGAACCGGCCCGGGTATATTCACGCCTGGGAGACGTCTTCCGCAAAGGTACCCTGGATCTTCAGCTGCGTAACTATTACTTCCGGCGCTTGCGTGATGCCGATCCGAATATCGAGGCCTGGGCGCAGGGCGGCGGACTCTCCTACGCCACACCCTGGTGGAAAGACCGTTTGCGCCTGGGCGCTACCCTTTACAGCTCGCAGAAACTCTATGGCCCTGCCGACAAGGACGGCAGCAAACTGCTCGAACCCGGACAGAAAAGCTTCAGTGTACCCGGCCAGGCTTACCTCGAAGCACGGCTGCACAGGAATCTGTCCTTAAAGGCCTACCGGCAGTTATTTCGGTTACCCTATTTAAACGGTAACGACAGCCGCATGGTGCCCAATACCTTCGAAGCCGTCACCCTCTATGACGTTTCGGGAGAACATTTTGTCTACGGGGTTGCGCAGACCTGGCGTATGAAAAAACGCGATGCCACCAATTTTATCAGCATGACGGAAGCGGCCGGCATCGACGGCCCCGATCGTGCGGTATCCACGGCCGGGGCCCGGTATACCTTTTCCAACGGTACCAATGTGGGCCTGGTAAACCACTATGGCCGCGACTTTATGAATATCTTCTACACCGAAGTTAACTCGCGAACCAGAACGATCGAAGGGTTTGGCTTTCAGTTTTCCGCCCAGTTCACCCGCCAGAATGCGGTGGGTGATCAGCTGGGTGGAGATTTTGATACCCGTTCCGGGGGCGCCAAACTGGCGGCCAGCTACGCCGGCCTGGTACTGAGCCTGGCGCACACATCGACAGCTGACAATGCCGGGATCCAGAGCAACTGGGGCGGCAAACCGAGCTACCTCTCGCTGATGATCAAGGATTTTGACCGCGCCGGCGAGGACGCCTGGCTGGTCGGGCTGTCATCCGATTTCCGCTATTTCGGTGACAACGCCTTCAGCGGCTTCGTTAACTATGCCCGGGGCGATACAGCGGATCAGGGCCGTAACGCCAGTCCGGACCAGTCGGAGTTTAACCTGACCCTGGACTACAAACCTGAAGCGGGAACGTTCAAGGGCTTGTGGTTCAGGTTGCGTGGCGCCTTTGTGGATCAGGATGGCAGCGATGGCTCAGACCTGAAGGAGATCCGCTTTATTGCCAACTATGATTTTTCCATTTTATAGAATGGTGTCGAGGGTATTTGCACGCGGCGGAGCAGGCTTGGAAACACAGGATGTCGATCTCGGTAACGCTCCTTTCACGTCAGCGGTTGCGGTAGCGGTTCAGATCGAACAGCCCGGAAAGAACCGGTTGCTCGCGTGCATATTGCTCGTGGAACCAGTCTGCGTGATGCCAGAAATTTTCGTTGCTGCGGCGCACGCCGTAGCGGGCGACGAACTGTTCGTAGTCGTCCCGAGTCTGGATGGTACGGTGGTGTTCGGCGAACTTTTCGACGTCATCGATATCGATCACGAAGAAGAAATTTGGATAGGAGCCTTCCAGCCAGTCGACCACGGTCAGACTGTCGTGTTCGAAATCCCGGTTCGCTTCCGCTGAAGCGTCCTGAAACATCGAAGTGACGTGTGTGTAGGCGTTGTTGCGTATCAGCGTATAAGCCATATCTGTCAGCGGATCGTCGCCGCTGCGGACGCGCACGAAGGCGACATCCGGGAGGACGGCCAGATTGCTGCCGCTGGCATCGGCAATTTTCTGCATGGCCAGATCCACGCGCTTGCGCAAGTCGCTGTTGTCGGCCTCGATACAGGCTTCCTGCCGGCAGCGATCCAGGTCGTGCCCTGATGATTGGCCGATGGAGCGGAAACGCTCTTCCAGCAGCTGGTAGAGCTCACGTTGCGGGTCATCGGTCCGGTAGCCGCTGACCGACTCGACGTCCAGCCAGTCCATGGGGTGGTCGAATTCTTCCGGCATGTCAGCCCGCATACCCTTGTACCACGCATCACGGATAGGTTTTCGGCTGGCGGCGGGCAGGAAGGCGAGAAAATAATCCTCTCCCTCCATGCGGAGAAAGTCCATATAGAGCCTGGTGTTCAATTGGTGGCCGACGTTACCGTAGACATCGAAACCCGCCACCAGCAGGTAATGAATGCGCTCGAACAAGGGGTAATCGATGATCCAGGCCGTATCCGGATAGTCACCGACCAGACCAAAACTGACCGACGCACTGTCAAGATGTCTGAATACCGTCAGCGCTGCATTCGGGTTACTGCCGTCTCCATCCCAGATGTATTCCAGCGCCTTATCCAGCGGTTCAGTATGCATGGCCCGGAAATAGGCTATCTTCTGCGCGATGTATTGTTTCTGTCGCTGCCAGTAATCCGTCCAGATCTTCAGCGGTCGCAGGGTATCGCGATCGGCAGGTAACTGGAGGTCGTCGGCCATCTTGTCGAGGAACGCAGGCTGCTGGGTGAAAATGGCGCGGTCCGGATTGAAGAACATCACCCAGAACTGGTCTTCGATCACGTTTAAGGCAATCTGGCCCCGGCAGACGGGGCCTTTGATGAAGCCCTCGATGAAGAACCTGGCGTCATCGAGTAGAAAACGATAGCGTGAGTCGGGCGGAATGGCTGTGAACACCTTGAACGGATTGGATGCGATGCTGGTTTTGTAAGGTGGTAATTGTTCGACCTCGAATACAGGGTCGATGAAAAGTTCGTGGTAACGCTTTAAACGGTCCGGGCTGAGTTCATAGACCACGTGATCCTTGGCAACGATATCAGGGTGATACGGTAACAGACGGTAGAAAAAGGCCCCGCCGGGGTCGTCGAAGGGACGCAGCGCGGCAATTTCGTCAACCGGCGTTCCGCTCGCTGTACGGGAGCGAACCAGGCGGTAGAATTCGCGGTCGCCGCTGTCGCTGAAATGCAGGTGAGCATGGAACAGGTGTTCGTACAGGTAGCGGCTGATCAGCTGCTGCTTGTTGCTTGCAGCATTAAGAAAATCCTCCCACCGCTCGATTCGTTCCAGGGTCTGATCATCGGGTGATCCTGGCGGCGCCATGGGGGCACCCTGGGCCAGCCACTGAACCAGGCTGCCGTATTCGGCATCTTCAAGATTGGGCATACCGTAGGGCATGCCCCAGTCCGGGTGCTTGCGGGCAAAACTGTCGAATTCCGCCAGTGTGGCACAGCTCTGCTCCCGATTCAGGCCCAGTTCCAGGCTGTCGGGTAGCATGCCGACACGTGGCTGTGGATGACGCTGTTTCAGGCGCAGCATGCGATACAGGACAGAGTTTTCCAGGTTGTGCCGAGGGTCCCCGCTGCCTTCGTTGAGAACCGTGTGGAAGTTTTTCTTTCTCCATTCGGCTGTGCTCTTCGCATCGATAAACAGGCGGGTTGGTTCAGCGGCCAGAATACGCGCACCGTCATAGACCTTGTCCTTGTTCGCTCCCCGTTCGATGCCCTGCGGAGAGGACAACTTCAACTGGCAGGGTGCGTCATAACAACCGTGACATACGACACAGCGGCGACCGAGAATCGGCCTGACCTGCGACTGGTAGGAGATATTATTCGCCGGCAGTGTCAGCAGCAGTTCCAGGTCCACTGTCGCCTGCTCTTCGATCAGCTGTTTCTCCGTGGTGCCGGAGCAGGCTGCGAGTGCAATGATAAAGCAGCCGGCACACGCCAGAATCAGCCTGTGCCAGCTTGAGTATGGGCGTCCAGCTTGCCCCATGGTGTCCTCTTTATTTGTCGCGAATTCGAAGCTGTTGCATAAGTTAAAAAGACATACTAAGGAGTACAGAAGTTGGTCGACATAGGCTTGAGGGACCGTCGGCCGCATGGACGCGGCCGTCGAGCGTACAGGGATGTATTCACAGCGTGTCCAGAAAGCTTATGTCGACCAACTTCTGTACTCCTTAGTATAGTGTTAACAGGCTCAGGGGAAATGTGCTAACTGTCCGGCTTGTCCAGTTCGAGGAGTTCGGTGATTTCGCTTCGAGCGTTGAGACCG
>CBFDBP010000029.1:0-21154 GCA_965603065.1 uncultured Gammaproteobacteria bacterium
GGTGGGAATGCATTGCTGCGGCGCGATGAAGCATTGACGGTGGATAACCAGCGCCACAATGTAAAGACTGCCGCACGGGCTTTGGCGCCCATTGCCCTCGAACATGAACTGGTCATTACACACGGCAACGGGCCACAGGTCGGTCTGCTGGCTTTACAAAGTGCTATCGTCAGGCCTGAACAGGCCTACCCGCTGGACATCCTGGATGCGGAAAGCGAAGGCATGATCGGGTACCTGATCGAGCAGGAACTGGATAATCTGCTTCCACCTGAACGGCGCTGTGCGACACTGCTGACCCAGATCGAGGTGGATGCGGATGATCCGGCGTTCAAACATCCCGCTAAACCCATCGGGCCTATTTACACCGAAATGGAAGCACGCAGACTGGCACACGATAAAGGCTGGAGCATTGCACCGGACGGCGAGCATTTCCGCCGCGTTGTCGCGTCACCAAGACCACAGAGAATATTTGAGCTCAGTGTCATCCAGCTGCTGGTTGAGCAGGGTATCGTTGTTATTTGTGCCGGTGGCGGTGGTATCCCGGTCGTGCACCGCACCGATGGCAGCCTGGTCGGTGTCGAGGGGGTGATTGACAAGGATTTTGCCAGTGCCTTGCTGGCTCGCGAACTCAAAGCCGATGTATTCCTGATGTTGACCGATGTCGATGCCGTGTACCGTGACTGGGCTTCGCCAGGCGCGCGTGCGATTCGTCGGGCAGCGCCTCAGGCTATTCGCATGTTTGATTTTGCTCCCGGCTCCATGGGACCCAAGGTGGAAGCCGCCTGTGAGTTTGTCGAACAGACCGGCGCCATGGCCGGCATTGGCCGACTGGATGAGGCGCTAGCGATACTGCGTGGCGAGGCGGGAACGTTGATTACACTGGCTACTGCAGATATCGAATGGCGGGATTGATGAAGGTTGCGAGGGAATACAGTGGCTCGCCAGGGGTCAGGGTCTTTTATAGCCATAATACCAATGGTTCCTGCCGCGTCCGATGTTGATCACGGTATGCGGTGCGCCGGCCGGGATGAGGATCCCCTGGCCCACTGCCGGACGCAGCACCTGGTCACTGAAACGCAGCTCTATTTCTCCGTCGATGAGCATCACCAGCTCATCGCTGGCGTGCACGAAATCCGCCCACACTTGCCCCGGCGGATCAGTCCAGATATCGCAGCTGAAGCCACGCGCATGCCAGTCGCGCGCAACCGTATCCTTGTCCATTTTGCCAGCACTACCGCCCATGGAATCAGGGTACTCTATTAGATTCCTCTCGTCAGCCATCGAGCGTCACGTCAGGTTCGAAACCCAATAGTGTCAACGCGGCCCTTGGCGTGGGGGAAGAGGGCAAGTTGAAACGCTTCAGCGCTGCTTGCGGAAGCGTTGTTCACTCAGAAAACGCTCCACCAGACTGCCCAATGCCGGTTCCCCCGCTTCGGAAAATTCGTAGCGCGCACGCACAACGGGCTTGTTGATCTCGATCAATGCATCGAGATTACAGGGTGTCGCTGACACGATGACATCGACGTCCGCCATGTTGATCGTTTTGCATAGCGCAGCCAATTGCGCAGCATGATAACCGACTGCCGGTAACACGGGTCCGATATGCGGGTACTGCGCATACAGTGCGGCGATCTCGTTCACGGCAACGCTGCGCGGGTCGATGATCTCAGCCGCCTGGGCCTGGGTGGCCGCGACATAGCCTGCTCCATACGGCATGCCACCGTGGGTGATAGTGGGCCCGTCTTCGACGACCAGTACACGTTTGCCCCGCACCAGCCCCGGCTGATCCAGTTGTACCGGTGAGGCACCACGGGTAATGATTGCCCGCGGGTTGATGCCGTGTGCGGTTTCCGTTACCTGCTGGATATCGGCATCCGAAGCGGAGTTCACCTTGGCCACCAGGATGATGTCTGCCATTCGCAACACGGCCTCGCCGGGATGGTGCGTGGTTTCGTGACCGGCCCGCAAGGGGTCTACCAGCACGATATGCAGATCCGGCTTGATGAAAGAGAAATCGTTGTTGCCGCCATCCCAAAGAATGACATCGGCTTCAGCTTCCGCACGGGCGACGATCTCGCCGTAGTCGACACCAGCGTACACGATGTTACCCAGCGCCAGGTGTGGTTCGTACTCTTCGCGTTCCTCGATGGTACAGTCGGCAGCGTCGAGGTCGGCAGGACTGGCAAAACGCTGCACCGCCTGGCGTTCAATATCGCCATAGGGCATGGGATGGCGGATAACCGCAACCCGAAGGTCCTGTTCTTTCAGTATTCGCGACAGCCAGCGTGCTGTTTGCGACTTGCCGCAGCCGGTTCTTGCTGCACAGACAGCGATGACCGGTACCGATGCCGGGAGCATGGTGCGCTCTGGTCCCAGCAACAGGAAATCCGAACCGGCACTCAGTGCGATGGAAGCCGTGTGCATCACGCGCGCGTGGCTGACATCACTGTAGGCAAAAACGACTTGATCGATACTTTCCTTTCGGCAAATCGACTCCAGTTCCGACTCGGGGACAATCGGAATGCCTCCGGGGTAATGTGGGCCTGCGAGTGAGGGGGGGTAGCGGCGCCCGGCGATCTCCGGAATCTGGGTTGCGGTAAACGCGACCACATGGCTCGTCGGGTCATCACGATAGACCATATTGAAGTTATGAAAGTCGCGGCCTGCTGCACCCATGATGAGTATGCGGCGTGTGTGCAGTTGTTCAGGCATCAGGCAAACTCCCTGAATCTGTCCATGAGACCGAGCGCCTCGGCAACGGCCTTGCAGGTGATGTGCCCGGCGTGGGTGTTCACGCCTTTGCCAAAGCCCGGGTCTGTGCGCAGGGTATCGAGGTCGTGGTCAGCCAGCTTGACGGCATAGGGCAGGGTGGCACTGGTCAGTGCTATCGTCGACAGCCTTGGGTAGGCGCCAGGCATGTTGGCCACGCAGTAGTGAATGATACCATGTTTCTCGTAGACAGGTGCGCTGTGTGTTGTTGGATGCGAGGTTTCCACGCAACCACCCTGATCGATACTGACGTCTACAATGACAGAACCCGTTTGCATGGTCCGCACCATGGCTTCGGTCACGACATGCGGCGCGCGAGCGCCGCGACGCAACACTGCGCCGACCACCAGGTCGGCATCGCTCAACTCGGCGGCGATGTTATCCGGTTCGGATAGCACGAAGTGTATATCCCTGGAGATTTCCTTTTGCAGTTCCGGAACCCGATTTCGATGTCGACCGACCAGGTAGACCGCTGCGCCCATGGCGATCGCAACACGCGCGCTGTGTCGGCCGACGACTCCGTCACCGATGATGACCACCTTGCCGTAACGTTCGCCGAATATGCGGGACAGCAGCATGCCCTTGCCGTGATTGAAATGGGCGAGGTAATAGTTACCCATGGTCACGGCCATGTTGCCGGCCACCGCGCTCATGGGTGCCAGCAGTGGCAGTTTTCCCTGGTCGCCCTCCACGGTTTCATAGGCGATCGCCGTGGTCTCGTGTTCCAGCAGGGCATCGGTGAGCGTCGGGGTGACACCGGAAAGATGAAAGTAGGTGAACAGCATCTGATCGCGCAGCTGACCGTACTCCTGTTCCAGCGGTTCTTTGACCTTCAGTACCAGGTCTGTCTTCCAGGCTGACTCGGCAGACACCAGTTGTGCGCCTGCCTGCGCGTATGCTTCATCAGTAAAACCCGAACCGACCCCGGCGCCGACCTGAACCAGTACGCTGTGGCCGGCCTGCGTGAGTGTCTGTGCGCCTGCGGGGGTCAGGGCAACACGGTTTTCCTTTTCCTTGATTTCTTTTAGAACGCCGACCTTCATGTTAGGGGACCCTGTATATCAAACCGGAACTGGAGTACGCGTCTCACAATACCAATGTTAGTTTAAACGGTCGAAATGATTTAGAGTCAGGGCGAATTTGTGGCCGCGCCGCGGCGTGGGGGGTTCTTGAGCATCCAGAATAAACCATTCTGTTGATATGCCTCAATATAATTCGGTGATAATAAGATGATACTATGCCGTATCAGCAGCATATCGCAGTTTTTCAAGCTGCCCGCTAACAACAAGCTTAAAGGCTCGCCGTGCAACCAGGAAAACCACTGAAACCCGAACAACTGTATCAGCGTTGCGATCCCGATCTGTTTGATTTCAACACGAGCGCAGAGCTGGAGGACCAGTTAGAGACACCCGGTCAGGAACGGGCCGTGGAAGCCATCGATTTCGCCACCGAAATAGCGCTCGGCGGCTTCAACCTGTTCATACTGGGCCCGCAAGGCACCGGCAGGCACAGTGCTGTACGGCGGATACTCAGACAAAAAGCCGCAAAAAAGCCAGCTGCGGATGACTGGTGTTATGTCAACAATTTTGACAACGCAAAACGGCCTCGCTACCTGAGAATGCCGGCAGGACAGGGCAATGAGTTACGCAGGGATATCGAACAAATCATCGAAGACGCCCACAGTGTAATACCGGCTGCTTTCGAGAGCGAAGACTACCGCACCCGGCGCCAGGCTATCGAAGAGGAATTCAACGAATACCAGGAAAAAGTGTTCGAGGAAGTCCAGAAAAGCGCCAGGGAACGCAACATAAGTATTATCCAGACACCGACCGGACTTGCCTTTGTGCCATTGCGCGACGACAAGGCCGTCAGCCCCAAGGAATACGCGCAGCTTTCCAAGGAGGAACAGGAGCGGCTGAAGCGGGATACCGAAGTGGTGAGCAAGGACCTGCAACAAAAGATGCAGTCAGTCCCGCAGGAAGCACGCAGGGTTCGTGAAAAAATACGCGACCTGGACCGCGACGTTTCCATGTTTGCCGTCGGTGGCCTGATCGACCAGCTGATCATGAAATACAAGACATTAGCCGATGTTGTTGCCTATCTGGAAGACATGCAGACCGACATCGTCAACAACGTGGCGATTTTTCTCAAATCACCCGAGTCAGAGAACCCGTCGCTAAAGGCCTTGCTCAGCGGCCAGCGGCAGGACATGGGGGCGCAGAAATCCGCGGCGATGCAGCGCTATGCCATCAATGTAATCATTGACCATACAGATGCGGAAGGTGCGCCGGTGGTGTTCGAAGACCATCCCACGTTTCCTTACCTGATTGGCCGGATTGAACACGTCTCCGAGATGGGCACGCTGTTCACCAACTTCAACCTGATCCGGGCCGGCGCCTTGCACCGCGCCAACGGCGGCTATCTGGTACTGGATGCAAGCAAGTTGCTGGTTCAGCCGTTCGCCTGGGAAGGTCTCAAACGGGCATTAACGTCGGGCGAGATCCGCATCAAATCACTCGGCGAAGCACTCAGTCTGGTGAGTACCGTGTCACTCGAACCCCAGCCGATACCACTCGATGTGAAGATTATTCTGCTGGGTGACCGTATGCTCTATTACCTGCTGCAAGCGTATGACCCGGAATTTCTGGATCTCTTCAAGGTGGCGGCGGATTTCGAGGGCCAGATCGACCGGAGTAACGAGAACAGCCTGCAGTTTATCAGGCTTCTGGCCACACTCATCGGAAAGGAGAATCTCAAGCCGCTGGACCGTGAGGCGGCGGCCCGTGTGCTGGAGGCAAGTGCCCGCCATGCCGGCGATGCGGAGAAGCTTTCAGCAGAGATTCGATACGCTGCCGATATTGTGCGCGAATCCGATTTCTATGCGACCCGTACCGGCAAGGAGGTCATCGGCCGGACAGAGATACAACAGGCCATTGACACGCGTATCCGGCGTGCCAGCCGCATTCGCGACCGTCTGCAGGAGGAAATCCTGCGAGATACTATTCTGATCGACACCGACGGTGAATGCATCGGACAGATCAACGGTCTGGCTGCAGCCCAGCTCGGCGAATCGACCTTTGCGCATCCCTGCCGCATTACCGCCCGCGTGGCCCTGGGTTCGGGCAAAGTGGTGGATATCGAGCGTGAGGTCGAGCTCGGTGGGCCGATACATTCCAAGGGGGTACTGATACTGTCCGCCTTTCTGGCCTCGCATTACCTTATCGACAGTCCGCTTTCCCTGTTCGCCAGCCTGGTCTTCGAACAAAGCTACGGCGGCATTGAAGGCGACAGCGCCTCGGCCGCCGAACTCTGCGCGTTGCTGTCGGCACTGGCAGAGGTTCCGATAAAACAGCATCTGGCCATCACCGGCTCGGTCAACCAGCACGGACGTATTCAAGCCATCGGCGCGGTCAATGACAAAATCGAGGGTTTTTTCGATATCTGCAATAAACGCGAGCTGACGGGTCAGCAGGGTGTCCTGATACCGCTTTCCAACACCAGGCACCTGATGCTCAGACACGACATCGTCGACGCCGTGGCACAAAACCGCTTCCAGATCTATCCGGTCGAAACCATTGATCAGTGCATGACGCTGCTCAGCGGACTGGATGCCGGTGAGCGGGACGAACAGGGCGAGTTTCCCGACGGCAGCGTCAATCAGCGGGTCCGCGCCAGGCTGCAGGATTTTGCCGACAAGCGGCACAGCTTCGGGGCCGGCAACTCCCCATCGAATACGTCATAATGATCGACCCTGGCAAACGTCTGCAAGTCCGCATTACCGTGATGTTCGGCAACACGGATGCCGACCGCAGCGCCCTGGAGATGCTCGGCCTGTTAACGGCGGAGACACCGTCGGAAATCCTCGGGTTGTTCATGGAAGACAGCGAACTTTTGAGCCTGGCAGATCTGCCGGTGGCACGGGAATACTGCTGCCTGACCCAGGTCGAGCGGCAGTTGAATTCCGCGGACCTCCAGCGTCAGCTCAGGATACAGGCGCGTTCCGCCCAGCAGGCACTGGCCACGATCGCGGAGCGTATCGGTTTCAGCTGGTCGTTCCAGACCGTACGGGGCTCACTGGCCAGCTTGCTGGAAAGCGCGGCAGAAGACATGGACCTTATGCTGCTGGGTGCGGCACGGCGCAGCCTGCCGATACCTGGCCATTTCGCGTCAATGACCCTGACACGTCCATCCAGGCAGTCGGTTAGCGTTATTTTCGATGGCTCGGCAGTTGCACAGCGGGCACTCGCCGTCGCACTCCGCATTGCCAGGGCCGGCGAGCAATCATTGAACATTTTTCTGGTCTCAGCACATGTCGATGATTTTTCATCGCTACGCGCACAGAGCACAGCATTGGCCGGTCCCGTAGTGCTGCGCTTTCATGAACTGGTCAATCCGGAGTTCGACGACATTCTTGAGGTAGTACGCAGCGAGCGTGCCGGCACGCTGGTACTGGGTATGGGCGAGCGATTTATTTCGCCCGAGTCTGTTGGACTGCTGCGCAATCGCTTGAGCTGTCCGGCGGTGTTGGTCAAGTAAACGGGGTAGACTAAATCCCCAAGGCAGGCTGAAGGCTGATTCACGCTGACGCGGCGACCTCAATCTGCGCATTCAGGTGCAGATTCCGCAGAAGCTCTCTGGCGGGGAGTGTGCACTCTACAAACAACCGCGCTCGCCGGGTCAGACGAGCGCATGAAAAAAGCGTTAGTGGCAGTCCTTGAATATATCTTTAGTGCGGACTATCTTGAGCATTGACATTAGCAGATTTTCCACCCGGCAATCGGACAACGCAGGTTCGTCCGGTTCGTTGTTTTATCGTAGCTTGGAGACCAGGCAGGAAATCAGATATCGAGTTCGTATTGAACAATGGCGCACTTGCGTAACCTATTAAATTTGAAGGAAAACGACATGGCTAAAGAATCGAAGGAAGAAAGCAAACAAACAGAAAGCAAACAGGAAGTGCAAAAGGTTCAACCCGCGCGCACCCTGAGTCCGTTCGAGGAAATGGATCGGCTGTTTGAAGGTTATTTGCCACGTAGCTGGATGCACCCTTTTCACTGGGAGCGGCCGTCCTGGGGTGAACTGGCGGCGCCATTCGAGGGTAAAATGCCACGCGTGGATATTGTTGATCGCGACGATGAACTCGTCGTCAAGGCGGAATTGCCGGGTGTCGACAAGAAAGACCTCGATATTTCTGTGACGGAAAGCGCAGTTACCATCAAGGGCAGCACCAGCCACGAAGAGAAAGAAGAGAAAGGTGATTACTACCGTTGCGAGATTTCCAGCGGCGCGTATTCCCGCACCCTGGCCCTGCCCTCGGACGTTGAAGCGGACAAGGCCAAGGCGAAATTCAAGGACGGTGTGCTTGAGTTAACCCTGCCTAAACTGAAAAAAGCCAAACGCCACACCATCAAGGTTGGATGAGGCGAATTCAGTTGCTAACCTGAAACCCGGCAGCTGCCGGGTTTTATTTTTCCGCTGCGGATCAGCGACACTTACTGCTATTATTTTCACAGGCATTCCAGACGGAGATCGCAAACATGGCACAAAACCAACGCCCGGTTGTAGGAGAAATCATCGACAGCTTCCAATCCAGGCTCAGTAAAAGTGTCTGCGAGCAGATCGGCGGCGCCCAGTTTACCGATCTCGCCATCATGATCGACGAGGCAATCAGAGAAGAAATCGCTTCCGCCGCGGATCTGGTGGAGGACGTGGCGAGAAAACTGAGAGAGAACTCCCGGGGACCCGAGCTTGGCTTATGAAAGATGGCTTCGAATTTGCGGATGAACTGGGCCCCTTGAAAACCATTCACGTCTACGAACCCTCGGTTGACCTGCGCGCCATTCTGGTCGTGGACAATGTCGCCAAGGGCCCCTCTATCGGGGGGGTGCGCATGGCGCCGGATGTCAGCCGCGAGGAATGTTTCCGGCTGGCCAGGGCCATGACGCTCAAGAATGCCGCCGCCGGCCTGCCCCACGGCGGCGGCAAAGCGGTGCTGTACGGCGATCCCAGGATGCCGAAGTCTGAAAAGGAACGCCTGATACGTGCCCTGGCCAACGCCCTGCGTAATACCGAGGATTACATTTTCGCGCCGGACATGGGCACCGACGAGGAATGCATGGCCTGGATACAGGACGAAATCGGCCGCGTGGTGGCGCGGCCGCGCGAGATCGGCGGCATCCCGCTGGATGAGATCGGCGCAACAGGCTGGGGGCTGAGCCATGTCACCGACGTCGCCCTGGACTATTGCGACTTCGAATTGAACAAGGCGCGCATCGTGGTGCAGGGCTTCGGTGCGGTTGGCAGGCACACGGCACGCTTTTTGACAGATAGGGGCGCGGTGCTGGTCGGCGCCGCTGACTCCGCTTGCAGCATTCATAATCCCGATGGGCTGGATGTCGCCCGGCTCAGCGAAATCAAATACGGCGGCGCTTCTCTCATCGAGTATACGGATGCAGAACGTCTTGATCGCGACGCCGTGGTCGACATTGAATGCGACATCTGGATTCCAGCCGCGCGGCCGGACGTCATCCACGAAGATAACGTGCACCGGCTCAGAACGAAACTGGTGATCGAAGGCGCCAACATACCTGTTACGCTGGGTGCCGAAAAGATCCTGGCTGACAGGGGCATTCTCTGTGTACCGGACTTTATCGCCAACGCGGGCGGCGTCATTTGTGCCGCCATGGAATATCACGGCGCCAGCGAGGCTGCAGCACTGCAAAGCATCGAAGAAAAGCTGCGCCGCAATACCCGACTGGTGCTGGAGGACGCAGCGAAGCGCCACATCCTGCCCCGCCAGGCAGCCATGGAGCTTGCGCTGGCCCGGGTAAAAAAAGCCATGAGCTTTCGGCGCTATTCGCTGTTCTCAACAGCGCCCGGTTTCGTATAGATGTATCGCATCCGCTTTCACGGCCGTGGCGGACAGGGCATGAAGACGGCCAGCCGCATACTGGGGTCGGCGTTTTTTCTCGAGGATTTCGAGGTGCAGGACGCGCCGCGTTACGGTGCCGAGCGCCGCGGCGCACCGATTTTTGCCTATGTGCGGGCATCCCGCCAGCTGATCAATGCACGCGGCATTATCCGCCGGCCGGACCTGGTCGTGGTTGCCGACGACAGCCTGGTCTCGGTACCGGCAGCCGGTGTATTGCAGGGACTGCGCGAGCACACGGTCATGCTCATCAACAGTCACGATACCCCTGAGGTGTGGAAAGACCGCCTGAATATCGCCGCAACGGTATTGATCCTGCCGGCCAGGGAGGATAGCGAAGACCGCGCCGACCTGCCATTTGTCGGCACCGCCTGTGCTGCCGCGGCGGCACGTCTGGTCGGCGTTATCAGCCGTGACCGGTTGCTGGAGGCGATTCGCATGGAACTGGCTCCACTCGGATCACAACTCGTTGACCGCAACAGTCAGATGGCACTGCGGGCTTACGATGCCATGGCGGCACAGGCAGGCTGCGTGACCGAGGGCGAGGAGATCAGCGCCAGCAGCTATGACAAGCCGCAATGGATCGGCTTGCCGTACGAGGACGTCGACCTGGCGGCACCGAGCATCCATGCCGCCGCAACCAGTACCCGGGTCAAAACCGGATTATGGCGCACCGTGCGCCCGGTCATTGATTACTCGCTGTGTAAGCGCTGCTGGTGGGTGTGCAGCACCTTCTGTCCGGACGCTGCAATCAGGGTGAGCACGGGGGGCAGACCGGAAATCGATTACGACCATTGCAAGGGTTGCCTGATCTGTGTGGCCAAGTGCCCGCCGCACGCCATCGAGGCCGTGCCTGAACATCTGGCGCAGCGTGAGGAGAAACAAGGCACATGACACGCAGACTCCTGACCGGCAATGGCGCCGCCGCCTGGGGAGCACGCCTGGCCAGGGTGGACTACGTGCCGGCGTTTCCCATCACGCCGCAGACAGAAATCATTGAAACCCTTGCCGGGTGGATCGACGCGGGCGAAATGCCAGGCCGAACAGTGACATTGGAATCCGAGCATTCCATGATCACTGCCGCCGGTGCGGCAGCGGCCACCGGCGTACGCGTGTTCACCGCCACCTCCAGCCAGGGCCTGTTGTATGGCATGGAAATGGTCTACACAGTCGCCGGCTGGCGTGCCCCCTTTGTCATGATCAACGTGTCGCGCGGTCTTGCCTCACCCATCACCCTGGAACCGGACCACAACGACATCATGGCGGCACGCGACAGCGGTTTTCTGCAGATCCACTGTTCGACCTGCCAGGAAGTACTCGACAGCGTACTGATGGCGTATCGACTCGGCGAAGATCATCGGGTGCGGCTGCCGGTCATCGTCAACCTGGACGGTTTTTACCTGTCTTTCACCCGCGAACCGGTGGAACTTCCCGATGCACAGGCAGTCGCCGGCTTTCTGTCACCGTACGATCCGGAAAGCACCCGTTTCCGTGCCAGCGCACCCAACAGCCAGGCAGTCGCCGTGCTGGGCAGCTCGCCCTATTCCTATTTCCGCTACGAGAGTCACCTGGCAGCACTCAATGCGGCTGCCGTGTTCGACGAAACAGCCGCGGCGTTCGCTGAAACCTTCGGCCGCCGGCACCAGGCTGTGGAGGCCTATCGCTGCGACGACGCTGAGATCGTGCTGGTCATGATCGGCTCCTTTGCCACCAAGGCCAGGCAGGCGGTGGATCAGCTGCGCGCAGCAGGCCAGGCCGTCGGCCTGCTACGCCCACGCCTGCTGAGACCGTTTCCGGCCGAACACTTGCAGCGTGTACTGAGCGGCAAACAGGGTGTTGCGGTTATCGACCAGAATATTTCCATGGGCATGGGCGGTGTATTGCACGCAGAGCTGGCGGCGGCGCTGTACGGAAAGCCACAGGTGCCGCCGGTTCTCGCCAGCTTTATCGGCGGCCTGGGCGGCCGCGATATCAGCCCGCAGGAGTTTTTCGAGATGGTGGCGGTCACCCGCAAGGCCGTCGAGGACGGCGTCACACCGCCGGCGCGGCTGCTGTACACGCGCGAGGAATACCGGGAGGTCAGGAAACTGCAGGCGATCGCCCACCAGGAGCGTAAGGAACTAGGGCCTGTTAACACGATGAAAACGGCAGCGTTGCCGTCCCAAATACGGCCAGGCAAGGCACGAGGAGAGAAGTTTAGTGACTCTAAATGAGCGACGAGTAACGCCGGCTGGCCGTATTTGGGGCGCAACCCGAAGGGACGGGGCCATTTTTCCGCAGGCCTGCGTTGCCGCTCGCTTATGTACGGCAGGTACACCGCACTCACGGCGCCTTGTCCTGCAAAAAAATGGCCGCCGTCGCTGCCGTTTTCATCGTGTTAACAGGCCCTAGGATCAGGCGCATGAGCGATACCCTGTTCAAGCGCATGAAAGACCTGCCGTCCACGCACCTGCTGGGCACCGGCACACCCATGTGCGCCGGCTGCGGTGGGCTGTCAGCCCTGCACGAAATCTATGACGTGCTGGGTCCCAGGACGGTGTTTGTCAACGCCGCCGGCTGCATGACCCTGTTGTCTGTCTACCCGTTCACACCATTCCGTGGCTCCTGGCTGTATACCGCCATGGCGTCGGCCCCGGCCGGCGCACAGGGCGTACGCGACGCCCTGGATATTCTCCTCGAGCAAAAGCGCCTGAGCAGCGAAGAAGACCTGCAGGTGGTGGTGTTGACCGGCGACGGTGCGGCCTACGGCATGGGTCTGTCGGCCACCTCGGGGGCCATCGAACGGGGTCTGGATTTTCTCTACATCTGCTACGACAACGAGGGCTATGGCAACACCGGCCAGCAATTTTCTGGCGCCACACCGCATGCGGCCAGGACCGCGACCAGTAAAGGCCCACGCGGCTTTGCCGGCTACAAGAAAGACCTGTTCGCTATCTGGGCGGCCCACAAACCGGCCTATGTCGCGACCGTCATCGGCGCCGAACCTCTCGATCTTGCCCGCAAAATTGAGAAGGCCAAGCAGCTCGAAGGCCCGCGGTTGATCATCGCACTGGCGCCCTGTCCCACCGGTTGGGACTATGATCCGCGCGAATCGGTCGATATCGGCAAGCTGGCGGTAAAAACCGGCGTGTGGCCGCTGAAGGAATACGTCGACGGCAAGGTGGTGCATACCAAAATCCCGCATCCGCGACTGCCGGTCGAAGAGTATCTGAAGAAACAGGGACGCTTTCAGCATTTGTTTACCCCCGCAGACGACGCTGAGCTGCTGAAAGAGATCCAGGGCCGGGTCGATAGCTATTGGTCGACAGTCCAGCCGTAAGCGGGGGGTTTTACCACATAGGATACGAAGGTCAGGCTGAACTCAATGCCCGCAAGACGTAACAGCTATTTTCACCGCGGTGGCGACACAGCCTTACTCGGTGTCACCATCGCGGAACATTTTGCCAGTATCGTAAAACAGTTCCCGCATAGCGAAGCGGTGGTCTCCATGCCACAGGGGCGACGCCTGACCTACACGCAGTTCGCCGACGCTGTGGACCCGCTGGCGCGGGGACTGCTGGCAATCGGATTCAACAAGGGTGATCGCATCGGCATCTGGGCAACCAACAACGTGGAGTGGCTGCTGCTGCAGATAGCCACAGCGCGGATCGGCGCGGTATTGGTCAACATCAATCCCGCCTACCGGCCGAGAGAACTGGCCTACGCCTTGCAACACTCGGAGGTCAATGGCCTGTTCGTCATTTCGCGTTTCCGCAGCAGCGACTACATCGCCATGCTCATCGAGCTGATGCCGGAACTCCAACATGCCGCAGCCGCTGAATTCACCAGTACGGATTTTCCGGCCTTGCGGCGGGTGGTGGTCTATGATCCGGCGGCAGCGGAAGACACCGCCCGGCCTCACCCCGGCTTTACGACCTGGGCGGACCTGCTGAGCGCCGCCGAGGCCATCAGCGACGGGCAGCTCGAGGCGGTCACAGCTTCCCTGGACATGGATGACCCCATCAACATTCAATACACGTCGGGGACCACCGGTTTTCCCAAAGCGGTGGTGCTGACACACCATAATATTCTCAATAACGCCTCATTTTCCGCCCAGGCGATGCATTTCACCGCAGCCGATCGCCTCGCCGTGGCGGTACCGTTTTATCACTGTTTTGGCATGGTGCTGGCCAACCTGCTGTGCTTTTCAGTCGGCGCCTGTATCGTCATTCCCTGCGAACATTTCGACGCGGCCGACGTGCTCAAAGCCGTGCAGGCCGAGCGTTGCACCGCCATCCACGGCGTACCGACCATGTTCATTGCCGAACTCGAACATCCGCAATTCAAGGACTTCGATCTGTCGACACTGCGCACCGGTATCATGGCGGGGGCCACCTGTCCGCCGGCGCTCATGCAGCGCGTGATGCAGGAACTGCATTGCAGCGAAATCCTGATCGGTTACGGTGAAACCGAGGCGTCGCCTCTCACCCACCTGACATCGAGGGACGATACCCTGGAGCGCCGCGTTGAAACCGTGGGAACCAATCTGCCCCACCAGGAAGTCAAGGTTGTGGATGTGGACAGCCGCAAAACCGTGCCGCTCGACTCGGTCGGAGAAATCTGTTTCCGCGGCTACCACATCATGCGCGGCTACTATGGCGACGCCGAGGCGACCGCCAGGGCGATCGATGACAGTGGCTGGCTGGCCTCCGGAGACCTGGGCACGATGGATGCCGAGGGTTATATAAAAATCACCGGGCGGCTCAAGGAAATGATCATCCGCGGCGGCGAGAATATCTATCCACGCGAGATCGAGGATTTCATTTTCACCCATCCCAAGGTCGCCGAGATTGCGGTGTTCGGCATCCCGGATGAATTCTTTGGCGAGGAAATTATGGCTTGGATTCTCCTGCACGCAGGGGAAACAGCGACGCAGGAAGAGATCCGGGAGTTCTGCAAGGACAGGATTGCCCACTTCAAGATTCCGAAACACATCTGGTTCGTTGATGAGTTCCCGATGACCGTCACCGGCAAGCTGCAGAAATTCCGCATGCGTGAAATCGCCATCGAGAAAATGCGGAGCTCATGACACAAGGTCTACGTATTTATCAATATACTACCAATGGAGGTGTATTCCCATGCCAGCCAAAGAACTGAGATTTGGAGATGACGCGCGCCATGCACTGGTGCGCGGCGCAAGTATTCTTGTACGGGCGGTCAAGGCGACGCTGGGGCCACGGGGACGCAATGTTGTGATGCAAAGGTCGTTTGGCGGCCCCACGATTACCAAGGATGGTGTCTCGGTGGCAAAAGAGGTCGAGCTTGAGGATCCGTTTGAAAACATGGGCGCACAGATGGTAAAAGAGGTGTCCACCAAGACCTCGGAGATCGCCGGTGACGGGACGACCACAGCCGCCGTGCTCGCCCAGGCCATTTTTCAGGAGGGGTTGAAGTCGGTGGCGGCCGGGATGAATCCGATGGATATCAAGCGCGGCATCGATAAGGCCGTCGATGCTACGGTAGAGGAACTGAAACATCTCTCCATTGCGTGTGAAGACAGCAAGGCGATCGCCCAGGTGGGGACGGTCTCGGCCAATGGCGACGAGGAGATCGGCGGTTTGATCGCCTCGGCCATGGATAAGGTGGGCAAAGAAGGCGTTATCACCGTAGAGGAAGGCTCCGGGATGGCGAACGAATTGGATGTCGTCGAGGGCATGCAGTTCGACCGGGGTTATCTGTCACCCTATTTCATAAACAAGCCCGAAGATATGACGATGGAACTGGAGGACGCGTTTATCCTGTTATATGACAAGAAGTTGTCTAATATCCGGGATTTGTTGCCCTTATTGGAAGCCGTCGCCAAGGCAGGCAAACCCTTGCTGATCATTGCCGAGGACGTGGAGGGCGAGGCGTTGGCAACGCTGGTGGTCAATGCAGTGCGCGGTATTATCAAGGTGGCTGCTGTCAAGGCGCCGGGGTTCGGGGACCGGCGCAAGGCGATGCTGCAGGATATTGCCGTTCTGACGGGTGGAGAGGTGATCTCCGAAGAGACCGGCCAGACGCTGGAAAAGGCCAGCCTGAATGAGCTGGGTTCGGCCCGGAGGATTATCATCGCCAAGGACACTACCACACTGGTCGGCGGCAACGGTAAGCCTGATGAGATCAAGGGGCGCGTTCAGCAGATTCGTCGGCAGATCGATGATGCTACGTCCGACTACGACAAGGAGAAACTGCAGGAACGTCTTGCCAAGCTGTCCGGCGGTGTGGCGGAACTCAAGGTCGGCGCTGCCACGGAAACGGCGATGAAGGAGAAGAAGGATCGTGTCGAAGATGCCATGCATGCGACGCGGGCAGCCGTTGAGGAAGGTGTGGTGCCGGGCGGGGGCGTGGCGCTTGTACGCATGTTACAGGCCGTGCAGGCGCAGGGTTTGAAGGGCGACAATCCTGACCAGGAAATGGGTATCAAGATCGTGCTTCGGGCTATGGAACAACCGCTGCGGGAAATCATGGTGAATGCAGGGCTGGAGCCGTCGGTGGTTATGAATAAGGTGAAAGAGCATAAGGGAAACTATGGATACAATGCCCAGAATTCCGAATACGGCGACATGATCGAAATGGGAATTCTGGACCCGACCAAGGTCGTACGGGTGGCATTGCAGAATGCTGCGTCCATTGCTGGACTGATGATCACAACGGAGGCCATGGTTGCCGAGGCGCCCAAAAAGGAAACGCACGTAGCGCAGGGGATGGGAGAGATGGGTGGCTACTGACACAGTCGCACCGGCACCATGTGGAGGATGTCCGATTTATCACTAACCGGTTATTCCAGGTAATAGCCTATACTTTAAGACACGAACTGGCTGTTAGTCACCGGGATGCCCGTCATGCAGCGACGACGCTTTCTAAGCCTGCCCCTACTGGCTGCCTGCGGCGCGCTGGGCAGGCGGGTGTACGCCGGTGACCCTGGCTACAGGACAGGTGCAGCGATGCCCGACAATTACAGCAGACGTTCACGCTCCGTGAAACTGTTTTTGTGCGGCGATGTGATGACCGGCCGCGGCATCGACCAGATTCTACCTTACCCCAGTTCACCGGAGATCTATGAGCCCTATATGACCTCCGCGGTGCACTACGTGAAAATTGCAGAGCGCAGCAGCGGCCCGATTCCTCGCGCCGTCGGTTACGAGTACATATGGGGTGATGTGCTGCAGGCGCTCGAGGATGCGGCTCCGGATGCGCGCATCATCAACCTGGAAACCGCGGTTACCAGCAGCGACGACTACTGGCCCGGCAAGGGCATCAACTACCGCATGCATCCGGCCAATACGCCCTGCCTGACGGCCGCCGCTATCGATTGTTGTGTACTGGCCAATAATCACATCATCGACTGGGGTTACGAGGGTCTGCGCGAAACCCTGCAATCCCTGCAGGCGGCCGGGATCCGCACCGCCGGTGCCGGCAGGGATATTGCCGAAGCGAGCGCGCCGGCGGTGATCGATCTCGGCGGGCAGTGCCGTGTGAGCGTGTTTTCCATGGGATCGACGAGCAGCGGTATCGGGCGCGCCTGGGCGGCCGGCAGGCGCAACCCGGGGGTGTGGCTGCTGCCGGATCTGTCAATGGCGAGTGTCGAATCCATCGCCACGCAGGTGAGCGCCGCCAAACACCGTGGCGACATTGTCATAGCCTCCATTCACTGGGGAGGCAACTGGGGTTATGCGATCCCGGACGAGCAGCGCTACTTCGCCCATACGCTTATCGATCAGGCCGGCGTAGACCTGGTGCACGGACATTCCTCTCATCATCCGCGTGGTATCGAAGTCTACCGGAACAAGCTGATCCTGTACGGCTGTGGTGATTTCCTCAATGACTACGAAGGCATCAGCAGCCACGAGGAGTTTCGCGGTGACCTGACACTCATGTATTTGCCGGAACTCGACCCTGACGGCCAGCTGCTGGGAATGGATATGTGGCCCATGCAGACCTATCGTTTTCGCCTGCGACAGGCTTCGCCGGATGACAGCCGCTGGCTGGCTCGGGTCCTGGACCGCGAAAGCAGGAAACTCGGCAGCTGTGTTGTGCTCGAGGACGGCCGGTTAAGGCTTTGTCAGGGTTAAGGCTGTTAATCTATCGGGTCGCAGCCAACAGTTTGCGTAACGCCGCAAGCGAGCGTGTGTTCAGCACATCCTGCTTTTCCAGCCAGCCACGCCGTGCCTGGCCGATTCCAAAACGAAGGTTGTCAAAATCCGCAATGCTATGGGCGTCCGAATTAATGCTGACCAACACAGCTTCCTCGCGAGCCAATTGACAATGGGTGTCGAGCAGGTCGAGCCGTTCGGGATGGGCGTTCAGTTCGAGGTAGCAGCCGCGCTCACGTGCGTGGCGAATGATTTGTGTCATATCTACATCGTAGGGTGCGCGCCGGTCAATGAGGCGCCCGGTAGGATGAGCCAGCAGCGTAAAATACGGATTATCCATGGCGCGTAAAATACGCCGGGTTTGCTTCGACCGCGAAAGATCAAAGCGGCTGTGTACGGCACCGATAACGACCTCAAGCCTGGATAGTATCTCGTCCGGCAGATCCAGACTCCCGTCCTCGAGGATATCGACTTCGATGCCCTTTAACAGCGTGATACCGTGTCCGCCGGAATTAAAGGCTTCAACGGATTCCATTTGTGAAAGCACTCGCTTGCTGTCCAGACCGTGGGCTACGGTCAGCCGTTTGGAATGATCGGTGATTGCCAGATACTCCAGTCCCTGCGCTTTGGCGGCCTTGGCCATGGCTGGAATCGACTCATGACCATCTGTCGCGCGGGTATGCGCGTGCAAATCCCCGCGCAAATCCCCCAGTTGAACGAGTTCCGGCAGCAGGCCGGCACGCGCTGCCTCGAGTTCACCACGGTTCTCGCGGAGTTCGGGCGGAATATAGGGTAAGCCGATCGATTGAAACACGCCTTCTTCGGATATTCCCGCAACGCGCTTTTCACCACGGAAAACGCCGTACTCGTTGATCTTCAACCCGTGTTTCTGAGCGATTCGGCGGACGGCAATATTATGGGATCGGCTACCTGTCAGGTAATACAAAGCCGCCCCATAACTTTCTTCCGGAACGACGCGCAGATCGACTTGAAGACCGCTGCGCAGAATAACAGCGGCACGGGTGGTGCCTCGGGATAACACGGTGTCGACTTCATCGTAGGCGACAAAATGTTCAATGACAGGACGGCCATTTCGGGCGGTGACCAGAATATCCAGATCGCCGACTGTTTCTCTGGCGCGGCGGTAGCTGCCTGCCACCTTCACCTCTTTAACACCTTTGGCGGTCTTAAGATAGGCGGCAAGCGGTTCTGCGTAGCGTCCGGCGACAACCAGTTTGAAACGCTGGCTGGAATCGGCATGCGCCTGGATGGCTTCCAGGATTCGCGCTTCGGTTTTTTCTCCGAAACCAGGCAGGAGCCGGATCGAACCGTCGCGGGCGGCGCGTTCCAGTTGTTCGTGATTGTGAATGTCCAGTTCATGGTACAGGGCGTGAACCCGCTTGGGACCCAGGCCGGGCAGTCTCAGAAGTTCGGTGAGATCGGCAGGCAGTTTTCTTCTCAGCTTATCGAGCGCCTGGCAATGACGTGTTTCGAGCACTTCATGTATCTTGCCGGCCAGATTCTTTCCGATGCCTGACAGGCGGGTAATATCTTCGCCTCGCTCGATCAGCAGGCTGATATCACGCCCCAGTTCGCGCAGGGTGCGTGCTCCGTTCCGGTAGGCGCGGATGCGGAAGGGATTATCGCCCTCAATCTCCAGCAAGTCAGCAATCTCATCAAAGACCGAAGCGATGTCTTCATTGTGTACAGGCATAATGCAATCACTATAGAGTCTAACCGCGAAGGACGCTAATGCCCACTCGATCAGATGAAAACCCCATTTTCCTGGCGTAGCCTGCTTATCGGGCCTCTGCCAGTTGTCTGGAAAATAGCCATGGGATTAACCATACTTTAAAATTATGTAAAGCGTTGAAGGCATACACAAGCCAAGTTGTAGACTGGTACACTATTATTGATGGTACGGGGAGCAGAAGATGGCAAACAGTGCTGACTTTGACATCGCTAACGCTGCGCTGGCAGAGGAGGGCCATCAACGTACTGAATGGGCCTTGCAGGAAATGCCCGTGTTACGCGGGCTCACGGCACGTTTCAGCAAGGAACGTCCCTTGGACGGTGTTCGTTTGAGTGGCTGTCTTCATATTACAACTGAAACCGCCAACCTGGCCCGAGCCCTTAAAGCGGCGGGCGCCGATGTTGTCCTGTGTGCCAGTAATCCGCTCAGCACGCAGGATGACGTGGCGGCTGCGCTGGTCGAACGTTACGAAATTCCTGTGTATGCGATTCGCGGTGAGTCGACGGAGATCTACTACCGGCACATCAACGCCGCGCTCGATCACCAGCCTGTAATCACGATGGACGACGGGGCGGATCTCGTCAGTGAGATACATAGGTCGCGTACTGAATTGGTGGGTAATATGCTGGGCGGTACCGAAGAAACCACCACTGGCGTGATACGGTTGCGAGCCATGGCCCAGGAAGGTGCGCTCCAGTTCCCGATTATTGCGGTTAACGACGCAATGACTAAACATCTGTTTGATAACCGCTATGGTACCGGCCAGAGCACGCTGGATGGCATCATCCGCGCTACCAATATCCTGCTCGCCGGAAAGACCTTCGCGGTAGTCGGGTATGGCTGGTGTGGCCGCGGCATTGCCATGCGCGCCAAGGGTCATGGTGCCAATGTGGTTGTTACCGAGGTCGATCCTTTACGTGCGCTGGAGGCGGCTATGGATGGTTTTCGTGTTATGCCACTGGTTGAAGCGGCCAGGCAGTCGGACTTTATTGTTACTGCGACAGGTGACAAGCACGTCGTAGACAAAGCGCATATGGAGGTCATGAAAGACGGTTGTGTGCTGGCGAATTCGGGACATTTTAATGTCGAGATCAATATTCCAGCCCTGGAAGCGATGGCGGTAAATCGACACAAGCCGCGGCCTTCGGTCGATGAATACCGACTCGCCGACGGCCGGAGACTGTGCCTGTTGGCGGAGGGACGCCTGGTTAATCTTGCGGCTGCCGAAGGGCATCCCTCTGCGGTTATGGATATGAGTTTTGCCAATCAGGTTTTGTGTGCAGTGTATTTGGCAACGCTGGAACATAAGCTGGATAACAGCGTCCATGATGTTCCGGCAGAAATTGATCAGGAAGTGGCGCGGCTGAAACTGGCGGCTATGAATATTGAGATTGACGAACTGACAGAGGAGCAAGTGACGTATCTTTCTTCCTGGCAGGAAGGGACATAATAATCACTACCACAGTTAAAAGGTATTCTCGGCGTAGCCTTTGTGCCTTTGGTGGGAGGGCAACGCGCCCACTTTAGCGACTTAACAGAAGGACAATGCCGGCGGTGATCAAGGCAATGATCAAGGTGCGCAGGCCACTC
>CBFDBP010000030.1:0-20255 GCA_965603065.1 uncultured Gammaproteobacteria bacterium
TCGTCGAAGGTGCGCACACCGATATCGGATACAATAGCCGGGGTCGGCAGGTCCGGTGGCACCGTTATCGGATTGTCGACAAAGGGATTGTCTTCATTGCCGAGGATTTCGAAGGTGAGGAAAAACTCATCGGTGGCCGACCCATTTTCCAGGGCAATGATGGTTCCCAGGCCGGACAGAAGCTGCCCGGTCGCCGGATCATATTTGCTGTCCTCTATGGTGTCATTGACGCCCAGATTACGGTACGCCTGCCCGACATCGGTTTCCTTGCCGTTGATACCGATACTCATCCGCTGAATCGGGATACTGCCGGGCATCACAGTCGGATCCAGATTAATAAAGGTCGGCTTGTCAAACAGGTAGCTGTAACTGTCGTACTGTGCCACCTCGAACATGATGTAGCTGTCGTCCGGCACGCCATCCACGTCGCCGATGCCAAACAGCAGGAAGAATTTCTCACCCACACCCACTTCGAAATTCTGCTGGATCTGCTCCTGGGTCAGTGCGCGATTGTGAATCGCCGCCATGCGGATAGTACCCATCCATAACCTGTTGTTGGATACCTCGTTACCCAGCGCAAAGGCATAGCTGTCATCCCAGTCGTTCAGATGTCCCGCCGGCGCCGGGTCGGGATCGTCGGTAAATTCACCGTTCACATAGATGCGGCGGCCATTGAGTGGATCAAAAGTCAGGACCACGTGCTGCAATGTCGCTTGCAGATCTTCGTCAGCATCTGCGGTGGACAGCGCCGGTTCGCCATTGCCGTCGGCGGTGCTTGAACGCTGCAGGAAGTCATAGTTGTACTGTGTCTGGCCCAGCGTAAAGTTTCTTGCGTCCGTACCCGCGGAATAGGTGACAATCCGGGCGGGACCTTCCTGTGTCACATTGGCAGGCGCGACCCAGGCTTCGATGGAATACTCGCCGGTGGCTTGGATCAGATCGTGCAGCTTCTTACTGTTGGCCACCGAGCCCTGAGCCCTACCGTCGATAATCCGAATACCCCAGCCGCCGACCCACTCAACGTCATCATGGAGCGTCAGGTGCAACTCCGGGCTGACGCCACTGCTGTCGAGGGCAATGTTTCCACTACCGGTCTTGAACTCGTACAGGGCGATGACATCCGCCTCGTGACGGCTGCCACCTGAGGCAACGATGCCGTCCGGCAGTGTCAGCGCCTTGCTGAACAGGGTCGGCGCTTGCACCTGATTCGTCGGGATCGACTGCGAGAGATTGAAAATCTGCTGCTGCATCGCGGTGGCGTCCTGCCCGCAATCCGCGCCACTGGAACCGGTCCAGCAGTTGTGGAACTCGTCCCGCAGACGAACCACCAGCCTCGATGTCGCCGCGTCTTTATCCGCCTGCATCAGGGGTTCAGGGTCATCGAGATTCATTTTCGATTTCGCCGCCTCGTAGGCCTCGTCCAGATCTATGCTGGCGAAAAACGGCTGCTGAGGCGTTGATGACGTGTCGATATGACATCCCACGCAGTTGGCCCGCAACAGCGGCCATACGGTGGTTTCAAACGTGGTCTGGCTGACGTCAGCTGGAAAACTTTTGCTGGCGCCTGGATCTTTCTGCGCTGGCGCAACGAGCTGAATCTCGCGTTCCCCACCAGAGCTTCCAGCCGCCCAGTCTTCAATATATCCGGTAATTGCCGTGGCACAGGCGGCAACACTTGGCAACCAGCAATTATGTCCTTCGGCGACCTTTGTTACCAGGCGCGAGTCGGCGGGCGAGTCCAGATTAATCAATGGATTTGCTGCGGCGTACGCCAGATTCACATCATCCCCGCGCACGAACATGGGTGACTGGTTGTCTTCGACGTGGCAGGCGCCACAGCGATCCGTTCCCCTCAAGCGTTCCCACACATTGACCTGGAACGCGCGAATGTCTTCGGTGAGCGCATTGGGCCCGTTATAACTCGAAGTCGCGACAGTGGTATTCATGCCGGTAACCGGATTGGTTTCAGTTGACGCACCGCCGCCGCAGGCGTTAAGTAATAGCGCAGCCGACAGCAGTCCACCGTATAACACGGCGTTGCGAAGCCGCCGGGCACCCGGACCGATTGATAAGAATTCGATGGTTGGATTCATAGGCCTTTCCCCTCAACTTTTTCTCGTCAGTCGCCCAGGCACTGCCTGGCAGCTTCGGCAAAAACATCTTTCATGTTGTACTGGCCCTGGAAGGCCCCCTTGAGCGCGACAAGCTCACTCTGTTTCGGCTCCCCAAGACAGACATTGCGAAACACTTTTATCGATTGGCAACGTGCGAAAGCATCGCTGGCGGCCAGCTCCTGACCCATCGACTTGGCGCCGTTTCCACTGCCGCTAAGGTTTTGATCCCAACCCAGGATAGCGCTGGACCCACTCCGCCAGTAGTTGTCCCAGCGGTCGTCAGGGGTCACATAACCGGGTTTGAAGTTACCGTCGTTGATGAGATATTTCTGTTGTACCACACCGTCCGTGTACACCAGCCGGCCGGAGGTTTCGTCAAAGTCGTAATAGGCATACGCCTGCGCCAGGGGATCCATGCCGCTATGACAACCAATGCAGGAATTCAGGAAAATACGGCTATCTCCACCGGGGCTGCGACTCACGTCCTGGCGAATGCGATCGGGTGTTCGGGTAATATCCTTGACCTGTTCCAGGTCGTTACACAGGTGATTCAAAAGGGTAAAGCGGAACATGGCGCGGTTGGTTCCCGCGATAAAGAAGGCTTCCGAAGCTGCGCGCGAAGTCATCACGCCGGCTGTTGCAGCAGAGGGAATTCCGTTGCGGGACGATTGCGTGACTTTAAACAGGTTGTTCGCGTCGCTGAGGTCGACACCCTGCGCTTCCAGGTCTTCATAGTGATCGTTATTGCTGTCCGAATAGTCGGACACGCCGGGAATCGTATCATCACCGACATAGAGGATGTCTCCTGACAGCAGCTCGGTGAACGGAACCCCGTCCGGCGTCTCACGGTCGCGGATCATGCCGATAACCGTCGCCGTGTAATCGTTGAGCGGCGCAAACACATCCTGCTCTTCGTTGGTCCAGGGTGTCGCGAAATTTTTCAGCGTAACGTTATAAAAGGCGGGGTTCTGCATAGCAATTTCGGCCGCCTCGATTAGACCGACACCGTTCCCCGGATCATTGGCGATCTTAGTTTCCATGGCATCCAGAACCGCCTCACTGGGTGGCACGCCGGCCAGCCGGTCGTGAATCCTCTTAGCCTTGATTCTGTGTTCGTCAGCGGCAAACGCCGGGGCCGCCAACGCCAGTACAACAGCGCTGACCAGTCCCCAAGCCTTCTTCTGTTTCGCGTACGTCTTATACATGGGACGCCTCTTTGCTCGTTATCTGTCACGGCTATACCGGTAGCAAGAACCGATCCAGCCAGTTCGAACTTTTCCTGCCAGCGAATGTAGAACAGCTACAGCATCCATTCTGTGAACCCGTCCACAGACCAACGGCAAACCCGATCACTTTCTTAAAAACCACTACATAAAAACCAGCCAGCGCAGCAACAGCGGGGAAATCGCCCGGTTTCAATTCTGTGACCTGGTTCTCGGATCAGAGAAAGGGATGCGGCCTATATTCGTCACCGTAGTTGCCCTATTGCGTCACAAAGCGCCAGGGATGTGACGATCCAGCATCAACTGCCCGCAACCATTCACGCATATAACTAAGGTGTGCAGCGGCGATAACCGGCGGAAACAGAACAAGGCGTGGTTTTTGCTTAAACAAACAGTCTGGCGGCGGAAAATTAATAGTGGGCAGCTTGTAATGAAACCCAGTCACAAAATGGCAGCGTCAATGGGCTCGACTGATAAGGAGAGTGCTATGGCCAGCACGCCAGCAGAAACTCCGGCAACCCGTGCAACCGGTATTAAAACCGGTCTGTTGTTACTGTCCCTGTCGGTGCTGTCGGCTTGTGGTGGCGGTAGCGGTGGTGGCAGCGGTGGAACCAGCAGCGCCGGCCTGGACCCGCTGGTTGAGGACTTTGGCATCGCCTACGTTCGCCAACCGGTACCGGTAATTGATCCGGACATGGATCCGGATATGGATCCCGATGACGTTCGCGAACCGACAAACTTCAACGAGGGGGCCGACCTTATTTTCCGCGACCTGGCCTCACCAGGCGCCAACGAACGCAATGTAAGCTTTGCCGTAACCGGCGGGCTCGGGGATGTAAAAGACGTCGAAGCCTCTTTCGACGGCAGCAAACTGCTGTTTGCACTACACCTGCCCGAAATCGAAGGCGCTGACCCGGAAGACCAGCCGACCTGGAATATATGGGAATATGATATTGCCGCCGATACCCTGAATCGGGTGATTACATCCGACATCAACGCCGAAGCGGGCCAGGATGTTGCACCGCACTACCTGCCCGATGGCAGAATCATTTTTTCCTCGACGCGACAACGCACGGCAAAGGCCACGCTACTCGACGAAAGCAAACCCCAGTTTTCAGCATTGGACGAAAATCGCAACGAACCCGCGCTGGTGCTGCACGTCATGGATGATGACGGATCCGATATCCACCAGATAACGTATAACCAGAGTCATGATCTGGATCCCGTGGTACTGGAGAACGGTGAAGTGGTGTTTTCACGCTGGGACAATATGGGCAACAACAGCGCCATCCACCTCTACAAGATGTACCCCGACGGCACCAATCTGCGGCTTCTGTACGGCGCTGACAGCCACGATACCGGGACCAATGGAACGACAGTGCAGTACCTGCAGCCGCGTGAATTACCGGACGGCGGGATTACCGCTCTGTTGAAGCCATTTTCCGGAAATTTCCAGGGCAGCGATATCATCAGCATCGATGTGGATAATTATGTCAATAACACCCAGCCGACGGCCGTAAATGCGGGCATCCTGACAGGCCCGGCGCAAACCTCGATAGCATTCAACACCGTGCGCACTGACGCCGAACCCTCTCCGGGCGGGCGCTTCAATGCGTTCTTCCCGCTCTGGGATGGCACCGACCGGGCCCTGGTCGGTTGGAACCAGTGCCGTTTGCTGGACAATAGCCGCATCGTTCCCTGCACCACCGAGACACTGAACGATCCGAACCTCGTTGAGGCGCCACCGCTGTACGGTGTGTTCCTGTATGAAATGGGCAGTCAGACCCTGATCCCTGTCTTCACCCCGCAGGAAGGCGTTCTGTACCGTGATGTTGTTGCCGCCCAGCCCAGGCGACTACCCGCCATCCACTTCGACGGCGCCGGAATACCGACCGGGAGTTTTGATTTTGATCCCGCGCTGGTGCGCGAAAACGTCGGTGTTCTGCATATTCGCAGCGTGCATGACTTTGATGGCGGCTATAACGCGCTGGGTGCAGCCGCTGCGGATATCACCACGCTGGCGGACCCTCAACAGACAGCCGCGGCCGGCCGCCCCGCCCGCTTCCTGCGCATTGTGAAGGCGGTCAGCATTCCGGATGACGACGTTGTGGACTTGAACGGCGCCGATTTCGGTGTCAGCACCCAGCAGGGAATGCGCGAAATCATCGGCTATGCCCCCATCGAACCTGATGGTTCGGTACGTCTCAAGGTACCGGCCGACATCCCTTTTACCATCAGCATACTGGATGCGGACGGTCAAAGAATCAGTAACCGCCACCAGAACTGGTTGCAGCTGCGCCCGGGTGAAATCATGAATTGCGGAGGCTGCCACGATCCGGCTAACGCTACTTCTCACGGTCGATTTGACACTTTCAACATCCTTAACACCGGCGCACCTTCTGACGGCTATATATTTCCGAATACCGAAACTTATTTCGCCGACAGCGGCGAGACCATGGCCGAAGCGCGAACCCGCATAGACCAGACAAGCCTTGAACCCAGTGTCGATATTCACTACGAGGATATCTGGACTGACGAAACAGCTGCCGGCCGCATGAAAGACGCTGCTTTTGATTATAACTACGCGGATCTTGACCCCGGCGTGACAGCGCCCGCCAGTGTTGCCTGCCAGACCAACTGGGACACACTGTGCCGCATCGTTATCAACTATGAAACGCATATCCATCCGCTCTGGAACGTGACACGTGACGTGGGCGGCGTAGACAAGACCTGCACCAGCTGCCATAACAACAAGGATGCAGCCGACGCGGATATGGAACCTGCAGGCCAGCTCGACCTGAGCGATGGCGCCTCTGATATCAACCCGGATCATTTCAAATCCTACCGCGAGCTGTTCTCGGGCGACGATGCGGAAATACTCGACGCCGGCGGCACGCTCATCAGACAGCAGGCCCTGGATCCGGTTACCGGTGACCCGCTGTTCGTACTGGATGCCAACGGCGACCCCGATCCCCTGCAACCGATTTTTGTGCGCGCACCGGGCCCATCCATGAGGGTGGCCGGCGCCATAGCCAGCAGCCGGTTCTTCAGCCGTTTCGAGAACCCGGGCGATGCGGACCATTTCGGCACCTTGACAGGCGCGGAATTAAAGTTGATCGCCGAATGGCTCGATATTGGGGGTCAGTACTACAACAATCCGTTCGACGTACCGCCGTAAACGTCGACTGATTAAATGGACTTAACCCAATTTAAAAAGGAAAAAACCCGGCTGTGACCCCGTTTGCGCCCATTCGCACCTGTGCTGTGCTGCTGCTCTGCCTTGTTTCACTGAGCACAAAAACGGCATTTGCTGACATATTCAGCAATCTGTTTGCCGATGAGCAGCCGCTGGAGGTCCAGATCGCCGACCCTTATATAGAACTGCACTCCGGTCCAGGTGGCGGCTACCCCGTCTTTCACGTCGAAGAACAGGACGCCTGGGTCGAAATCCTCAAACGCAAGACCGACTGGTTCAAGGTTCGCACCGGCAAGGGCAAGCAAGGCTGGGTACCACGCGAGCAACTGGAACGCACCCTGACACCAGCCGGCGAATACACCGATATAACCGATGCGACGAAGAAGGAATTTTCCTTTCACCGCTGGGAAATGGGCGCCATGGGTGGGGACTTTGAAGACTCTGACGTCATGACCGTCTATGGCGGATTTTTCTTCACACCCAAATTTTCGGCGGAAATTTCCGCCTCCAAGATATTTGCCGACTTTTCTGATGCGGATATGGCCAATATCAGTTTATCGATTCACCCGTTTCCGGAATGGCGCCTTTCACCCTTTTTTACACTGGGCACAGGCCTGATCAAGACGGCCCCCAAAACGACTCTGGTGCAGGAATCCGATCGCACCGACCAGCTCGCTAATGCGGGTGCGGGTGTACGAATCTATCTTGCCAGACGCTTTATTTTCAGAGCCCAGTACAAGCACTACGTGATATTCCAAAGCTCTAACGACAATCAGGAGATCGATGAATGGAAAGCAGGATTTGCCGTTTTTTTCTAAAAACGGTAGCAGTGACAGGGATAGTGGTCAGCAGCGTCAATGCACCATGTGTTCTCGCCGAGAAAGCGGAGCAGGTGGTTCGCCCGGAAATTGAGCGCCGTGAAGTCCGCGAAACCGACATCGATACCGAAGATTTCGAAATCGGCGCCTTCGCCGGCATGATGAACGTCGAGGACTTTGGTACCAACCTGGTGTATGGGGCGCGCCTTGCTTATCACGTGACCGAGTACGTCTTTGTCGAGGCCGCTTACGGGCACACCAGTACGGATGAAACAAGTGCCGAGCGTTTCGGCGGTTTCCAGATCCTGGAAGACGGTGACCGTGACCTCGATTACTACAACCTTTCCTTTGGTTTCAACATCCTGCCGGGAGAATCCTTTATCGCAAGCAAATGGGCTTTTACCTCGGATTTCTACATCGTCGGCGGTGTCGGCAGCACCAGCTTCGCCGGTGAGGACGAGTTCACCTGGAATGCAGGCTTTGGCTACAAGGTACTGGCCAACGATTGGCTGGCGTTGCGGATCGACGCCCGTGACCATGTATTCGATGTCGACCTGCTTGGCGAGTCACAGACCAACCATAACCTCGAGTTCACCGGAGGCTTGTCGATCTTTTTCTGAATTGTGACCCGCATCCCATTTTACAAATACGTGCCTGCCGACAATCCGCAGGAGGTGATGTACACAGTGACACGACCCGACACTTTTAGGAAAACAGGAGCACACTGATGAATAGACTGATCCAATGCCTGAAACATACCCTGCGTGCTACCGGCTTGGCGGGTCTGTTAATGGCGGCTGGAGTCAACGCTGATACAAACAGCGGGCCGGCACCTGACTTCGCTCTCAAAAGCCACAGCGGCGAGAATCTGCGACTGAGCGAATTCCGCGGAGAAGTGGTCATGATCAACTTCTGGGCCTCCTGGTGTGGTCCCTGCCGCCAGGAAATGCCGTTGCTTGATGAACTCTACACCCAGTACCAACCGCTCGGTTTCACCATCCTCGGCGTTAACGTTGAAGAAGACCCATCAAAAGCCAAACAGCTGCTCAAGGAAAGCCCGGTCAACTTTCCCATCCTTTACGATGACAAGAGCGAAGTCAGCAAGCTGTATAAGGTCGTCGCCATGCCCAGCACCGTCCTGGTAGACAGGGATGGCAATGTGCGTTACCTGCACCAGGGCTATAAACCCGGCTATGAAGAATCTTACCAGCATCAGGTGCGCGCGCTGATCAGGGAATAAACGTGAAACGGACAGCAAGCCTTATATTGCCGGTACTGTTGCTGCTCAGTGGATGCAGCAACATAGAACCCTGGGTTAAACCCTATGAGCGGGCACACCTGGCCGACCCCATTATGAGTTTCGGCAGGGACCCGGTGTCGGACAACTATTTAAGCCACATCTACCAGGTCAGGGAAGGCGCCCGCGGAGCAGAAGGCGGGCATGGAGGTGGCTGTGGTTGTAATTAGCCGGGTCCCGGCATGGCTGAGCAGGACAGCTGTCGCCCTCAGCCTGCTTGCCGGCGTGTGCATGGTGCGGGCCGGTGTATTGCCCGAAGATCGCGCCGATGCCATGTACCATTCCTACAATGGTGGAGGCGTCACGATTGACGGACCGTCCTATCTGGTTCGCAAAGGAGACGCTAAGAATTTTTCCATATCTGCAAATTACTATATCGACAGCATCAGCAGTGCATCTATCGACGTGGTCACCCAGGGCAGCGCCTATAACGAACAGCGCACCCAGTGGTCCGGAAGCGTCGACTACCTGCACGCCGATACCAGCATGACGGCAAACTACAGCTACAGTGACGAAACCGATTACACGGCAGACAGCTACGGCTTCAGCATCAGCCAGAGCATGTTTGGAGACCTGACCACCGTCGCACTGGGCTATTCGCGCGGCAACGACGACATCTCCAGCAGCGTGGACCCTTCTTTCGATGATACGGCCGATCACCAGAACTACCATGTCTCTCTGTCCCAGGTGCTCACCAAGAATTTGCTGTTGAGTGTAAATTACGATGCGGTTAGCGACGAAGGTTTTCTGCAGAACCCTTACCGCAATATACGTGTTCTCAATGACCCCAATGACCCCTCGGCGGGTTATAACTTCAATACACCTGAAACATACCCGGATACCCGCACCAGTAATGCCATCTCCGCCAATTTCATGTACTACCTGCCTTACCGTGCCGCCCTGAAGGCCGGTTACCGCTATTACACCGACGACTGGGATATAGACGGCCATACCGCCGATGTTGGATACACACATCCGCTTTGGGACAAGTGGATATTCGAGCTCAGTTATCGCTACTACACACAGACTGACGCCGATTTCTACGGCGACTTGTTTGAACGGCCTGACCAGCAGAACTTCATGGGGCGTGACAAGGAGCTGAGTGAGTTTACGGATCATTCAGTCGGATTTGCGTTAAGCTACGACGTCCTTGAAAATGGCTGGGGGTATCTGGATAAGGCAACCTTGAACTTCAAATATAATCATATCTGGTTTGATTACGAGAACTTCACCGATGTCAGGGGAGATCCTGCCGTGGGGCAGGAACCCAAGTATGATTTTGACGCTGATGTCATCCAGATTTTCGGCTCCATCTGGTATTAGCTGCTAACAGCCTTGCACACCATTGCTAAGGAGTACAGAAGTTGGTCGACATAAGCTTGAGGGACCGTCGGCCGCATGGACGCGGCCGTCGAGCGTACAGGGATGTATTCACAGCGTGTCCAGAAAGCTTATGTCGACAAACTTCAGTACTCCTTAGTAAGTTATTACTGACTCTGATGATGTTGATGCAATCGGCCGGCGCTGGCTGGTTACACGACGATGCAGACATCATGGGAACGCGGATCAGCGTGGAGCTCTTCCATGCCAATCCGCACACGGCCCGGCAAGGCATTGATACCGTACTGCGGGAGATGCGTCGCATTGATACCGGCATGAGCCCTTACATCGAAACCAGCGAACTGGCCCGGCTTAACGCATCCGCAGAGCAGCAGCCATTCAACACCAGTAAAGAACTGTTTTCTCTGATTCGACGCTCACTTGATTTTTCCGACATGACCGGCGGCGCATTTGACATCACTTTCGCCAGCGTCGGTTTCCTCTACGACTATAGAAACAGAATACGGCCGGACGAAACTCAACGTGAAAGGGCCGCTGCTCTCATCAATTATCGCAAGCTCGTGCTCGACCACCACAGAGGTACTATCGCTTTCAGCGGACCCGGTGTACGTATCGACCTCGGGGGTATCGCAAAGGGCTACGCCGTCGATCGCTGCATAAGCCTGCTGCAGGAACTCGGCATCCAGCAGGCGCTGGTAACGGCCGGCGGCGACAGCCGAATGATTGGAGACCGCTGGGGGCGCCCCTGGTCCATCGGCGTGCGTGATCCTCGCAACGAAGACAAACTGGCTGCCGTCATTCCCTTGCGGGATGTTGCCGTATCGACATCGGGCGACTACCAGCGTTATTTTGAAGAGAACGGCATCCGCTACCATCATATCATCAACCCCGGTTCCGGCGACTCTGCCCGCGAACTGCAGAGTGTCACCATCATCGGACCCGATGCGACAAGCACAGATGCCCTGTCAACCAGCGTATTTGTCATGGGCATGGAGTCCGGCCTTGAACTGATCAACCGAATGCCTGACATTGACGCTATCCTGGTCGATCAGCAGGGCCAACTGCATTATTCAGACAACCTGCAAGCCGCCAAAAAAGCGGACAACGGCGTCAAGGCTTCGGCAGCACCGCTCACGCAATAGCGCACAAAAGCACGCACCGATACGCTCCTCCGTGGCTTATTCGCCTCACTCCCGGGCAACGGTCTGCATCTTGCAATTCTTTTGCTGTTCTTGCCTGCCAAGGCGTGCGGAAGTTTGCCGGGAAGCTGTATCTGGCACAGACCTTGCGTCAATACCCGGAGGATAAAACGAGAATCGACATCGATAGATAGCGCGAATCCTCGATCTGTGAATGGTTTAACACTCCGGTTGTGAATGAGGTCTCGGAAAACAGGCCCGTCTACCGGCAATACTACACGCGGGTAGGTGCACATACCCGAAACGCCGAGGGAGGGCGCATGAAAGCGTTATTCAGGGGAATTCTGGCCGGGCTTTTGGTCTGGCCATGGCTGGTTCTGGCTGATCCGGAATCAGCGGTCGAGACCGGTGTCAACGAGGAGATCCAGACCCTCAAACAACAGGTGCTGGAACTTAACAGGGACCTGTTCATGCTGGAAGAAGAGCTGCTGTTTCCATCCAACACACAGGTTTCGGTTTTCGTCTCCATGGACGTCGGCGAATTTTTCCAGCTTGATTCGGTGCAAGTCAAACTCGACGGCAAGGAAGTCGCCGACTACCTGTACACCCGGCGCGAACTGGACGCCTTGATACGCGGTGGCGTTCAACGAATTCATATCGGCAACCTGCGTACCGGCGAACACGAACTGGTTGCTTTCTTTACCGGCAAGGGTCCACAGGGGCGAGACTACAAGCGCGGCGCTACCACCAGGATCCAGAAAGGCCTGGGCCCCAAGTATGTTGAACTGAAAATCGTCGACCAGACCAGAAACTTTCAGCCTGAATTCGACATCAAGGAATGGTGATGCCGAAGCTTGCGCTTCAGTTTCTGTTGCTCTGGCTCTGGCTGGCAACGACAGGCAGCAGCTTTGCCGTATCCGTCAAACCGCAGCATGTCCTCGACCTGCACTATGGTGAAGTGCTGTTTCATTTTTATCAGGAAGACTATTTCACAGCCATCAGCCACCTGATGGTTGCCCGGCAACAGAACCTTCTGCAACACCACCGCGATGAATCGGAACTGCTGCTCGGTGGTCTGCAACTCTCCTATGGCATGCCCGATCAGGCCGAACGCCGGTTTGACCGTCTGCTGGACCGGAACACAGATGCAGACCTGCGCAACCGGATCTGGTATTACCTGACGAAAATTTCCTACCAGCGCGGCCATTACCGCAGGGCGTTGGGAAAACTACAGAAAATAGAGAAGCCTGACGACAAGTCCATCGGCACTGAACTGGCGGTGCTCAATGCGAATTTACACATGGCATTGGGCGAGAACGGCGAAGCCGCTGAGGTGCTGGAGAACACCAGTGCACCCGATGGCTGGGAAGAATACCTGCGCATCAATCGCGGTATTGCCCTGTTGCGTGCCGGTGAGTTAGAGGAAGGCAGGAAAACGCTGGACAAGCTGGGTAAAGTGGATGCGGACAATGAGGAATTGCGCGCTCTGCGTGACCGCGCCAACCTGGGTCTGGGCTACGAACTGCTGCGCGCGGGTGACGCGGAGCAGGCCCGTGAGTATCTCAATCGTGTTCGCCTGCAAGGCCCCTTTATACAGGCCGCGTTGCTGGGCGCGGGCTGGGCGGATGCCGAACGGGGTGACTACGAACAGGCTCTGACACCCTGGCTGGCGCTGCTTGAACTCGCCAGCTATGAAGCACCGGTACAGGAAGCACATCTGGCGGTTCCCTACGCTTTTGCCCAACTTGGCGACAATAAACGCGCCATCTATTTCTATGAGCGGGCTATCGGCCATTTTGATGAAGAACAACAACAGCTGGATGCAGCCATCCAGGGTACGCAGTCGGGTGAGTTACTGTCGCTGCTAAGCCAGACAGACACCGGCATATCGGGCGGATGGATGCACGACACCCCGACGCTGGAGGGTGTCCCCTCCGGGCGTTATCTGGTCGATATACTGTCCAGCCACAGTTTTCAGGAACCGTTGAAGGACTACCGCGATCTCGGTTATCTCCAACAGCTGCTGAATGAGTGGCTGGAAAACATTGACCTCTACTACGACATGGTCGATGCCCGTCGCCTGGCCTACCAACAGCGCGCGCCGCTGATCAGGGAGCGCCTTGAAAGACAGGAGGCAAAAGCCCTGTACCAGCGCTGGCAGGATTACCAATCCCTGACTCTTGCCCAACACGGCAGTGGAGATCCTATCGACCTGGCGACCGGCAAGGAAAAGCAGCAATGGAGGACGCTTCGGAAAGTTCAGGCTACGCTGGCTTCCTTGGCTCCGGAACCACGCCATACCAACATGCTGGCCAAGGCCCGCTGGCTGCAAGGCATACTGTATTGGCAAATCCAGGCCGACTACAAAACACGGCTATGGGAGGTGGAAAAGCAGTTGCAGGCTCTTGAAGCCCCTGTCACAGAGGCCGCCTCGAAACATCAACAGGTTAGCGATGCACTGGAAAATGTGCAGGTGGGATTTGACGGATACGACAAACGCATCGCAGCCATGCGCAAGCGTATTCTGGCGCTGTTACCCGACATACAGACCAGCCGTGACAATGCCAGTGACCAGCTCCAACGTCTGGCGCTGAAAGAACTGGAGACCCGCAAGCAACGCCTGGCCAGCTACCGAATTCAGGCGCGCTACGCGCTGGCGCGCAGCTATGACCAGATCGCCCAGCAATCCGGGGAACAGCCATGACGCACCACAGCCAGCTGCTGTCCTTGACAATCTTTCTGTTACTCGGCGGCTGCTCAGTGCTTTCTCCGTTCGGTCATGAAGATGACCAGCCAACCATCGGTTCGCTGTCAGAAACCGATTTACCCGAGATCACGGCAGCAGAAACCAGCAGCAGCCGGGATGCCGCCATGCGCAATTATGAGTCATTTCTCGACGAAGCGCCGGACAATGTTTTTGTGCCGGAAGCCATGCGCCGACTGGCAGACCTGCATCTTGCCAAAGAGCAGGACAGCTTGCTGGATGGCCACGCAACTTCTAACGGACAATCACGGGCAGCCGAACTCTATGCGGAGCTGCTCGAACGTTTTCCCGATCATCAGCGCAACGACAGTGCCCTGTACCAGCTGGCGCGTTCCCATGAGCAAAGCGGCAAAATCGAACCTTCCATGCAGGCGCTGACCAGCTACACGGGGAAATATAAAGCAGGTGATAAATACGACGAAGTCCAGTTCCGCCGCGGCGAGTATCTGTTCGTGCGGCGCGATTATGCGCAGGCCGAGGAAGCCTACCAGGCAGTTATAGAGCAGGACGAAGAGTCAACCTTCCATCTGCAGGCACTGTACAAAATCGGCTGGGCGCGCTTCAAGCAACACAGCTATGAACCCGCCTTGAACGCTTATATGCGCTTACTCGACGAGACCATCGGCTCGCACGACAACGCCGCTTTGCCGGAGTCTATAAAGCGCGCGGACAAGGAACGTCTGGAGGACAGCTTACGCGCTGTCAGCCTGAGTTTTTCTTATCTCGGCCCCAATGGCGAGATACGGGACTATTTCCGGCAGCATGGCAACCGCGCTTACGAGCCTCTGCTCTACGCCAAGCTGGCTGCCTTGCACCTTTCCAAGGAACGTTTCACCGACGCCGCGGAAACCTACAGCCTGTTTGCCGACGTACACCCGCAACATCGTGAAGCACCGCTGTTTCAGTCCCGCGTCATCGATGTCTACAAGCAGGCCGGATTCAGCGAACGTGTGCTGGAAGAGAAACAGGCGTTTATTGAACGATACGAACCCGCCAGTGACTACTGGAAACAACATGACGCGGCACAGTCACCGGACGTCATGCAGCAGGTGCAACGCCACCTCCGTGATGTCGCCCGTCACTACCACGCACTGGCACAACAACAGAATAAACAACAGGCCTATGCCGAAGCAGGGCGCTGGTACCGGCTCTACCTGAACTCTTTCCCGGAAAGCAAACAAGCACCGTTCATGAACTTCCTGTATGCAGAATTGCTCACCGGTTCCGGCCAACACGGGCTTGCAGCCGCACAGTATGAACGCACTGCCTATACATACGGCCAACATGAAAAGGCCGCCGAGGCCGGTTACGCAGCCTTGCTGGCCTATCAGAAACATGAACCAACCCTCAAGGGGCGCAGCAAGGCTGACTGGCATCGCACCGGCATCAACAGTGCACTGCATTTTGCCGGCCGGTTTCCGGCCCACAAACAGGCATTGCCTGTGCGTACACTGGCCGCTCAACAACTTTACGCATTGCAGGAATATGTGGCGGCTATTGCCGCAGCACAGCCCGTCATTGAAAACCCCGCTGCTGCGAAGGATCTGCAGTTATCCGGCTGGACGGTCATCGCCCACGCGCAGTTTGACCTGGAAGATTACCAGCGCGCCGAAACTGCTTATCAGCAGGTACTGGCGCGCACCAGCCACAAGGACAAACAATACGGCAAATTACAGGAAAAACTGGCAGCCAGTATTTACAAGCAGGGTGAACAGGAAAAACAGGCCGGTAACCTGTCCGGCGCAGCGGAACATTTTCTGCGCATCGCCGACACCGTGCCGGGCTCTAGCGTCAACGTAACGGCGCAATACGATGCCGCGGCGGCTTATATTGCCCTCAAGCAATGGCCGGATGCGATCGGTATCCTGGAACTCTGGCGGCGCAACAACCCGGAACACAAACTGCAGGCTGACGTTACCCGCAAACTGGCCGTTCTGTACCAGGAAAATCATCAGCCCTTGCGTGCTGCAGGTGAGTTTAAACGCATCGCCGCTACCGAGAAAGACCCTTTACTGAAACGTGAGGCGGCCTGGACGACAGCCTCCCTGTATCAGCAGGCGGGACGGGACAAGCAGTCGATCGAGGCGTACGGGCACTTCGTCGAACAGTTTCCCCGACCTGCAGAACACGCCATGGAAGCCCGCTATCAACTGGTCAGGCTGAATGAGAAAGTCAATGATCCCGGCAAGCAACGTTACTGGCAGCAGCAGATGGTCGAGGCCGACCGCGCTGCCGGAAAAGATCGTTCGGACCGCACCCGCTTCCTGGCCGCACACGCCCGGCTGGCGCTGGTGGCGACTGACTTTGCAGCCTATAAAAACACCAGATTAAAGGAGCCACTGAAGGACAATCTGGCACGCAAGAAAAAATTCATGAAAGCCACAATAAAGGGTTACAACGAAGCGGCCGCTTATAAAGTATCGGAAGTTACCACCCAGGCTACCTTCCGTATCGGGGAGCTTTATGCCGATTTCGGCCAGGCGCTGATGTCATCTGAACGTCCGCGCAATCTTAGCGGCGAGGAACTGGAACAATACGAGATTCTGCTGGAGGAACAAGCCTATCCCTTTGAGGAAAAAGCCATTGAAGTGCATGAAACCAATGCCCAGCGTGTCGCAGGCGGCGTCTACGACACGTGGGTGAGAAAAAGTATGGCGACGTTGGCAAAACTGATGCCGGCACGTTATGCCAAGCAAGAAAAGGGGGAGAATTTTGTCGCGATTCTACAGTAACCGGCTATCGGCCGGCCTTATCGGCCTGCTGCTGCTCAGTGGCTGCAGCAGCGCGCCGACCAGCGGGGTCGACAACCCCGGGCAAAAGTCTGAGGTCTCCCCCGCCCTGCCCGGTAGTTACGATAAGGCGCTGGTACTGATGCAGAGTGGCGACTATCAGGCGGCTCTCCCCGTATTACTGGACTTCATTGATAAAAACCCTGAACTTGCCGGCCCCTACCTGAACCTGGGTATTTGCTACCAGCACACTGACCAGGACGAGGCTGCGATGGAGGCACTCAAGAAAGCCGTCGAATTAAATCCAGCCACTGCAGCTGCACACCATCAGCTGGGCATCCTTTATCGGGAACAGGGCGACTTTGAGTCTGCACTGAGTGCCTATGACGAAGCCTTAAAACTGGATGCCGGTTATGCACTGGTGCACCGCAATATCGGAATTCTTTATGACCTCTACCTGGGACAGCCCGCTTTGGCACTGGAGCACTACCAAAAGTACATGGAACTGTCTGTGGAACCCGACCCGAGCGTTGATCGCTGGGTAGTTGATCTGGAGCGTCGCAGCGGCTCGGCACAGGCCAGGACAGACCAGTGAAGCCTTTTCCCCAAACCTGTAGGAGCGGTCTCCTGACCGCGATTTGGTCAAGCTTTGGAAAAGCTATCGCGGTCAGGAGACCGCTTCTACAACTTGCTCTTGGGCTGCTTGTCACCGCCCCCGCGATAGCAGAGGACGCAATGGAACTCGACGGCATGGCAGTATTTGGCAACCGCGAGTTACCCAAGGCACTGTTCATTGTTCCCTGGAAGGACCCGGAAGCCGGCCTGGCACCTGACCGTCCGGTCAACAGCTTGATCGATGAGGCACTACAGCCGGTTGACCCGGATGTTTTCAGGCGAAAATTGCAATATTACGACACAGTTCACAAAGCGGACTAAAGATCAGGGATGTAATCCCCGTAAAACAGTAAGCACTTTTTAGGAGTTCACCATGGATATCTACTCGACCTTCGTACAATTTTTCCAGTCCGGTGGGGTGTTTATGTACCCCATCGTGGTGGTACTGGCACTCGGCGTCGCGATTGCCGTGGAACGTTACATCTATCTGACTGCTGCCCGCGCCACCAACCAGCGTGTCTGGAAGCAGGTCATGCCGCTGTTATTGGACGGCAAATATGGCCAGGCTGTCGCCATAACCGAAAAATCGAAGTCTGCATTGAGCCGCATTCTGCGCTACGGTCTGGATCGGGCCGACGCCAAGACCCGTCGCGATGACGTGGAAGTCGCCATGGAAGAAGGCTTGATGGAAACCGTGCCTCGCCTGGAAAAACGCACCCACTACCTGGCGACTTTTGCCAATATCGCCACCCTGCTGGGGCTGCTGGGCACCATCATGGGCCTGATCCAGGCCTTCACCGCCGTCGCCAATGCCAACCCCGCGGAGAAAGCTGACATGCTATCAGCCAGTATCTCGGTCGCCATGAACACCACTGCGTTTGGTCTGATGGCCGCTATTCCACTGTTGCTGGTCTACACGGTGCTACAAACCAAAACCACCGAACTGGTCGACAGTCTGGAGATGGCATCGGTCAAATTCCTTAACATTCTCACCGAACGCCGCGGAACGCCTGCCTGATGAAACGTCACTGGCGTAAAAAACACCTCAGCGAACCCGCCGAGGTGAACATTACGGCCTTCATGAACCTGATGGTCATCCTGGTGCCGTTCCTGCTCATCACAGCGGTGTTCTCGCGCATCACGATTCTGGAGCTGAATCTGCCCACACCCGGATCCCCAAACCAGGCCAGCAAGCAGGATGAGCCGGAAAAACTACAGCTGGAAGTCATTGTGCGACAGCAATCCGTCGAAATCGGCGATCTCAAACGCGGCCTGCTGAAACTGGTGGCAGTAGCGCCGGACGGCGGCCACTTACAACAGGTCTCGGACACGCTGCAAGAGATCAAGGCACGTTTTCCGGACAAGCTGGACGTGACGCTGTTACTGGAAGCTGACATTCCCTACGAGCGCCTGGTCGAAATGATGGATACCCTGCGTGTCGCGCAGGTCAAACAGGATGACGAAATCGTTGTGGCGGAATTGTTTCCCGCCATCTCCATCGGTGACGCACCGCCGGCGAAGTTACAGACGGCTGAAAGGATCGACAAATGAAGCAGTCACGCCGTGCAAGACGCATGGAACGCCATCACAAGCGTCGCAAAGGTACCCCTTCGTTCAACCTGGTGTCGTTGATGGACATCTTCACCATCCTGGTATTTTTTCTCCTGGTGAACTCCGGGGAAGGTGAAGTCTTGCCCAGCAGCAAGAATGTTGATCTGCCCGAGTCCATCGCCGAACAGAAACCCCGTCAGAACGTGGTGGTCATGGTGACAGAGCACGACATCCTCGTTCAGGGTAACCGTATCGCACTGTTGAAGGACGTCAATAGCAGCAACAGGCTGCTGATCTATCCACTCAAAGTTGCACTGGAAAGCCAGAACAAGCGGCGACTGCTTGAAACAAGCCCCGCCAAAACGAAGGCCCCGGAAGTCACCATCATGGGCAACAAACAGATCCCGTACCGGCTTTTGAAAAAGGTTATGGCGACCTGCACCGAAGCAGGCTTCGGAAAGATTTCTCTCGCTGTGATGCAGAAGGCTGCCCAGGAAAGCTAGGACAATAACAATGGTCTATTCCCACTCACTGTCATTGCCATGGTCGATATCGGCGGAAGACGAACGTCGCTTCCGCAAAGTGCTTATAACGATACTATTGCTGACCATCACACTGGGTGTTGCCATACCTATGCTCCCGCAGATAAAGAAACCGGTTGAGAAGGAAATCGAGCTGCCACCGCGGGTTGCCAAGCTGATTTTCGAAAAGCACATTCAACCCAAGCCCAAACCAAAACCCAAACCGGTGGAAAAACCAAAGCCCAAGCCGGAAGCCAAAAAGAAACCGCCACCGAAAAAGAAAACCCCACCAAAAGTGGTCAAGAAGGTGCCGGTTGAAAAACCCAAGGTTGATGCCATTGAGCAGGCACGCAAAAAAGCGTCCTCTGCCGGCTTGCTGGCCATGCAGGACTCACTTGCCGACCTGCGCGATCAGTCTGTTGATGAACTGCGAGGTGCAAAGCGCCTGAGCAATAATGGATCATCCGCCAGAAAGACAGAACGAGCGCTGATTACCTCAAAAGTAGGAACTGGCAGCCAGGGCATCAGAACCGCCGCCATGAGCCGCGATACGGGCTCGACACAACTTGCTGCACGCACTGCAACCAAAGTGAAGAGCTCGATTTCCACAACTTCAGCTAACAGCAAGCGCAAAAACAGCAAGACTGCTTCACGAAGTATCGAGGAAATTCAGATTGTATTCGATCGAAACAAGAGCGCGATTTACAGCCTCTACAATCGCGCATTGCGTAAGGACCCCACACTGCAAGGCAAGCTGGTTCTGAGTCTGACCATTGCTCCATCCGGGAAGATCACCAAAATCGATCTGCTCTCCAGTGAACTGGGGGATGCCGCTCTGGAGCATAAACTGGTACAGCGTATCAAGATGTTTAACTTTGGCGCCAAGCAGGTCGATGCGGTAACACTCACATATCCGATAGACTTCCTGCCCGCCTGACGGTTACTAG
>CBFDBP010000031.1:0-19927 GCA_965603065.1 uncultured Gammaproteobacteria bacterium
GGCGGAATGCGCGCCGTGTGATGAAAGTGCAGGGCTTCGTTGCAGGCCGAGCAATAGAGTGTGCCGGGTCCGGTGACTTCTCCGCTGTGATAGGGCGGGTCCTTTTCCAGTTCCTGTTGCAGTTCCATCCATTCGATTTTCGTCCGGTCTGCCACGCGGCTGAAAATTTCCAGCAGGCGGTCTTCGATCCGATCGATATCAAAGCGTAGCCAGTCTGCCAGTTCGTGGCTGGTTTCCGCCAGATGTTTGCCGGCATCGTGAACATCGCGCTTCAGGTAATAGGCGACTTTGTCGGCTTCCTCCTGGGTCAATTCTTCCAGCTCAACGGCTGTTCCCCTGGCTTTTTCGATACTGTGCCGGATGGTCGGCAATGCTTTGGACTCTGCTTCCTCCAGGGCATGGCGAACGCGTTCCATCATCTGGTTGTAGGCATGAACAAGTTTATCTGTGGCTGGGCTGGTCATGTCATTCTCCTTGATCAATAACCTTCTACTTGTCTTTCTTCCCCTGATCGGGCAGGGATGCGTGCTTCGCGGCATGGTCCTGCCAGACGATTCTCCCGTCCACGACCTGATGAAGATTCCTACTGATAAGTTTAGTTGTTTCAGCAGCCCCTGTGTATTGTTCGTGCGCCGCACGGTACGGTATTCTTCATGCTTTAAATCTTCGGGCAGGCTTTGGGATGGAAGAAACCTACAATCCTCAGGAAATCGAGGCAAAAATCCAGCGACATTGGCGGGAGCAGGGCACTTTCCGTGCCCTGGAAGACGATTCCCGGGAGAAATACTATTGCCTGTCGATGTTCCCCTATCCCAGTGGACGTCTGCACATGGGGCATGTGCGCAATTACACCATCGGAGATGTGATTTCCCGTTATCAGCGTATGTTGGGCAAGAACGTGCTGCAACCCATGGGCTGGGATGCCTTCGGCCTGCCCGCAGAGAACGCCGCGATCAAGAACAGGGTGGCGCCGGCCAGGTGGACTTACGAAAACATCGATTACATGCGTGGCCAGCTGCAGCGCCTGGGTTTTGGCTATGACTGGGAGCGTGAGCTGGCGACCTGTGACCCGACGTACTACCGCTGGGAGCAATGGTTTTTCACCAGGCTGTTCGACAAGGGCCTGGTCTATAAAAAAACCGCCGTGGTGAACTGGGATCCGGTTGACCAGACCGTGCTGGCTAACGAGCAGGTGATCGATGGCAAAGGCTGGCGGTCCGGAGCGCCGGTGGAACGCCGGGAGATTCCCCAGTGGTTCCTGAAAATCACCGGGTATGCCCAGCAGTTGCTGGATGATCTGGATCAGCTGGACGGCTGGCCCGAGCAGGTGCGGACCATGCAGCGTAACTGGATTGGCCGCTCCGAAGGTGTCGAGCTGCAGTTCGAAATTGAAGGTGAAGACCAGCCGCTGACCGTCTATACCACCCGACCCGACACCCTGATGGGGGTCACCTATGTCGGGCTGGCCCCCGAACATCCGATGGCGAAAAAAGCGGCAGAGAATGCCCCCGGATTGAAAGCTTTTATCGAGGAATGTGCGCATACCAAGGTCGCCGAAGCGGAGTTGGCGACGATGGAAAAGAAGGGAATCGATACCGGGCTCAGGGCGATTCATCCCGTCAGCGGTGATGCAGTGCCGGTATGGTGTGCCAATTTTGTGCTCATGGAATACGGTTCCGGTGCCGTGATGGCGGTCCCGGCACACGACCAGCGTGATTATGAGTTCGCCAGGCAATATGCCTTGCCCATCCGTCAGGTGATACATCCAGATGATGATTCTGTTGACGTCGATCTGGGCAAGGCAGCATTTACCGACAAGGGGTTTCTGAAAGATTCCGGCCGGTTTGACGGCCTGACATCGCAACAGGCTTTCGACGCCATTGCCGGATATCTGCAGAAACAGGGTAAGGGACGCAAGACCATTAACTTCCGTTTGCGCGACTGGGGCGTCTCGCGGCAACGCTACTGGGGTTGCCCGATTCCGATGATCAATTGTCCGGCCTGTGGACCGGTGCCGGTGCCGGAGGATCAATTGCCGGTCGAGTTGCCGTCCGATGTGGTGCTTGAAGGCAGCGGTTCGCCATTGAAAAAAGACCGGGGCTTCATTGAAACCAGTTGTCCCGGGTGTGGCGCAGCCGCTGAACGCGAAACCGACACCTTCGATACTTTTTTCGAGTCATCCTGGTATTACGCACGTTATACCTGCAATGATTTTGACCGGGGTATGCTGGATGAACGAGTGAACTACTGGCTGCCCGTGGATCAGTATATCGGAGGTATTGAACACGCAGTCCTGCACCTGCTGTATGCACGTTTCTTCCATAAACTGATGCGTGATCTGGAACTGGTGAAGGGCGATGAACCGTTCCGGCATTTGCTGACCCAGGGCATGGTTAACAAGGACGGTTCCAAGATGTCCAAATCAAAGGGTAATACGGTGGACCCGCAGGCTTTGATGGATAAGTACGGCGCCGATACCGTGCGCCTGTTCATGATGTTTGCCGCGCCACCGGAGCAGTCACTGGAGTGGTCGGACTCCGGGGTCGAAGGCGCGTCTCGTTTCCTGAATCGTTTGTGGAAAGCGGTGTTTAGCCATGTATCCGGCGGCCCGGCGCCGCTGCTTGATGCTGATGCCCTGAATGACAGGCAAAAGGCGTTTCGCCGCAAGGTGCACGAGACGGTGCGTAAAGTCGGCGATGATGTCGGTCGACGTTATACCTTCAATACCGCTATCGCGGCAAACATGGAGTTGCTCAACGAAGTCGGAAGGTTCAAGGAGGATTCGCGCTCGGGGCAGGCGGTGCTGCAGGAAGCGCTGGAACTTGTTGTTTTGATGTTATCGCCCATTGTGCCGCATATCAGTCACACCTTATGGCAGGCGCTGGGGCACGCTGACAGCGTGGCCGACCGGCCATGGCCGCAAGCCGATGGGGGCGCACTGGTCAAAGACAGCGTCGAACTGGTGGTTCAGGTGAACGGTAAAGTTCGCGGCAGGATTTCGGTTGCTGCCGATGCCAGTGATGAGTTTGTTATCGATGCAGCTATGGCGGAGCCTAACGTAAAGCGGTTCATGCAAGGCAAGACGCTGGGTAAGGCCATTGTGGTTGCCGGCCGATTGGTGAATCTGGTGGTTGCTTGAGGAAAGAATAACAGCTATGAAACCGTACCAATCTTTTCTTGTAACAGCTATCGTTTTGCTGCTTACCCTGTTGCCGGCCTGTGGTTTTCACTTGCGTGGCGCCGTTGAATTGCCGCCCGCCTTACAGGAAACCTACCTGGAGTCAAAAAATCCCTACACGGGTATGGCGCGGGCGCTGCGCGTTGAGCTGGAAGCAGCCGGTGGCAGGGTCATGGAGAGCGCTGAACATGCCGCTGCGGTGTTGCATATTATCAGGGAAACTTCCGAGAACCGCATACTGTCGGTCGGCAGTACCGGTAAGGCCAGTGAGTACGAGTTGTTCAACGAAGTTGTTTTCTCGCTCAGTGATGCAGAGGGTAAGGTGCTGATAAAACCACAAACTCTGCGCATGACACGCGACCTGGTATTCGATGAAACCGAATTGCTGGGCAAGATTTCCGAAGCTGAGGGTATCCACCGACAGATGCGCAGGAATATGGCACGTCAGATCCTTATCCGCATCGGCGCGGGGCTGCGTCAGCAATGACACAGTTGAGCGTCGATCAGCTTGACAGGCAGCTGGCCGGTGGTTTATCGCCCGTCTATTTTATTCACGGTGACGAAACCCTGCTGGTCGGTGAGTGCGCGGATGCGGTGCGCGCCGCTACCCGCGAACGGGGTTATAGCGATCGCCAGGTGTTCAGCGCTGACAGCGGATTTGACTGGAACAGGCTGTCAGCGGCTTCGGACAGCCTGTCACTGTTTTCTGAAAGGCGTATTCTGGAATTGCGTTTGCCGACCGGCAAACCGGGCAGGGAGGGTGCCAGGGCGCTGTGTGGGTATACCGAGCGGCTGCCGGAAGACACTGTGTTGCTGGTCATTTCGGCAAAACTGGAAGCCGCTGCACGAAGAAGCAAGTGGGTGCAGGCACTGGACAGCGCGGGTGTTTCAGTCCCGGTGTGGCCGGTTGAAGCGGCTCAGTTGCCCGCCTGGATCGAGCGGCGCATGCGGGCAAACAAGATGCTGCCGAGCCGGGATGCACTGCAACTGATAGCGGATCGTGTGGAGGGGAACCTGCTTGCAGCTGCCCAGGAAATCGAAAAGCTCTACCTGCTGCACGGGCCTGGCCCGCTGAATCTGGAAACCGTTGGCGAACTGGTTGCCGACAGTGCGCGTTACGATATCTTTGCGCTGGTGGATGCGGCGCTGGCGGGCGATGCTGTGTATGCCCAGCGGGTTCTGGCCGGACTGCGTGGTGAGGGGGTCGAGCCGGTTCTGGTGTTGTGGGCTTTGTCGCGAGAGATTCGATCCCTGGCGTCGATGGCGGGGGCTGCTAAGGGAGGTATGCCGCTGGGCCGGGTGCTGACGGAGCGGCGTGTGTGGGAAAAACGCAAGCCCCTGATAAGCAGTGTATTACAGCGTATACGTGGACGTCAGTGGTGGGTCCTGTTGCAGCGATGTGCGATTATCGACCGTGTTATCAAGGGGCGGGCGCCGGGCAGCGCCTGGGATGAGCTGTTACAATTGACACTGTGGCTTGCCGGTGTGTCTTTGCTACCGGTTTCCGCCTGAATCTGACAGGGTGTGATATGACTGAAACAGCAGAATCGGTGGATTTCGATGTGCCCAGCTACATGCGCGAGCTGGGGCAGTGCGCCCGCGAGGCTGCACGCCTGGTGGGGCGCGCGGAAACCGGGGTCAAAAATGCTGCACTGTATGCGATCGCTGACGCCATCGTGGCGGACAGGGCGCGTCTGGTGGTGGAGAACCGGAAGGATCTGGCGGCCGGCAAACTACTTGGTCTGGATGCCGCACTGCTCGACCGCCTGGAATTGACCGACGCGCGCATCGAAGCCATGGCCGAGGGCTTGCGCCAGATCGCCGCGCTGGCCGATCCGGTGGGTGCTGTCAGTGATCTTAATTACCGTCCATCCGGTATCCAGGTTGGGCGAATGCGTGTGCCGCTGGGGGTCATCGGCATCATTTACGAATCAAGACCCAACGTAACGGCTGATGCGGCGGGTTTATGTCTGAAGTCCGGCAACGCCTGTATTCTGCGCGGTGGTTCCGAGGCGCTGCATTCCAACCAGGCATTGGCAGGCTGCATTAAACAGGGCCTGGAACAGGCTGGATTGCCGGCCACTGCCGTACAGGTGGTGGCAACCACGGATCGTGCGGCGGTCGGCGAATTGCTCAAGCTGGAAGGGTTTGTGGATGTCATTGTGCCGCGGGGTGGCAAAGGATTGATCGAGCGTATCAGCCGCGAGTCGCGAATTCCGGTGATTAAACACCTGCATGGTGTTTGTCATACCTATATCGACGATCAGGCCGATATTGATAAAGCCGTAAAGGTTGCTTTTAACGCCAAGACCCAGCGCTACGGCACCTGTAACACTATGGAAACGCTGCTGGTCGCAGAGGGTGTCGCCGAGCGTGTATTACCGCTGTTGGGCCGGATGTATCGGGACGCAGGCGTCGAGTTGCGCGGCTGTGAACGCACCCTGCAGATTCTCAATGATATCAATGCGGCGCAGGACTCCGATTGGGACGAAGAATACCTGGCGCCGATCCTGTCAGTGCGGGTGGTCGCTGATCTGGATGCCGCCATCGACCACATCGAGAAATTCGGGTCCCGGCATACCGATGTGATTGTCAGCGAGAATATCACTCGCGCCCGGCGTTTTTTGCGTGAAGTCGATTCCAGCTCGGTCATGGTCAATGCCTCTTCGCGTTTTGCTGACGGCTTTGAGTATGGCCTGGGCGCAGAAATCGGTATCAGCACCGACAAGTTGCACGCGCGCGGGCCGGTCGGGCTGGAGGGCCTCACAACCCTGAAGTTCATCGTGCTGGGTGACGGCCATATCCGGGTTTGAGGTACCTTAGTTAAACCCATGATCTGTATCCTCGGCGGTACTTTCGATCCCGTTCATTTTGGTCATTTACGGCCAGCGCTGGACGTGCAGCAGGCGCTCGATATTCCCTGTGTACACTTGCTGCCATGCGGGGTTCCACCGCACCGTGATCCGCCACAGGGTTCATCTGAACAGCGGCTGGAACTGTTACGGCTGGCGGTGGCGGACGAACCGGCATTGCGCATCGATACACGGGAGCTGGGCCGTGAAGGACCGTCTTACATGGTGGATACCCTGGAGTCGTTGCGCGCGGAAAAGGTCGGGGAATCCTTGTGTCTGGCATTGGGGCTGGATGCCTTGCTGGGTCTTGAGGGCTGGTATCGCTGGCGGGAGATCGCAGAATTGTGCCATCTGGTGGTGATGCAACGACCGGGCAGGCAGTGGCCTAAACAGGGTGCGCTGGCGGACCTGGTAAGTAAAGCGCTCACGGGGGAACTCAGGCAGCTACATGAACGGCCGGCCGGTTGTATTTTCGGCGTTCCGGTCACCCAGATGGCTGTTTCATCGACACAGATCCGGGAATTGCTGGCGGCAGGGAAAAGTCCGCGCTACCTGTTGCCGGATGCTGTTTTGAACCGCATTAAGCAAGAGACATGGTATGCAAACTGACGAATTGAAAGACACCGTGCTACAGGCACTGGAAGACCTGAAAGCTACTGATATCGTTGAATTGGATGTGCGTAACATGACGTCGGTCACGGACATTATGATTATCGCCAGCGGTACATCGAACCGACATGTCAAGTCGCTCGCCAGTGCTGTTGTGACGGCCTGTAAAAAGGCAGGTGTTCCAGCCCTGGGTGTCGAGGGCGAGCGTGAAGGTGAGTGGGTGCTGGTTGATCTGGGTGATGTGGTTGTGCACGTCATGCAGCCTCGTATCCGTGAGTTTTATGCCCTGGAAAAACTCTGGGCACTGACAGAAGAGAGCCGGGGAAAAAGTGAGCGGGTTTGAAGTCTATGAATATCAAGCTCATCGCCATCGGAAATCGCATGCCGGCCTGGGTGAATGAGGGATACCACGAATACGCACGTCGCTTGCCGCGCGAATGTCGTCTGAATCTCACCGAAATTCCTCTTGGACAACGCGTCAAATCCAAAACCGTGGAGCGGGCTGTGGCCGAGGAAGGCAAGCGCATGCTCGCTGAACTTGCACCCGGCGAGCACGTAATCGCACTGGATGTGAAAGGTCGCAGCTGGTCGACTGAACAACTGGCCGGGCAGTTCCAGCAGTGGATGCAGGAGGGGCGTGGTATCAGCCTGCTGGTCGGGGGTCCCGACGGCTTGTCGGGCCCGTGTCTTGAACGTGCCCGGCAGCGCTGGTCGCTGTCGCCATTGACTCTGCCGCATCCTCTGGTGCGCGTACTGCTCGCCGAACAGCTATACCGTGCCTGGACCGTGATGGTCGGTCACCCCTATCACCGAGCCTGATGATTGTTCTGGCCTCAGCTTCCCCACGGCGTCAGGCGCTTTTGCGGCAGATTGGTGTCCGATTTCGTCAACAGGTCGCAGAAGTTGATGAAACTCCGCTGCAGAATGAACCCGCACAGGATTACGTGGTACGCCTGGCTGTGGCAAAAGCCTGTGCGATTCGACAACAATCCGGTGATGATGAAGCGCCGGTGCTCGGTGCCGATACGGCCGTTGTGGTCGATGGTAGACTGTTAGGGAAACCGGTTGATGTGGCACATGCCCGGGACATGCTGCAATTGCTGTCGGGTCGCAGGCACCAGGTGTTGAGTGCGGTGGCTCTGGTCAAAGATCGGCAGGCGGTAGGTGTCAGTGACAGTAGCGTATGGTTTAGGGCGCTGAGTGAAAAGGACATTGAGGATTACTGGAATACCGGGGAACCGCGGGATAAGGCGGGAGCCTATGGTATTCAGGGAATCGGAGCGATATTTATCGAACGGCTGGAAGGCAGTTACTCGGGGGTGATGGGCCTGCCACTTTATGAAACCGCCCGGCTGTTGCAGGATTTTGGTATTCAGGTATTGGATCAGTATGACAGTTGAATTACTGGTAAACGTGACGCCCCAGGAAACCCGTGTTGCGCTGGTCGAGAACGGTATGCTGCAGGAAGTTTTTATCGAACGCACGCGGCGTCGCGGCCTGGTGGGTAATATCTACAAGGGCGCAGTCAGCCGGGTGTTGCCCGGGATGCAGGCAGCCTTTGTCGACATCGGCCTGGAGAAGGCGGCTTTTCTGCATGCTTCTGATATCGCTGTGGCGGTTGATGATGAAAACATGGAACAGACCGGTAGCGGCGACAGCATTACCCGGCTTTTACATGAAGGTCAGAAAATACTGGTCCAGGTCATCAAGGATCCGCTGGGTACCAAGGGCGCACGCTTAACGACGCACGTCACCATACCTTCCCGTTACCTGGTGTTTATGCCGGAAGTCCGTAACGTCGGTGTGTCGCAGCGAATCGAAGACGAAGCCGAGCGGCAACGCCTGCGTGAGTCTGTGATCGCCGCACGCGGTGATGAGAACAGCGGTGGCTTCATATTACGGACTGCGGCAGAAGGTGCCAGTGAAGAGGCGATTGCCTCTGATCTGCATTTTCTGCAACGTCTGTGGTCCTCGATTCAGGAGCGCATCGAACCGGCAGGAGCCGGTGACGTTGTGCATGAAGATCTTCCGCTGGTATTACGCGTGTTGCGCGATATATCCGATGCCGATGTGGAGAAACTGCGCATCGATTCACGAGAGACGTTTCAGCGGGTTGAGAATTTCGTCAGTCAGTTCACCCCGGAGCTGGCAGGCAAACTCGAATATTATCCCGGCGAACGGCCGATCTTCGATTTATACAGTGTCGATGATGAAATTCAGAAGGCGCTTGGTCGTAAAGTGCAGCTGAAATCCGGTGGTCATCTGGTGATTGATCAGACTGAAGCCATGACGACCATCGACGTCAATACCGGTGCCTATGTCGGACACCGGAACCTGGAAGAGACAATTTTCAAAACCAATCTGGAAGCGGCGCAGGCGATCGTGCGCCACTTACGGCTGCGAAATCTGGGTGGCATCATTATCGTCGATTTTATCGATATGCAGGCGGAGGAGCATAAGCGCCAGGTATTGCGCGCTCTTGAAAAGCATATCGAACGCGATCATGCCAACTGCCATATCAGCGAAATATCGAATCTTGGCCTGGTTCAGATGACGCGAAAACGCACCCGTGAAAGCCTCGAGCATGTGCTGTGTGAAACCTGCCCAACCTGCGATGGACGGGCTTCCGTGAAGTCGGCGGAAACAGTGTGCTACGAAATATTCAGGGAAATTCTGCGCGAGGCCAGGCAGTTTGATGCAGAACAGTTGCTGGTGCTGGCATCGCAGGAAGTTGTCGATTTGCTGCTGGATGAAGAATCGACCGCCCTGGCGGAACTCGAGGCATTTATTGACAAACCGATCAAGTTCCAGGTTGAAGCCTTATACACACAGGAACAGTTCGACGTAGTCTTGTTGTAAGGCGTAGTAATGTGGTGAGTCATTTCAGTTTAAAGTCTTCCAAGCGCCGGATTACCAGGTAGATTGTAATGCTTGTCCTGCGAACTCTGCGCGTTGCCTGGTTGAGCATTGCGGTACTGATTGTGGTGCTGGCTTTTACACTCAGTGCTGTGCGGCTGTTGTTGCCCGGCATGTCGGAGTACAGGCCGCAGATTGAATCTGTTGCCCGGGATTTTCTGCAGCGTCCTGTGCAGATTGGTTCGCTCGACACCGCCTGGCATGGCCTGTCGCCTGTGTTGAAGCTTAACCAGGTGGTCATACATGATCCGCAGTTTCCCAATGGCGAATTAACGATTGCCGAAGTACAGGTGGCTCTGGATGTTGTTGGTTCGCTGATGCAGCGCAGGTGGCTCACTGCCGGGATCAGATTTATCGGTATCGGTTTGAGTCTGGAAACCGATCTGAAGAAGCGCAGAAAGGTGAATTGGGGGCTTGAGCCATTCAACTGGCTGTTGCAGCAGGAGAGTATTACGCTCGAAGAGGTTAAGATCGACTGGACAGATGCGGGACTGTTTGAACAGCCTGTTCGCTTGACAGGGCTCGACTTGAAGCTGGTGAATGAGGGCAGACGGCACCAGTTTTTACTGCAGACAGACTTGCCTGCGTCGCTTGGCAAGAAGCTGAAGATCGCTGCGGATCTTAATGGCAAGGGAACGGATTACCAGGATTGGCAGGGCAGGGTTTACCTGGCAACCAGGAGCCTGGAGCTGGATGCTGTTGAACACGTTTTCACCGAAGCGCCGCTTAGCGCCGGCGGAAGGATGGATCTCGAAGTGTGGGCGGGCATTCACGACTCGCAGCTGGAGTGGGGACGCGGCTCATTGCTCATACATGACGCATTGTTTGGAAATACGACCGCGGATGCACAGAGCATCGGGGCCGATCTGTTGTCCAGCGCTTTTTTCCTGCAGTCTACCGGTACCGGTTGGGAGTTCGGACTGAGGGAATTGGAGCTGCAACGGGACAGCAGGATAGTCTGGCCTTCGTCAGAAGTGAATCTCAATATTGAGACCGGCAATGAACTCAGGATTCGGGGCAATGCCTCGACGCTGGATCTGGATGAATTGCACTCGCTTACGCCTTTGCTGCCATGGGTTGATGCAGAGGCCCTGTTAATGCTCGACCGGCTTGAGCCTGAAGGCCTGTTGCGTGAAGCGGAGTTTGAGTTCAACTACACCGAGGGGGCGGCACCGCGATTCGCGGCGCGGGCAAAGATAGAGGATCTGCAGTTTGCCGCCAATGCCGGGCTGCCAGGCGTCAGCGGCTTGTCAGGCTGGCTTGAAGGCAATCTTCAGTCGGGTTACCTGCACCTCGATTCGGCCAGTGCCTCTCTGCTCATGCCAGCCGTGTTTCCGGCGGCACTTGATCTTACCTATCTGGCAGGGGTCGTGCACTGGCAGCGTTATGCAGACCTTTTCCGCATAGAAAGCCGGCAATTGAGAGTGGAAGGCAGTGAGTTCGGTTTGCTGGCGCGCTGGCAGCTGGACTGGCCCTATGAAATGACTTCACCCTGGCTGGATATGCAGCTTGCTGTGGATGACTTCCCGTTGAGCCAGGTTGGCAATCACCTGCCGGAAAAGGTAATGCCGGCCAAAGCGGCGGCCTGGTTGAAACGAGCCTTTGTTGCCGGCATTGCCACCAATACACGGGTGCTTCTGCAGGGCAGGGTGGACCAGATGCCGTTTGATCATCAGGAAGGGAGATTTGAGGCAGGTTTCGATTTTGAAGACGCCATACTGGATTACCATCCTGACTGGGGGCGGCTCGATGAACTGGATGGAACTGCGCTGTTTTCAGGTCGCAACATGCAGATTACCGGCACATCTGGACGGATACAGGATTCTCACGTCGAGCGGGTGGTTGCGGTTATCAAGAACCTGAAGAAACCAGTGCTGCAGATCAAGGGCACTGTGGGCGGCACCCTGCCAGGCATGCTTGAGTACACCGGCAACAGTCCGCTGGGCAAGCGATTCGGTGGTTTTATCGAAAAGCTGGATGCCGGGGGTGACGCACGCCTGCAACTGGATATGCATATCCCCCTGGTTCGCCGACTGGGTGAGATCAGAATTAACGGGGTTGTGGCACTGGAGGATAATGATCTGATAGTGAAGGAAGAAGATATTCGATTCACCGATATCCAGGGAATGCTGCATTTTACCCGGAAAGGCGTGAGCGCCGACAAGCTGCGGGCGAGGTTGCTGGATCGACCCATGCTGGTATCGGTGTACCAACAGGGAGCAGACGCTCATTCCACAACGGTAGTGGATATCCAGGGAGAGTTGGGGGTCATCGAACTGTTACCTGAATTGTCGATGCTGGCACCCCATATCGAGGGTATGTCAAAGTGGCAGGCTTTGTTGGAGATTCAGAATCAGCCACAACCCGGTCAAGCCGCGCTTGAGCTGCAGTTACGTTCGGATCTCAAGGGTGTGGCAATCGATCTTCCGCACCCGTTCACAAAACAGGCAGCTGAGTTACGGGAATTTCGGCTGCTCGGGGTTCCCGGGCATGACAACAGATATCCGCTAAAGATCAGTTACGGTAAGCGCATCAATGCAGCGGTGCTTCTGGCGGCCAGTAAAAGCGGCGTTCATAAAGCCAATGTCCGTTTTGATGGCGGCGTCGCTCAGTTGCCGGATGGACAGGAGATCCTTCTGTCCGGACACCTCGACGAACTGGACCTGGAGCGCTGGGTTTCGCTGTTCAGCGCCAACAGGGGTGGTGATCACAAAGCGCCGGCACTGACGGTCGATCTGGCGGTCGACAAGTTCCTGCTGGCCGGCAAACAGGTAGAAGACATCAGTGCTGAGAGCAGGATGCCGGATCCCTGGCATTTTCAGGTGCGTGGAGAGGGGGCCAGTGGTTGGGTTCGCTGGGTTTTTGCGGATCGTGCCAGGCCCGCCAGGCTTATGGCCAATCTGCAACATCTGGTGTTGACGAGCCAGGAGCCGAGTCAGGATTCTGAAAGCCCTGCGCCTGTACAGCCCAATACATTACCGGAGATGGATATCAGTATTGATGCATTGAACTGGAACCAGCGGGAACTGGGAGGTATCAAACTGGTCGGTAAACGCTCTCGATACGGCATCAGTTTTGAAACCCTGGAGATGCATTCCAAGGCCATTGGCTTTAAGGGGCAGGGCGCGTGGCTGAATATCGATGGGCAGCAAAATACCCGGTTTAACGCCGCCATTGACGGTGGAGAGCTGGGTGAGTTCGCTGACTTACTGGGCACCGGCGGTGCAATCAAGGGCGGTAAGCTGAGTGGTGATATCGTGGCAAACTGGCCAGGTTCACCCGCCGACTTCAACCCGGCAACAGTCGAGGCCGAATTTGATCTCAAGACCGAAGATGGCAGGCTGCTCAGTGTCGACAAAGGCGGTGCCGGCAAGTTGCTCAGCCTGTTCAGTCTCAATTCCCTGCAGCGGCGTTTAACGCTCGACTTCACGGATGTGTACAAGGAGGGCTTCAGCTTCGACAAAATGCAGGGGCGCTTTGTGGTCACGGAGGGTAATGCATTTACCAATGACTTCACCATCAAGGGGACGTCCGCGACCATCGAGATTGACGGCCGAACCGGCCTGGTTGCACAGGATTATGACCAGCGGGTCACAGTTACACCACAGGTCAGCTCAACTTTGCCGATTGCAGGGGCGATCGCAGGTGGGCCGGTGGTAGGTGCCGCTGTGTTCCTGGCCGATAAACTGGTCGGAGACAAGTTCAATCGCATTACCCGGGTCCGCTATAAGGTGAGTGGAAGCTGGGATGAGCCGGTATACAGTAGGCTGGATCAAAAGAGCCAGGATGGCAATCGTGTAGAGATAGATACGGATGAGCCATAGTGACGGGGTACACTCGGCAGGTATTCGCCGAGCTCTGTGCTATGCTCTGCCTATGAAAGCACTGGCCTTTTTGCCGCTGTTGCTGATTTCTCCGCTCACGATGGCTGAAACCGCACAGTGGGTATTAAGTGCGGACGCCTGGGCAAGACCGAGGGATGGGCAGTCGGTTGCCCGGATGTCCCCCTTGCCGGAGGTGATATCCAGCTGGTCTGAGAACGACGGGCAACGCCTGCTCATCCGCTATCCCGGGGGGGAGGAAGGTTTGTTGTGGGCGCATGAACTGCGTTCCTGGCTGGTCGCGCTGGGTGTGCCACTGGACGACCAGGAGCTGGTGGCGGGCAGCCATCAGGCCGATCGCATTGAACTGGAACTGACGAGGTAAGAATTAAGTGACAACGGTAGCCTGTATACAAATGGCGTCCGGGCCCAACGTCGGAGCTAATCTCCTGGAAGCCGAACGACTGATCGGTATGGCGGTAGACAAGGGCGCCAAGCTCATTGTGTTACCGGAAAATTTTGCCATCATGGGCAAGGAGGAAAGCGACAAGGTGGCGGTACGCGAATCCGATGACGGCGGCCCCATTCAGGATTTTCTTTCCCAGCAGGCCGTGAAACAGGGAATCTGGCTGGTGGGTGGCACGGTACCCATGGTGGCAAAGGCAGATAACAAGATTCGCGCAGCCTGTTTATTGTATAACGATCAGGGAAAACAGGCGGCACGCTATGACAAGATTCACCTGTTTGACGTCTCGCTTGTGGATAGTGACGAACGCTATGCTGAATCAGAGGCCATTGAGTCGGGGGACCAGGCCGTCGTCGTAGAGACGCCGTTTGGAAAGCTGGGGCTGGCGGTTTGTTACGATTTGCGCTTCCCCGAGTTATTTCGCACCATGCTGGACCAGGGTATGGACCTCATTGCAATGCCTTCTGCATTCACCGCCATTACCGGCAAAGCGCACTGGAGTATCCTGGTGCGCGCCCGCGCGATTGAAAACCTGTGCTATGTGCTGGCAGCCGGCCAGGGTGGTTATCACGTCAACGGGCGTGAAACATACGGCCACAGCATGATCGTCGATCCCTGGGGACAGGTGATGAACGAACTGGCCAATGGCTCCGGGCTGGTATGTGCTGATATAGACCTGGAGCGTCTTAAAAATATTCGCCGCACGTTTCCGGCTCTGGAACATCGCAATATCGTCTGCCGGGTGTTCTGATCCGACTACGCGTTTCCCACAGATTCAACCACAAAGGGCACCAAGGTCACGAAGGATTTCAGGGGGTAAGAGATTCCCCCGTTTATCCGCGGTGTACTCGGTTAACAGCCTGTGCCTTAGAGATTTTTTACGGTCATTATTTAACATGTTGTTCCTTTGTGACCTTCGTGTCCTTTGTGGTGAAAAATCCCGGACAAGAGTCTTTTAGACGAGGCCTTCGAAGGGCTCCACGTAGACAAGGTCGCCGGGTTCGACACTGCCCGAAGCCGTCGGCAGGATGATGAAGCAATTGGCGGCGCTCATGGAACTCAGCATTCCGGAACCCTGTGCCCCGCTTCTCGATACCGAGAGACTGCCATCATCCGCGACTTGCAAGCGACCACGCTGGAATTCCATGCGCCCCGGTCTTTTCCTGAGCCTGGACTGGCACGGGACTTTAAAGCGTGCCGGACGAACATCGCTCTGGCCCATCATGCGTCGCAGTGCAGGCTGGACGAATTCATAGAAAGTGACCATGACAGCAACCGGATTGCCCGGCAGCCCGAAAAATAGTGCATCGTTGACCGTGCCGAAGGCCAACGGACGTCCGGGTTTTATTGCCAGCTTCCAGAAATCCACTGTGCCGGTTTCGGCAAGTATTTCCCTGACGAAATCGGCTTCGCCGACAGACACCCCACCGGTGGTGACAATTACGTCCGCCATGCTGGCAGCGTGCTGAAAGGCTTCACTGATGGCGTCCCGCTTGTCGGTTATAACGCCCATGTCGAGCAATTCTACGTTCAGGCGCGCCAGCATTCCGTGTAAGGTATAACGGTTGCTGTCATAGATTTCCCCTTCAGCCAGAGGTTCACCGATCGAGCGCAGCTCGTCCCCGGTCGAGAAAAATGCCACCCGCAGTCTGCGTGCAAGCTTGATTTCAGCGATGCCCAGTGAGGCAAACAGGCCGAGTTCGGCGGGGGAAATCTTTTTTCCTGCCGGCACAGCCACTTCACCGATGCCGAGATCCTCGCCGGCCTGGCGGACATTCTGTCCTGGCTTATGGCCGGCTCCGACACGGATCATGTTGTCAGCGCATTCAACCTGCTCCTGCATAATGACTGTATCCGTCCCCTCGGGCATTTTGGCCCCGGTCATGATTCGCAGGCACCGATTTTCCTGTACGGAGCCATGGTAAGGTCGCCCAGCCCAGGCTGTACCGATTACCGTTAGCGTCGTCGTGGAATCGTCTGCCGGTAAATCGGATGACCGGACGGCGTAGCCGTCCATTGCTGAATTGGTGTGCGCCGGCACATTTACAGTGGAATACACGTCTTCTGCAAGCGTTCTGTTGAGCGCACTGCGTACAGCAACTTTCTCGCATCCGTCAACGGGCCTGATAAGAGCCTCTATGCGATGTTCGGCTTCTCCAGCGCTGAGGGTGCCGGCGTCAAAGTCGTCCGCGCAACTGGCCTGCGTTGGTATCCTGTCGTCGGTGGTCATGTGATGTGAACATCCTTCTGATGTGCCATTTTCTGTTCCACGCGTTCCTTGTCGTCCGGTGTATTGATATTGATAAAGGCATCGGGCCAGTCAGAAAAGTCCGTTCTCGCCAGCCGGTGCTCGGCGTACCAGGTATCGATCTTGCGTCCGCCATCCTCGAGGTAAGTCATCAGACTGGGTAGCAATCCAGTGCGCAACAGGGCGAATACAGGTTGCATGCGCTTGCTGTCGTGGGCGACACTGATATCCGCCTGTTTATCCTGCAGCTCACGAAACAGCTTCTCGGCGAGCACTGGAGGGATGAAAGGGGAGTCGCAGGGCACGGTCAGAAGATAATCGGTGTTGGTGGCCTGCATGCCGCTGGCCATGCCCACCAGTGGACCGAAAAACTCACCCATCGTGTCCTCGATCACCGGGTAAGCGTAGCGACGGTACTGATCAAGATTCCGGTTGGCATTAATCAGTATGCTGCCGACCTGCGGGGTCAGGGCGTCGATAATGTGTTCGATCATCGCTCGGCCATTGATTTCAATCAGGCCCTTGTCCTGTCCGCTCATTCGCCGTGCAAGTCCGCCGGCAAGTATGACGGCGGTTATCTGCTGTTGTGGGATCGTAGTGTCTTTGTTCATAGTTGTGTCTGATTGATCAACAGGGCTTTTGTTCTCTTGTCGGGTGTCGTTTTCAAAGTATAAACCTGCGGATGATTCGCGTGGTTCAGACGTTTTATGTTGTGTCGGGTGTCGGGGTCTCTGCGCCATATTACGCTGGAACAGGAAGGGTTTCACGACAGTATATCTGCAGGGACCCGTTTTGCAGAGATGCCGGTGCTCGTCCCCTATCAGGGTGGAAATATGTGGTTCGTGACTGGTCACGATGGTGCTCACTCCCTCCGACTTGAGGCGCTGGATCAGCTGGATCGTCTGCTCCCTGGCATTGATATCCATACTGGCGAGTGGTTCGTCGAGCAGTAGCAGCCTTGGCGACAAGACCCGCGCCCGCGTCAAGGCGACACGCTGTTTTTCCCCCCCAGAGAGCTGGCGTGCATTTCTCGTGGCAAGTTTCGAGAGTTGCGCCCATTGCAGCGCCTGATCTACCTTTTCATCGACCTGAGCCCGGTTCAGGCCGCTGCGGCGCAGCCCATAGGCTATATTCTCTGCGACAGTTTTGTCGAACATATAGGGTTGCTGATGCAGGTAGACAACGTCTTGGCACAATTTCTGCCGTGCCAGCTTCCAGGGCAGATGCTCACCGTCATAGAGGATATCCACATGATCCGGTTTATCCAGTCCTGCCAGAATCTTGAGCAGGGTGGTTTTTCCCGCACCGTTGCCACCGCTCAGGACCATGCAGGTATTTTCGCGGATACTGAATTCATCGATGTCGAACAGATGTTCGCCGGCGTTTATGGACTTGCGCAGGTGCTTGAGTTGCAGAAAAACACTCACGGGGTGGTGTCGCCCCTGGCCTGCATGAAGGACAGGGCAAAATTCAACAACAGCGCTGACAGCAACAGTATGATGCCCAGGGCAATACCCTGCGCGAACTCTCCCTTGCTGGTTTCCAGCGCGATTGCGGTGGTGATGTTGCGGGTATAATGCAATATGTTGCCGCCTATCATCATGGAACTGCCAACTTCCGCAATAATCCGACCGAATGCCGCCGTGACCGCGGCAATGAGTCCATAACGAACCTCATACATCAGTGTCAGCATGGCCTGCCACGGTCTGGCGCCGAGGGTCACGGCAGTCTCCCAGGCGCGTTGATCCGCCGCCTGAAGGGTGGCGTGGCTGAACGCGACCAGCAATGGAAAACACAGAACAATCTGACCGATAACCATGCCGGTCTGGGTGAACAGAAGCTTAAGATCGCCAAATGGGCCGTTTCTTGACAGCAGCATGTATATGGTCAGTCCGACCACCACGGCCGGAAGGGCCAGCAGGGTATTAAACGTGGATATCAACACGCGCCGCCCGGGAAATCGTGCATGTGCGAGCAGGAAGGCAAGCAGAAAGGCGACCGGCGTCGCAATCAGTACAGCGCGCAGCGATACGCTGAAAGAGATACTCACGATGCTCCATAGTGTGGGATCACCGCTGAACAGCAGTACCAGTGCCTGTCGACTGGTCTCAAGCAATTGAGTCATTGATTACCGTCAGGCTGAACCGGGTCGTGCATGGGTACGAACAGCCTTTGCTCGTCGATGGTGAAATTCCCTATCATGTCCTGGGCCGTTGGTGAGGTGATCCAGTTGATCAGCGTCATGGCTCCGCTGTAGTTTGCGTCGGGGTACCTGGCCGGATTGGCGGCGATGATGCCATAGGGGTTGAACAGGCGTTTGTCACCCTCTGTGACTATCACCAGAGGTGCCTTGTTCCGGTAAGCAAGCCAGGTGCCGCGGTCCGTCAAGGTGTATGCTTCGAGTTCCCCGGCAATTTGCAATACCTTGCCCATGCCCTGGCCCGCTTCCCTGTACCACTGTCCCTGCGGTGTAACGCCGGCTTGTTCCCAGAGTTGCAACTCCTTCTTATGCGTGCCGGAGGTGTCGCCCCTGGAGATGAACAGGCTTTTGCTGGCCACGATGCGCGCGAGAGCGGCAGTTGCGTCTGTCGTGCCGCGAATGTTTGCCGGATCACTGTGCGGTCCGACCAGCACGAAATCGTTGTACATGACGTCACGGCGGTTGACACCGTAGTCGTCGGCAACCAGTTGATCCTCTGCGCTCCGGGCATGCACCAGGACGACATCGACATCGCCCTCACGGACCAGGCGCAGTGCTTTGCCGGTGCCTACCGAAATCACCTTGACCTTGTATTCCTGGCCTTTTTCAAAGGCGGGCAGGAGAATATCCAGCAAGCCTGAATTGTCCGTACTGGTCGTCGTGGCCAAGCGTATGAAGGTGCTATCAGCCATGCTTGTGCAGGTCCCGGCAACAAAGACAAAAAGCCAGAACGCCGTTTTGTATAGCATTTTTCTCATGGGTGTCCCTTGCGATGTTGTTGTTGAGGCCGGGCATTGTAGACGATCTTCTCTGCACCATTGTAAACCAGGAAGTGTTTGCCTTTTGCGCGGGCTATCATTATTACGCCGAGCTCCTGTGCCAGTTCCAGGCCCATATTGGTGACACCGGAACGGGATAATAATACCGGTATCCCCATTTGCGCGGTTTTCATCACAATCTCTGATGTCAGTCGGCCGGTGGTGTAGAAGATCTTGTCGGCACCTGTCAGGTACTCGAGCCACATCGATCCGGCGATGGCGTCGGCAGCATTGTGGCGACCGACGTCTTCGACAAAAAGCAGGATGTCTGTGTGCAGGCACAGGCCACAGCCGTGCACCGCCCCGGCGCGTTTATAGATTTCGTTTTGCTGGCGAATATTGTCCAGCAGCCCGTAGATCATCGATTGCTGTACGGATACCTCGGGCAGCCTGACGCTGTAGAGTGCATCCAGTGTGCAGCTGAATACCGTGCCTTGACCGCAGCCGGTTGTGACAGTGCGCTTCTTCAGTTTCTCGTCCCAGCCTTCGATACCGTCCCAGGTGCTTACCTGGACGGATTCGTTGCGCCAGTCTACCGAAACATCCTTGATCTGCTTCAGTTCCTGAATAAAACGCTGATTACGCAGATAACCGATAGTCAGGGCTTCGGGGTGGGTGCCGAGTGTCATCAGCGTGACGATTTCGCGCCCATCCACATACAGCGTCAAGGGTGACTCTCCGGCGACGTGAACCTGCCGGGATTTTCCCTGTTCATCAACCGCGGTAACCGGGTGTGTCGGTGACAGACCTTCCTGACTCATGTGCGGGCGATAGCGTTGCTCGGACAATTCAACCTCCCCTGGCATCAGGTTTTGTTGT